>CAIZJW010000177.1 GCA_903933385.1 uncultured Silvanigrella sp. | reverse complement strand
TGATGGGCCTAGCACTGGCCCATCGTTTTTTTGGATAGACAAAGAGGGAGTGAGAAGAAAGATTGAGCAACCCAATTTCGAAATCCAAACTGGAAAGTTCAATTTCGAATTCAAACGTGAGAATCTGATTCGAAAACTGGGAGTTTCAAAGCCTGAACTCTTTGCGCTGATGGGCAGTGCCTTCCCTATCGAACGAATCTCTGCTGCTGGATATGAAAAGAATGAAATGGGTTATATTCGTTTCGAATATCTGGCCAATGCTCCAAATGGCACGAACCAAGATGCGTTTTCATACTCGCAAAATGTTGTAGGTTTTCCTCTTTCGGCAAGCTTTGGCAATAAAACAATACTCAATGTCGCTACGAGTGCATTAGTTCCTATTCGAGTCGCAGCAGTGAAAGTTAAAGTTAAAGACGCTACCGGAACACCACTCTCTGATGCGCAGATTAGTGTAATTCCTCTCTCTGTTGTTGGAACCGCGGAATCCGATTTACGAACTTTCAATTTTAAACAAGCAGAGAATTATACTCCGGCAGCAACACTTTCTGATGCAAAAGGGGAAGGATTCGCTTGGCCAGTGCCCCTCGGTGAAACCCGAGAAAATAAATTTCAGATCGTTGCATCGCGCAGCGGTTACTGTCCGAAGACTTCCAATCCTCTTTTTTTCTCGAAAGATCTCGGGCAAATTGAAATCACACTCGATGCTTGCAGCGACGAGAAAATAAACACCCCAGAAATAAACTTTTCAGCCTCGTTTGCGGGGCAAACCTTTGTGTTAGACAAACCTATTGGAAACCTCGAAGCTGGCACGGGTTGCACAAATAAAGAAACAGTTGAACTTTCCTTGAAGAACCAAGGCTCCCTCATCAGAAGTTTGCTCGTCGAAATTCACGAAGGCAGCGATAAAGAGGCTCCTGTCGTACTCACCCAGATTTTCCCAACCTTCAACGAATCTATTTCAGTGAATATTCCGCCCAGCTTTGCGAACGGAACGAAAGCAAGCGGCAGTTTCTTCATAAGTCTGACAGGCCAGCTTTCTGAAAAAGATAAAGCAGCTGGCATAAAAGAATTCAGCTTTGGCCTGAAAGGTGACAAGCGCATTTCCAGATTGAGCGCAAATGCAACCGACTTCGAAATCAAAGGACTCTCAGACACACCTAACGTTATTTCTGGCTTACCAGATGCAGTTATTAAGCTTGGCTATCAAAAATGCGGACCTGGAGAAAAAATTGCAGCAACACTGAGTGATGATGAAAATGGATTTCTTCCCAACAAATTTCATCGATGCAGCGAAAATGGGATTACCCTCAGCCGAGACGATGTGAGATGGCGCGACATAGCGTCGCCCCGCAGCAGTGGAGAAAGAAACATTCGATATTTCTACTCTGACAGATATGGAAATGAATCGGAAGACGACACAGGCATCAACAAGTTGAACATGTCAGTTGTCAAAGTCTATGTTGACTCAGATGCTCCCGACATTGGCGATATAGACCTTGGAATCAAAACAGCCATTGCCCCCAAAGAAACTCTAGTACCGATTGTAAGTTCTGGCATCGTTGAAGTGACCCCAGCTAACTACAAAGACATGATTTTTGGCTTCAGAACGAATAGCGGCACAATTCAATGCTTCGCTTCATCCCTCACAAACAATGCAGAGCCTGATGCAGGAAGCGCACTCTCCCGGTTTTACCTCGGCACCCAAGCCACCAAACTCGAGATGTTCAATGCTGGAGCTCTCTGCGCATCACAAGGGCTGCCCCTCTCAGAAAATTCTTTTCGATTCCCGGACGAGGACACTGCGGATGCGACTCTCGAAATCACTGTTTTCGACAATGCAGGAAATTCGAGCTCAGGCCAGTTATCAATTGCGCCTTGTTCAAACACAGCTCGAGCTTCGAGTGAAAAGGTCTGTTGGAAAAACTGACTCCCCTGGAGCGTCGGAATGGACAGCTCACCCCTCATCCACATAAGATGACGTAGCAAGAAGATTGGGGGTTTGGCTTCTTGAAATTCGCAT
>CAIZJW010000176.1 GCA_903933385.1 uncultured Silvanigrella sp. | reverse complement strand
GTCATTGGTGCGGAACCCCTCAACGCAAATGATGCCTTTTTGTCTCTCGCAGCAGGGCGAATTATTCCCTCAGAAAATCCCAAAACAATTGCAGACGGATTACTCACTTCTCTCGGATCAAGAAATTTTCTGATTCTACAAAGGCACCTTGAGTGCATATTTACCGTGGACGAAGCTGCAATTATCACGGCAATGAGATTTTTTTGGGAGCGTGCAAAGGTTATTATTGAGCCATCGGCCGCAACGGCTTTGGCAGTTTTATTCGCAAACCGTGACCATTTTTTGGGGAAAAATGTAGGAATCATTTTGTCTGGCGGAAACGTCGATCTGATGAATCTACCCTGGCAGGATCAGGCATATTTCACTCAATCGAGAGGGCACTCTACATACGGCAGCGCTTCCTTGACGTGAGGCGTCAAGTCAAACTTTCCAGTGCTCTCCTGACGCAGCGAACAATCATGAATTTTCTTCAGAGTCTTGTAATTGATAGTTTCGCCCTCTGGCTTTGAATTCTCTGGATAGTTCCAAATGAAATCTGGTGCGACAGGTGCAGATGAGTTGCTAGCGCGCAGGGGTTTCACTCCCGGGGTACCTGGGATGAGTCCCCATTCTCCACCGAGAATTTTGCCTTTGGCGCTAATTTCAAGCGTATAATCGGACACGAGCTCCTCATGGGTTTCTTGACTGCCATCTGCTTTATAACGAGCAAACGGGCCGTTCTCGGACGCATATATGACCTTAGTTCTCACCTGAACAATTTTGCTGGTTTTTTCGGCCCTAAATTGCGCGTAGGGATCATTCTTAACCTCAGCAACTGCAACCGGAACGCCGGGTGCACTTGAGGATCCATCCATTTTCAAGATGGGAAGGTATGTCATTTCATACGCATAAACGGGCTGATTCCAGACTTGTGTGTATCTATCTGCGTCAACCACAAATCCTGATTTCCGGCGGGCCACGAGATCAACCAACGCCGCATGAAACAGACCCGGATTCATGTCGCGACAAGCCTGCGTAATTTGAATCAGTAGCTTCCTCTTTTCGCCACTGCTGAGATCCTTAACCTCTGCTTCATAGTACGAGTTTCCTATAACAGCATTGAGACTTGCTTCGTGAGTGGTGTTGTTCCCAGGATCGAAACCGAATTTAACCTTTCGACCAGGCACAGATGCGAATGGATCATCTCTGTTTATATAAATGGTATTTGCTGCAACACAGCGTCCTGGCCGTGATCCCTTGCCTTCGCACAGACGACCGTCGATGATTCGCTTGTTTTTTACTATTGTTTTTGACTCTGCGGCATCACAGCGAACACCTGCTCCGAGTGTTTGAGTGGGAAACTGCCATCCCCAAACCCAACTCAGTAAACCTCTAATATCTCCCTCAGTGAGAAGTACTTTTTTGTCACCCCGAATTGCCATGACACTTTGCAGGGGTTTCTGCTCGCGCAGAGCAGCGGGTGACCAGCCGTTGCAAATTCCCATCCAAGCCCACTCATCATCGTGCGCCCAT
>CAIZJW010000175.1 GCA_903933385.1 uncultured Silvanigrella sp. | reverse complement strand
CAGTTTTGGTCTGAAAGGCGGCCGCTGCTGGTGCTGCCGCTGCTGGTGCTGCCGCTGGTGCAACCGCTGGAGCCGCCGCTGGAGCTGCCGCTGGAGCGGCATCAGCGAAAGAACAACTCTTGATTAATATCTCAAGTCCGTTTGGTTGGTTGACCTTCAGCAGTTCATCGAAAGTGGTAATGCAGAAATTCAAGCAGCCGCGGCCGTAACCTCCTCGCGGAACATTATCAGTCGTTGTGCCGTCGCCAACTATGGAATAGCTGCCAGCCGCGTCTTTCTTCACAAAAGAAAAGTTGAGGCGGCAAACGCGATCGCCCAAGCCCGCGAGGCCCAGAGGCGCTGCAACTTCCTCGTCTTGAAGCGAGTCAGTCAACTGGTTAACTGCCGTTACCTGGTTAGAGTTGCCAGTCGGACCGCAGGAAATGCTGGTCAAAATTCCGAAACACGCCGCTGCGCGCTTAATAACTTGAAGCATTTTACCCCCAAAGAAGAATCTTCGTGATATCGAATCTTAACTCTGGATCGGCAAGAGCATCGAACGACTTCAGGGAGATATTTTAAAAGTCCTAGTATCGAGGAGTTGCTTGCAATCGGCAGTCGTATTTGCAGAACCCAACCCATGCATCCAAGCCATGTCTTTTTCAAAACCAGAGACGAGGCTTAATTACAATTGCAACCTTATTGGATTAGGTCTGAATTAACTTTCACTTCAAAACTGCTGTTATTATTGTTGTATTGGATAGACTCGAGATCGATTTTTCCGCAAACAACTTCGATGTTCGAGGCGACTTTCTCTCAGCTAACGGTCTGCAAGCTTGGGTTGTTTACTCTTAAAGGTCGATTCCTGCCGTCAAACTCAGGGTGAAATCCTGTTGCACGCCGCTGACACGATCGAGTGCATCGCGCGCTGCTGTTGGAAGGTTTGCTGAACTCTTAACCTTATCTACAACAGAGCGAGGAATGCCACCCGAGAATTCGCCCGCGCCGCCCGTCTTTGCGATGGCAAATTCAATTCTCGATCGGGTGCTGATTTTGTGACTTAGGCTCGTTCTGGCAAGCCAGCTTTTATCGGTGAGGTTAGCAAGCGCGGAGAAGATAAGAGTGGAGTCATTAAAGCTCCCCGGTTGTGCCAAAACAAGACTCGCCGCTGCATAGCGATTGGCTAAATAAAGACGTTGTGTTTGTCCTTGAATAAAGGAATAGGCTTCCAGAGCCACGTCGGAATATCCAGCATCATTCCAAAAATACTCGACGCTCACGTTCGCAGAGTCGCTGTCAGAATATTTGATATCGTAGCGTAATCCGGCGACAACTTGAGGGATAGCACTCTTGGCGCGGTCTCGATTCTTGAATTCGAAGTTTCCGTTTTCAGTTGTGATTTTTTCATAAAATTTCTGGTTGCTGCGCCGAGTCCATGCAGATTCCAAGATGAGGTCCACTGGCCCTAATCCGGTACTGAGGTCGAGTCCAAAGCGAAGTGGCTGATCTTTTCCGCCCGCCAATGTCGTTGTCAGTTCACCCGTGAAATCTCCGAATCCATAGTTGAATTCAGCACGTGTGGCCAAGCGAGGTGAGTGAGCTGATGTGGTATTCTCGAGGTCCACAATGGCATACAAGTTGTGGCCAGACTTTTCGAACGGCATATGCAATTTAACAAGATTTGCGCCCGGGCGGATGTCGTAGGTTGCAAGAGGATCTTTGTTTTGAACTGCAAGGAAATCGGTTGGATTCCAAAAACTTGCCGCACCCCATTTTAGTTTCTGTTTGCCTACTGTCGTATAAATTGCGCTCTTTCCGCCCCATTTTATCCACATTTCATAGAGGCTTATATCGTTTGAAACCGATTGGGAGCCTGCCGTCCCAGGGGCTTTTCTTTGCGTGAGTGCACCCTTAACGAAACCTCTGAGGTCGTCAGTGGGCCTTGAATCGAGATAAAGTTCTGCTCCCGTTGACTGATTCACTGGCGAATCGCCGAAGGAATTACTCGAGCTTTTGAGAAGTGTTGCCTGGAGCTCAAGTCGTCCGCCGAGTGTTAAGGTTTCGCTGTTCTTGTCTTCACTCTGCTGAGGGACTGATGCCTCTGAAGGAGCTGCTTTAAGTTGCTCAGTAGGTGCGGCAGATGCGGGCCCCGACTGAGTTGCGCCGCCAAACATTTCTTCTTCGATGGTTGAATTGGAGGCATTTGCTACCAATGGAAGCAGGCCAATTAGGGCAGAAATTGGAAAGGAAAAGACATAAAGGCTCTTCAAGGAATTCATCGGCTCTGTGACTCCAACCAAGCTTTTGTGAAAATATTTGCCGGCAAGGGATCGAGATTCGATTCTCTCAACACAACCGTGGTGCCATTGCCCTTTTCAACTTCATCGACAATGCGAATTTGCTTCGGAATATAAACATCTGCACCTTTTGATTTGCTGAACTTTTTATCCCAGCCAGGATAATAAAGTGTTCTTAAAAGCTTATCAGAGAGCGACTTCTCTTGGCGTTTGAGGATATTGCGAGATTCTTTATCAACCCAAAGGTGAAGAATTGGACTTGCAACATCGGCCTCACTTTTAGCAGTCAAAGCGATATGATGTACCTCGAATTTTCCGAGTTTTTCATCGGCAATGAATTTTGATGTGTACTCTTCACTGAGGCGTGATTCATCGAAATCCTGACGGCGCGAGTTGGTTCCACCAATGCCTGATCTGTCTGTTCGTCGTTCCCATTTACCCAATGCAGGTTCGTAGAGGAAAAGGTTCTTATCCAGTCGCAAGTAGCCTTTTCCGGTTTCGCTTTTGGGTTTGGTAAATAACAGCATCCATTTATCGTCTTCGTCGCGACGAAAAACTGTGGCCTCGAAGGCTTGGGTCACTTTGCCTTTTTCACTTTGCTCAATGAACACAACTGATTTGTAGTCACCTGAATTGCGTTGCCTGTCATCAACTTCAGAAACAAGTTTCTTAAGTTCTGCATCCGAGAGTGCGAAAGCTGCACTTGATGAATAAAGTGATGCAGCCGCAAGCAGGAATAATTTTTTGTAAAGATGGAAACTCATGTGTGAACTCCTTATTTACCTTGATTGAGAGCCTGTACTGGCCTCATTTGGCTTGCCTTAAGTGATGGATAAAATGCCGCCATTGCCGTGAGGAGGGGCAGAAAAACGAGCGCAGTGATGAGATGAGCTGGTCTGAGAGCGAGGGTCACAACATCTGTCATCAAGAAGACGCGAAGTCCGGCGTTGCTAATCGGAATATTTGCAACATTGATAATACTCACGAGCACAATGCCAAGAATGCATCCCGCCAAAGCTCCCAAAAGTCCAAGAAGTGATGCCTCAATCATAAAAAGAGTTCTCACTTGGGGTTTCTGCATTCCAATAGCTCGCAGAGTTCCGATTTCCTTCGTGCGTTCGCGCACGGTCATCCACATGCTGTTGGCAATTCCGGTGGCGATAATGAGCCCGAGAATAGCCACAAGAAAAACCGACAAGCCATTTAAGCTCGTTACAATCCAGTTGATGAAGGAAACCTCATCGTCCCAGGTTGTAAGATCGAGCCGCAGGCCGCGCCAATCTTGACCAACAATTTTTTGGAACTTGAAAAAGAATGGGCGTGGATCGTGTTCGAGAATTGTGAAGCCTGCTTTACTCAAGACGCCTTCGAGTTGTTGGCGAACCTCGGTGGATCGTGAAATATCTTTCAAATAAATCCACACGGCACCCGTGGTGTCGGGACCGCGTCGATCGAGATCGAGAACGGTTTGTCGGGGCACAAAAACGCTGAAGTTGCTCAAAAAGCCCATGTCACGAGCAATTGCCGAAACAGTGAGGTCGACGGAATTGGCTTGCCCACCATTGGCTTCAGTAATGAAGGTCAGCGTGTCACCCACGTCAACCCCTAATTTTTTTGCCTGACCTGCAAAGATGAGAATGGTGTTTGGTTGACCGAAGTTGGAAATATCTCCGAGAATTTTATTCGAGCCATCTTTTTTGTATTCCGATTGCTCTGCTAGTTTTACTTCCTTGAGAAATGCTGACTCTTCAAGAATGACGCCATTCAATCCAGTGTTGAATGAGCCTCCTGTGCCAATGAGTCTTCCCCAACCACGAGCACGATCGGTGACCATTGCAAGACCTTGAACGTTGTCCTGCACAAGCTTTCGAATTTGTTCCCTGTTGGTAATAAGAGGCGTGGCAGAATTTGCTCTCTGCTTAAAGAAACCTGCAATGTTCACATGTCCGGTTGAGGTGAGGGTGGAGGCCTCAATAAGGCGATCCGACACACCTTTGCTGATGCTCAACAGAAGAAGCAAGAGGAGTGAAACAAAGGCAATTGCTGAGCCCAAAAGCAAAGTTCGGCGTTTGGCTTGAACGAGATTTCTCAGAGCAATGATAAAAAATGTGTACATGAACCTTTACTCCCTATCCTGCATGGCTGCGGCTGGAGAGATCCGGCTTGCCATGAACGCCGGGTAAAGCGTGAAAACAAGAGCCAAAGCGGCAACGACTATGGGAGCCACGACTGCAATTGTTGTTGAGAATGTTGGGTAGAGGCGCGGGCCACCGAATAAGAAACTTACGAAGTCAGACGGCGATGCAATGCCTCGGGTTCCCAGAATGCTTACAAAAATGACAGCAAGCACGGCTCCCAGGAATGTTGCGAGCAAACCAATTGTGAGAGTTTCAACAAAGAACATTTTCAAAACGAAGCTTCTTTGCGCGCCTATGGCTCTCAGGGTTCCTATTTCTCGGGTACGCTCGAGTGTGGTCATCATGATGGCGTTGTTGATGATAGCCATAGCCACAATGAGAATAATCCCTACTGCGATGAGCAGCACTGCACGAATGACAGACACAAGCTGTCCAAGCGTTCCTGATGCCTGCTTCCAGTCAACAACTTTGAGTTTCATGTTGGCATCTGCGAGCTGTTTTTCCAATTCAATGCGCGTTGAATTGAGTCGCCGGGGGTTTTTGAGAAGTATTGCAGCGTTGATAACGAGTCCGGAATTCAGCTCGGCCGTGTCATATTTTTCAGTGGCTGCGCGTTTGAATTCCAAGACTGCATTCTCTCTGGGAAGTCCAGCTGTCTTTGCGTTGTCGTCGGAACGAGTTTCGAGTGTGACATCGCCACCAAAGAGCGAATCTTCAAGAGAACCGCTTTCAATGGGCTTAACACTCACCTCTTTGCGTAGCTCTTCGAGTTCCTTTTGTCCTTCGCTGCTCATTCGCCCATAGAGTTCTCTGTAGCTGACCATGTCAACGAAGTTAAAGGCGCCCGCAAGGTCAGAGCTTTCAAGGCCAGAAAACTGATAAAGGCCATGAATTTTCAACGGAACGGTCTTTAAAAATCCACTGCGTGTGTAGGAACGTAAATTGATGGTGTCACCCACCTTGAAAGGATAGAGTCGAATAGAGGGTGCAATTGTTTTGTAGAAGTAACTGAATCGCTCTTCGAAATTCGAGTCATCGACCGTCAGAAACTTTTTCATTAGAGGTTCAAGCTCATTTTCATCCGCCTTCAAAAAACCTTTGAGTTGTGCGGCAATTTCGCTGCGTTTTTCGCCTGAAAGGTAGACAACCACTTCAAGGTATTGCTTGGGGAGGTCAGAGGCGATGGTTTTGAGGCTAATGTCCTCGGCAATTTTTTTACGTTGCTCGATAACCCCTTTGCGAAGATTGTCGAAACCGCGCGCCACGATGTTTTTGACTTGCGTTTCGTAGATCCTTTGGCTGAGAAGAATTCCGCGCTCTCCTGCGGGAATGTTTTCACCGTCTACGATTTTGAACTTTTTGAACACTTCAGCGAATTGCGCTGGGTTGGTGCCCATGTAACGCAGGTAGAGTGGCTCTTTTTCTCCCGAAAGCGGAGCAATCTTTGATTCCAGGAAAATAAGAACCGATTCAGGATCTTGTTTTAGTTTAAGCCAAAAATCGTCTGAAAGAGCTTGCTCGACGTCAACGATCTGCTTCTTAATATCATCTGGAATGCTTGAAATTTTTAATTCATTTTCGAGATCAGAACGAACTGTTCTCAGGTTGACTTTGATTGTTTCAATCATTGAAGCAATGTCTTTTTCAGAGCGGGCTTTCACGGTTGCACGGAACCGCTCGAAAAGGTCATCGAGGAGGTTGCCTCTTCCGAGAAGCGCATTTTCAAAGCCAAGAGGAACAACGTCGGAGACGTTCTCGTTCTTTAGTATTTCGGCTTTGACATCTTCGAATTTATTGATTTCGCCCAGATCGTCGCGGCCGAAAAATCCACTGCCAAAAAGCGCAAGGTCGTCGCGAGCGTCGGAAGAGTAGACTTGGAGGTGCCCCGCCACGCTCCCGATAATACTTTGGGACATTGTGCTTTCCACGCTTCCTAGCAAAGAAAGACCAAATACAACGAGAAAGCTTCCCACCAAGAGTATTCCACCCACCACAAGGGTTTTGACCTTGTGGAGTGCAAGATTGCGAATGGCAACCAGCAAGAGAACTTTGAGTTCTTCAAACATGGATCATTTCCTCACGTCTTCAATAACCCGGCCATCTTGAAGGCGAACAATTCGCCGCGCATGCTCGATGACTTTGGGATCGTGCGATGAAAAAATGAAAGTCGTTTTTTGCTTGCTATTGAGTGTTCGCATCAGCTCAATAATGTTTTGTCCGGTTTCCGAATCGAGGTTTGCTGTGGGTTCGTCGGCGAGAACAATTTTTGGCTCTGTGACGAGGGCGCGGGCGATAGCAACTCGTTGGCGTTGCCCTCCAGAGAGCTCATGGGAACGATTGTTGGCTTTGTTCGCCAGGCCTACCTGGTCTAGCAATTCGGAGATTCGCTTTGAACGCTCTCCGGCAGTCATTCCCCCTTTGAGCAGCAGGGGGAGTTCAACATTTTGGTAAACCGATAAAACTGGCACGAGGTTAAAACTTTGGAAAATAAACCCGAGCGTGTTGAGTCGGAGGTTCGTTTGTTCTTTGTCTGTGAGCGAGTTTGTGATCTTGCCTTCGATGCTCACAGTTCCGGTTGTTGCAACATCCATGCAACCGATGAGGTTGAGCAAAGTTGATTTGCCGCAGCCAGATGGTCCTGCAATGGTTGTGAACTCACCTTTTTCAATTTCGAGATCGATGCCGTGCAATGCACGTACAATCGAAGCGCCAAGTGGATAATCTTTGAAGACACCTTTGAGTACAACCGACATAGAGCCTCCGCATGGAATCTGTAGCAGGAGTGCAACAGTAATATTTTCCGCGCAAGGCGGCATGTTAGCTGAGGAGTTAACAAGCGCAAAGGATTCTTGGCTTCATTTTGGAAAAACCACGGGCAGGGCGATTATTCCCAGCGAAAAAGAATGGAACTGGCTGCCATGAATACAACTGCCAGCGTCGCAAGAATTGTCAGGTGACCTCCAATTTCAGCCAAGCCCGCTCCCTCTGTCATGATGGCCCGCGATGCATCGACCATGTGGGTCAAAGGAAACACTTGAGCCACTTTCTGGAGCACTGGATTGGTTCCTTCAAGCGAGAACCAAACACCTGAGAAAAGCATCATCGGCCAGGTGAGGATGTTTAAAATTCCCCCCGCGAATTCTTCACTTGCAACTCTTGAGGCGACAACCAAAGCCATTGATATGAGGCAAAGTGCTCCCAAGCTCAGCACGAGAAACAAGTTCAAGTATGAGCCGAACATTTGGAAGTCGACAAACAGACGGCAACCAGCGAGCACAACTGCACTGGTTGCCAGAATGAGCAGGAATCGGCTGGCGACCTGTGCGGCAAGAAACTCAAAAGCTGAAACAGGAGTTGCCTTGATTCTCCGCAAGACACCTGATTTGCGATAGCGAACAATCACGTAGCCGACGCCGAACAAAGAACTGAACATGATGTTCATGCTGAGCAACCCAGCCATAAGCCAATCGACGTAGCGAATTTCTCGACCTTCAACGATCTCTTTGCTGAACGGTTCGCCGTGAGATGTTTTTTGGCCGGTAATAATTTTTTCGAGGATATAGCCCTTCGGTGAGGATGAGTTGATCCAGTATTTTGGGCTTGGCTCGAGTGTCACTAACATGTCGATTTGGTGTCGGCGAAGTTTTGCAACGGCCGCATCGAGATTGTCTGTATCGAAAAAGCGAATGTACTGAGTTTTTAGAAAATCACTTGTCAGTGACTGGGTCATTGCTTCGGCAGGGCGATGCACCGCAACTTTAAAAACGTCCTGATTTTTTCCTGAAAAAGCGAATGAAAATCCAAAAATGATCAGAAATGGGAACAGTAGTCCCCAAGCCATGGAGCCACGATCTCGAATGTATTCTTTATTGCGGGCACCAAGAAGTGCGAGGAATTTTTTCATTCGCGCAGATCCTTTCCAGTGAGATGAAGAAAAAGATCTTCCAGGCTAGCTGAGCGCACTGACATATGATTGAGGCTAATGTCCTGTGTAATGAGCTCGGCCAAAGCAAGTTTCACATCAGGAACGTGAAACTCTATATTTTCGCCTTTTCGATGAAATGGATAATTGAATATTTCAGGTTTTTTACCCTGCAAATCGGATTCTGGAATCTCGATGTATTGACCTTCAAAGTAAAGTTTTAGAAGCTCTTTTGGTGCGCCCTGAGCAATGATTTTGCCTTTATCCATAATGGCTATTTCATCACAAAGTGCATACGCCTCTTCCATGTAGTGTGTCGTCAGAATAATGCTTTTTCCCTCGGATTTGATTTTCTCAACAAGGGTCCAAAGATTTCTCCGTGCCTGAGGGTCGAGCCCTGTTGTTGGTTCGTCGAGAAAGACGAGTTCCGGGTCGTTGATTAACGCCAATGCGAGAAGGAGACGTTGGCGCTGTCCTCCAGAGAGTTTGCGATTGTCTCGATCGAGAAAATCTTCAAGTGAACAAAGATCGATGAGCTCCGCCTTTGAACGAGTGTGTCGGTAAAGGTTGGAAAAAAGGTCTAGGCATTCTCTGACTGTGAGAAAATCTTGAAGAGATGTGTTTTGAAATTGAATTCCAATTTTGTGCTGAGATTCTTTGCTGAGTGGTTCACCACAGAACAACACTTCCCCCGAGCTCGGCGGAATAATTCCTTCCATCATTTCGATCGTTGTTGTTTTTCCCGCTCCGTTGGGGCCAAGAAGGCCAAAACATTGGCCTCGCTGAACTCCAAAGCTCACTCCATCAACAGCCTTGATTTTGCCGTAGGCCTTTTCGAGATGATTCGCCTCGATGTGTGCCTTTGTCATGGGTTTCTCCGATTTATGTTTCTGTAATGACTTGGCAAAGAAAGTTTTTTATCAAGAGCGCCACGGGCTAGTCCGATACGCCTTCGCTTTAAGGCGAAAGGGGACATCATGCGCTTTGGCTCTTTCTTGTCAGTTTTCACGATCGTTGCAATTTTCGCGTGCGTCAAGAAAAAGCAGGCCTCCGATGCAAACCAGATTGTACCAGAAACGAACGTTGCTGTCCCGCAGGGTGCAGTTGAAGATTTGGGTTTGTCCGAGGAACACCTGAAGAGAGTTTACTCAAACGAAAATCTCTCTCAGGCCCAAGCTCAGCTTGTGTCGGGCAAAAACTTTGAACTGAATGTTTTGTTGAGAGAGGATTGGCGAGAGAGAGTGCCGCTGCGCCTGAAAGGTGGTGTCATCAAAAAACATGATGACCTCGAAACTGGTGATCAGGTTGTTGGAGTGGGTGAGCTTTTTGTGACTGCGTTCAAAACGAGCGCATCTGCTGCGGATAGTTTGCGGCGTGCAAGCAGCAATGGGGAGCAAACATCATCCCGTCCGTTTGATTTAATGAAAATTGAGATCAAGGATAATTCACTTGTTGGGCTCATTACGGCAATGAATCTCATTCATAAATTGCCTGGAGTTATTTTTGCGGAGCCCAATTTCAGGGTTAGAAAAATTGCCACGGTCAATGATCCGAGTTTCCCGTCACTCTGGGGGATGACAAAAATTAAAGCTCCGGAAACATGGGATTCATATACGGGCAGCCAAGATGCAGTGGTTGCCGTCATAGATACCGGGGTCGATTTTAACCATGAAGATCTTAAAGATAACATTTGGGTCAACACAAAAGAGATTCCGAAAAACGGTGTAGATGATGATGGCAACGGCTATATTGACGACGTCAACGGGTGGGATTTCGCTTACGGTGACAACAATCCAATGGACGGAGATTCTCATGGAACGCATTGCGCAGGCACCATTGCTGCCCGTGGAAATAATGCGTTAGGTGTTGTGGGTGTTAATTGGAAAGCGAGAGTCATGCCTGTCAAGGTTCTAGATGACTCTGGTGGCGGTTATAATTACGACATCTATAACGGTATTATTTATGCAGTCACGAACGGTGCCAAAGTCACTTCTAATAGCTACGGGGGTGGTGGGGCGAGTTCATTGATGGCTTCAGCTATTAAAACAGCCCAAGATAAGGGAAGTTTGTTTGTGGCTGCGTCTGGTAATGAGTCGGCGTCAAAGGCTTCGTATCCGGCTTATTACACAAAAACATACAATAACGTGATTTCCGTGGCTTCAACTGAAACAAATGACAGTCTAAGTTCGTTCTCAAATTATGGAGACGGTGTCGACGTAGCCGCGCCAGGTAGAAATATTTTGAGTACGACCCCTGGAAATTCTTATGCAACTTACAGCGGCACTTCGATGGCAACGCCTCATGTTGCAGGCATTGCGGCTCTCCTCTGGGCAGCGGCACCTGCAAAATCATTAGCGCAAATCCGTGCTGCGATTTTAGATAAGTCAGATTCCGTCGCAGCGCTCTCGGGAAAAGTTGCTACTTCTGGGCGGGTGAATTTGAAAGCTTCTTACGATTCGCTCGATGGAGTTGTTTCACCCTCACCGAGCCCTACACCAACGGCAACTCCCACTGCTTCTCCAACACCCGACTCAGGTGCGACTCCTCAGCCATCTCCGAGCCCAACGCCTTTGCCAACAGCATCGCCAACTCCGGTTCCTTCGCCTGAGCCTACGCCCGAGCCAACACTTCCTCCGACGCCTGTGTACAAAGATGGATTGAATTATCGGTATTATCATGGGTTCTGGTTAAGAGTTCCTAATTTCGATTCTATGCGGCCAGTTGCGTCTGGTACAATTTCGGAACTCTCTTTGTCAGTGGCCAAGCGTAAATCTCAGTTTGGAATTGTTTTTGAGGGGCTCGTGTGGGTTCCTACGTCTGGAACATATACTTTTTATCTGAAGTCAGATGACGGAAGTTTCTTGAGTATTGATGGAAATAGAGTTGTTGTTAACGATGGATTGCATGGGCCAAGAGAGCGCACTGGAACGGTTGAGCTTGCCCCGGGTTTTCACACAATTCGTATAGATTATTTTCAGCTTCTTGGCGGTACGAGTTTAAACTTGCAATGGTCAGGGCCTGGTATCACACGGAGAAAAATGGGTGGCCGCGGAGTCTTTTACAGTCAGTGAGTTAAATTATTTAACGCTGACCAGGATTTCGCCAACCCAGAGTTTATCGCCGGCTTCAAAAGTCTCTTCTCGTAAGAAGCCTTCTATGAAGTAACTCACCACAGCATCCACTCGCCCGGAGTAGTCGAGGCGGCCGTGAATGGGCATTGTGAGGTTGTCCTCGGAGGACGTGACCCATCCGCGTGCAAACGCAGTTTCAGCATCTATTTGCTCAATTTGAAGACGAAAATCGGCCATGTGCTCCCCGGGATATTTCATGAGATTGAAATATCTTGCCGAAGAGGAACTATATGTCAATTTTATCGCTTCGATTTGTCTTCAAAATATCTAGTTGTATCTCGAGAGAAGACATATATTGCTGCACCCGCGCTAATTATGAGGCCTCGCAGTCCATCGAGAAATCCTCGTCTGAGAATATACGAGCGAAAAAACTCCCAGATTGGCCTCAAAGGTAATTCCCAGCTTTGCACGGTGCGATTCACGCGAGCCCTTTCCTCTGCAGCCAGGAGAGCATAGCGAAGATTTTTATCGAAAAATTGCTTAATGTTTATGTAGCTATGATGGTCAAGTGGACTCTTGAGGCGGATGACGCGTCTGTCTGATTGACTGAGCAAACCTTCATGAACTGCTTTGTTGTCAAAAGTGGTTTGCTTTCGATTAAAGACTCTGAGCACGCGATCGGGCGACCATCCACAGCCGCGGATATGTTGACCTAGAAAATAATTTCGTCGCGGAATGGATAAGATAACATGCGGCGGCGCAGTTGCGATGAGTGCACGGATCTCAAATTCCAGTTCCTGAGTCATTCGCTCATCGGCATCAATCCAGAGAATCCAATCGTTTCTCGCTGCATCAACTCCAATTTGTCGGGTTGCACCATACCCTTTCCAATCAGAATGAAGAACGCGGGTATTTGCGAAGTTTTGTGCTCGCTCAGCTGTGCTATCCGTTGAGCCATTGTCGATAACCAACACTTCAGGAAAATTTCGCAGACCACTTAAACAGGCTTCAATGTTATGTGCTTCGTTGCGTGTGATGATCACAACCGAGAGTTGAGGTGTGCCTTGATTTTGCATTTTGTCCATCGAAGACTCACCTTATGCGCTTGCGTACTGCACGCAGAGAAAAAATAAATTTTTTGGGTGTTCGAAAAGAAAATGGAGCGGGAAACGGGTCTCGAACCCGCAACCCTCAGCTTGGAAGGCTGATGCTCTAGCCAATTGAGCTATTCCCGCTCTCGTGGTGGGGAGAAGTGGATTCGAACCACTGAAGACTAAAGTCAGCAGATTTACAGTCTGCCCCGGTTGGCCACTTCGGTATCTCCCCGACGCCGGGCAGTGATAATCACCCGGTGCTTCCCTGTCAAGCGACCCTCAACAGCTCGATTTGTCACAGGTGGAAATGTTCGCGGAATATTGTTGCACCTTACTTCGGATTCTATTCAGTTTCTCGAACTTTTTTTGGTGTTTCAATGACAGTTCGGATGACGATGTTTCGTCATTTTTGGTTTTTTGGCCAACTGCACTGTACTTGTGATTGTTCCGTAATCATTATAAATATTTGAATTATTTGAGATTTATTGAACTGAAAAACCTTTCGACCGGCTCAAATTTAAAAATCTTGCTTCTGGCCGAATTT
>CAIZJW010000174.1 GCA_903933385.1 uncultured Silvanigrella sp. | reverse complement strand
CTTTTAGTCTTCAAGTGATTGGTATTTTGGGAAATGTTGCACGCAGTTTGCGGATGCTTGAAAACAGCCTAGTTTCTGTCGATCGGGTGAGCGAGTATTCAGCTCTTGAGCCTGAAGCTCAGAACTTAGGGGCAACTGTTCCAAAGAATTGGCCCACTCACGGCAGCATCCAGTTCAACAAACTCACAGCATCTTATGCAGAGCATTTGAAACCTGCTTTAAAAGACATTTCTCTCAACGTTTCCGGAAGCAGTAAAGTTGGAGTAATCGGTCGAACTGGCAGCGGAAAAAGCACATTATTCCTCGCGATAACGCGTATTCTTCCGATCCAAAAAAATATGATTTTTATAGACAACATCGACATTGCCACAATTCCCCTCAAAGAACTGCGCAGTGCAGTCGCGGTCATTCCACAAGACCCAGTCCTTTTTTCTGGAACTCTGCGCGACAATCTCGACCCGTTCTCTCAATACTCAGATTCCGAAATCGAAACTGCACTCAAGCGCGCGCATTTAAAAGACGTGTGTGCATCTGCGCAGGCAGCAACTTTGTTTAAGATTGAGGAAAATGGCCGTAATTTGAGTGTTGGCGAAAGACAACTTGTTTGCCTTGCGCGAGCACTTCTGTCTCAATGCCGTATTTTATTGATTGACGAAGCAACCGCCAACGTTGATGTTGCGACCGACGCTCTGATCCAACAAACACTGCGAGAAGAATTTTCAAATTGCACGCAGCTTATAATTGCTCATCGCACAAACACTCTCAGGGGTGTCGATATGCTATTGCAACTCGACAATGGGCGAGTTGTTTCAGATATAGGGTAAATGCGGTGTCCATTCTTTGAACTGTTCATCGATGAAGCGTTTTTCTTGCTCCAAGAATCGCTCGATAGGATCCACAAACTGCTCATCGGCAATATGGTGTGCGCTGTATGTCAGTTGAGGACTGAACCCGCGCGGTATTTTGTGTTCACCTTGGGCTCCAGCCTCATAAACATTAAGATTGTTGTTAATGCAATGTTCAATGGCCTGATAGTAACACAACTCAAAATGCAGATGCTTAATCTCGCGAAGCGTTCCCCAATAACGCCCAAACATCTTTTTGCCCTTCTTAAAATTAAGAGCAGCTGCGACTCTCTCTCCTTCCAGCGTAGCGACAAAAAGCACGATTCGATCGCCCATAGTTTGAAAAATAGTTCTAAAAAACTCTCTGCTCAAACAGGGAATCGACCCCCATTTTTCATTGGTATCCAGATAAAATCGAGCCATAAGGTCAGCGTCTTCTTCACTCAACTGCTTTCCAGTTCGAGTTTCAAGAGTCAATCCCGGAGTTTGATTCAACTGCCTGCGCTCTAATTGAATCTGTCTGCGCCGCTTTGATTTCAGAGCATTCAAAAAATCGTCAAATGTAGAATAATTCTTATTGAACCAATGATACTGAAAACTGTGTCTCAACAAGTATCCCTTGCTCTCATAATGCTTCAGATGTTCTTGGGGTAAGAACAAAGAGTGAACCGAAGAACAACCCGCTCTTTGTGCAATGGATTTCATTTCATCGGCAATGAGCCCTTCCAATAAATCACGTGGCGCATCGTGACGGACCAAAACCTTGGGGCCCGTTGCTGGTGTGTAGGGAACTGCAGAAACCAATTTGGGGTAGTAGTCTCGCCCTGCCCGCGCATAAGCCTGGCTCCAGGCATAATCAAAAATAAATTCCCCGTAGCCATGCGACTTTACATAACAATAAGTAGCTGCAACCAAATCACCCGACTCATTCCTGACGAGCAAATAAACAGGCAGCCACCCCATATCAGGACCAGCGCATCCGGTGACTTCTAGGGCATGCAAATGATCAAAATCGGCGAATGGAAAATCGGGACAAGTGAGAGAGTCCCACTCAGCAACCGATACATGATTCAGAGTATGGAGAACTTCGATTGTAAACATAAAAAAAGCCTCCTCTGCCAGTTCAAACAGAAGAGGCTTTTCTATGCAAGTGATACAGAACTTATTTGACTTCTATCGAACTTCCGCGGGTGTATTCCCAGCGACCAGAAGCCACGTTGAGACCGCCAACACGAACGAAATAATTTCCAGGATTCACGCCGCTCAACGTTAACTGATTCTTGTTGGTCGAGAAAGAGTGAGCAATGTTGCCGAACGATGGCTCCCCTGCAAATTCGAGCCTGAAGTGTGCAACTTCGCCATCTGCACTCCATTGCATCGTTTCAGTTGCACCAATTGACGCGCCAATCTTCAAACCAATATTCAGTTTAGCGGGTGGTGCAATGGTAATTTCAGTCACTTCTGGCTTGCCAGCTACGCGCCAATATACTTTTCCGGGAGGTGGGTTTGGGATGCGCAGTTGTCCGCCAGTATTGGTTGTTCCAGTCATGTACATGACCGAGAAATCCTGCATGCGTGACACTTCTATCGCCGTTCCTGCAGGTGCAGAAACCAACGGACCACCGCCTACTTCGTTATATTTGTAGGAACCTGATGATGAGGGTGCAGAGGGAGAAGAAACGAGCTCTTCGTCCTCACCTTCTTCATCCTCCAAAGCTTCGTCTTCTTCAGTCTCGGCAACAGTGCCCGCAGCCGCGTCTGTCGACTTGGCTGCAGCGTCAGCCTTCTTCTCATCTGTGGTTTCAGATGCAGCAGGAGCAGGAGTTGTAGCTGCAGTTGGAACTTCGCTCGAGAAATCGCTCTCGTCAAAAACAAAATAATAGATGCTCGCGGCAACTATTGTAAAAGCCACACCGA
Source organism: uncultured Silvanigrella sp. (assembly GCA_903933385.1). Taxonomy (GTDB): domain Bacteria; phylum Bdellovibrionota_B; class Oligoflexia; order Silvanigrellales; family Silvanigrellaceae; genus RFOM01. The sequence goes on along the minus strand of CAIZJW010000174.1, from coordinate 378 downwards.
GAATGAGCCCCATCATGACTTTTCGACGCTTGTCGTCAGAGCCCATGCTGCCATCACGGAAAATCTGACTCACAGCATTTGTTCCGCCACCAAATCCGCTCGAGAACTCTCCACCCTGAGCCGCCTGCGATTTAGGTGCTCCACCAGCAGACCCTCCAAAGGTTCCTCCTGCTGCTCCAAATCCGGTGTCGAATTGCGCGCTGTTTTGATCGTCTTTACGTGCCATGACCTAAAACCTCATCAGTGCGTGAGTTGCCTCTCAAATTACTCTTCACACGTTTCTTCGGAGGAATGTGAGGCGAGTTTAATCCACACGTTAGAGGTTTGACGTCTAGGAAAATCGAGCCCACTGAAGTGGCTTCAGATTTCACTACCGAT
>CAIZJW010000173.1 GCA_903933385.1 uncultured Silvanigrella sp. | reverse complement strand
CGACACCGGCGCTGCTCCCATGCTTTTTTTGAACTGCATTCGCTCCTGCAGCTTTTCTCAGTTATTTTTTCGAAGATTTTCTCCTGTGCGTCCTTGCTGCCAAGGCAGCTCTTCATCTCGCAGTGTCCCTTCGGATCCTGACTAAGGATTGCGGTGCCCCCATCGCCGCCGATGCTGATGACCGTGTATCCGATTTCATCGTAACGCTCACCCTTGTTGTTTTCGTCGTATTCGCCGCGCTCGTAGAGAACAGCGACGTTGCCGTCTTCAAACCTTGCGATATCAGAATATCCCGTGAAGTAGGGCTTCGGCTTTGGAGCATAGACGAATGTTTCACTCCATTTGAGACCATCATCCGTGCTCACACGAAGGCTGCCGTTGCTGCGTATTTCACGATCCGCGGGGTTGGAAAACAGGATGATCCCCTTTTTTGTTGTTTTGTCGATTGAGTGGAACAACAGGCTAGCTTGCACACCGCGAGGTTCAATCAGTTGAGAATCGAGCTTCACATTTTCTTTGAGAAAGGTTTTTCCGCCGTCTTTACTGATTGAGACGACACGGTAGAATTCATCGTCCGTCTGATTTCGGCTGTTAAGCATCACATTGCCGTTGCTGAGCTCGACGACAGTGCTCTCCGTTGTTTTCGAGCGCGGCACGCTGCCGCCAATCTTCCAGTTTTCACCGCTGTCATCGGAATAGATGACATGTGACACCATGTTTGTGTCCGCAGCGTTGTGGCGTGACGGAAATATGATGCGTCCTTTATTGGGCTCGAATTGTTTCACGATTCCGTGAACTGGGCCGAGGCCTGTCCAGCCCCACGCATCGGGGCCGCTCATCTTTTGCGTCATTTCCGTAATGTCGCGGCCGAGCTTCCCAGGCTGTTCGTTTGACCACGTTTTACCGTCGTCATCCGAGTAAATCATATACATTTTCCGGCTGATGTTTTTGCGCTCTTTTTCACTGGCAATCCATGGATTCCAGAGATACAGCAACAAAATCCGTCCGCTTGGCAAGACGACGGGGCTCTGATTTTTGCACGGATTCTTGCCATCATTCACAAGGACCTGAAGCTTCTCCCAGGTTTTTCCGCCGTCATGCGACCTGCGCAAAACAACGTCCATATCATCTTCATCCTCGTGACCGTTAACGCGTCCCTCGGAAAACGCCAAGACTGTCCCACTTTTACTGATGGCCATAGTTGGCGCCCGATAGACCTTGTAACCGCTTTGTCCGCCGCGAAATGGAATGGATTCAAATTTTTGTTTTTTGAATAATCCAATACCTTCAGACTCCAGCGGTGAGCCCTCACCGCGTGTGTCAGAATCGTTTTGCCTTGCAAGGCTGCAGGCCGCAATTATTCCTGACAAGCCTAAAACGGCAATGGTATTACACTTCATCCGTCAGTCCCTCCGTCATCCGAATCAGGTATCTCTGACGGGTACCCAAAACGGACAACTTTCGCTGGTCGGAATGTATTTTTTTATTTTTAGTCAACACCAATTCAGTAGTGATCTCGGCTGGCTTTACGCGACACGTAACAACGCTAAATTAAACAGTCCTTTACTAACAAAAGCCAACTAGAAAAAAAAACTCATCATTCGAACTGAAAAATCCGATGATGACAAGGATTTGAGTGAATCGAGGTGCCGGATGTCGCAAAATCACAGACCACGAAGTGACTTGCGGTTAGAAGGGTCGAACGGAAAAAATTCGACGAGTGGCCGCAAACATGCATTTCTGTCACTTGCTTTCATGGTCGGGTGGATTTTTGTCTCGTGCTCTTCACAAACCAATACCCTCGCTCCTATGAGCAGTGAACAAACGAAAAATGGTCAGCAGCCAGTGATTCAAGGCTCTGGTAATGGAAGCTCAATTTCAACTCTCACCATAGAACTTTCTTCAGGCGGGCTTCCCGCGGTAGCTGGCGATCTGCTCAAAAACCTTGACGGTCTCGCGATTGTGGATGGTCCTGCCTTAGTTGGGAAAAGCCCCTCTGGCCTTTCAGTTGTGTCACTCGGTTCCGGACAGATCGGCGCACTTTCTCAACTCGCGTCTCCTGCTTTTGCAAATGGCAAAACATTTCTACCCGTGCGCCAAGATGGCTCTGATTTTTGGCTGCTCGAAACAAGTAGCAACAAAACGGTTGTCAGTAAGCCTTTGCAGGCCGTATCCCTTCCACTCCCGACAGCCCTACCCAAGCATTACAAGGTTTCGCTCGATGCGACCCTAAGCACACTCGGCTTCGGCAAAGACTTTCTCATTCTGAAATCGAACAAGTCGTTATGGTTTGTGGAGCAAACTGAGAGCAAGATAACGGCTGCACAAGTTGCGTTTCCGCAAGATTCCTTTTCACCGATAGCTGCAGGATTTGCGAAAGCAAGCCAGCGCTCATACTGGGTTGCTGATTCAACATCTGTTTGGCTCATGACGCGCAGCGGAGACACTTGGTCTGCGAAGAAATTTCAGATGATTTTGAAGAACACATCTGGAACCCTGCAAAAGCTCGCTGCAATTCTTGAAGAAGTGATCTGATCGCCCATTCCCGGACAGTCTGATAGGTTCAGAGGAACCAGGAGACTGTTTATGGCCGAGAAGGTGAAGGCAAAGAAGGGG
>CAIZJW010000172.1 GCA_903933385.1 uncultured Silvanigrella sp. | reverse complement strand
GACATCGTCATTCCGCTTTCAAAATATCGAACTTCCGAGCCATCCAAGGAGCTCAAGAAATGAAAACGAAAAACCAAAAATTTAAAAGTTTTCGTCCCATTTGTTTGGGTTTATTGCCCATCTTTGGATTTCCAGCGGTTCAGGCACAAACAAATGGCTTCAACCTAAACACACCCGCAAACTCCCAGCCGAAGGCCGCGTTGCCTCCTGCTATTCCGACAAACAACAACAGCGGAAATAGCTCGAACACAACATCAACGAGTCCCGTCGGAGATGCCATTGCCGCTGGCGCTAGTGAAGGTGATACTGCTGGCCAAAGCGATCTCATCTCGTTGGAATACAGAAATGCTCCATTACTTGAGGTCATTCGAACTCTCGCTGATGCAGCAAATATCAACATCACATTATCGGCCGAAGTTGAAAAAGGGAGTCCGGTTTCAATACGCCTGACAAAGGTTACATACGAGCAAGCACTTAAAGCCATACTTGATACTTACAAATTTGGGGCCATTCTCGAAAACGGTATCTTAAAAATAGACACTCTGGCGAACCTCACAGCTGTTCGGGAAGAGAGACTCAAGGAAAAGGAGTCTGGTTGGAAATCTCAACCAACGAAAAGGCTTGTTTGGCAGGTAAACTATGCCAAAGCTGTAGATTTGGTCGAGTTATTGAAAACGATGTTGAAGGCGTATTCCATTGATCCACGATTCTCAATCATTGCCGACAAACGCACCAACAAGATCATCATCGAGGGAATCTCTGATGCACTTGTGGAGTCGAAGGGAATTCTGGAAAATCTCGACCGCAGAAAGCAACAGGTACTGATTGAAGCAAGAATCGTTGAGGCTAGCAGCGAATTATCAAAGACACTCAGTGTGACCTGGGGAACGCGGTTTGGATTTGATGGTAACCGCGGCCTCGCCAACGGACTTATATTTCCAAACTCAATGACAGGGAGTGTGGGGGGAGCGGGAGCGCTTGGAAGCAGTGCACCTAACCCAGGCTTGAGCAAAGCAGCAACACAACTTGGAACGATGCAATTTACCGTGGGCTCCATCAACAACCTCATCAATATTGATGCGATCTTGAGAGCCTATGAAACAGAAGCTTTAGCAAACGTGATCGCCTCTCCAAGAGTCGTAGTTCAAGACCAGGAAAAGGCCACAATCAAAGAGGACATCAGTCTTTCGCGTGGCGTGCTTGGTCCAGACGGAAAACCTGAAGCAAGAACAACTGTTGCAAACCTAGAATTGGTTGTCTCTCCGCAAGTGACATCCGACAATACACTTGAACTTGATATCCAGGTACAAAGACAAACACCTACGAATGCACCCTCAGATCCTGTTCAAGGCTCAATTAAGAGACAAGCTAATACAAAACTTATTGTAGCTAATGGCGAGACTGCCGTCATTGGTGGGCTCTACCAAACCCAAAAGTTTAAGGGGCAAGGACGAATTCCCTTTCTCGGGCGTCTTCCGCTCATTGGTGCATTGTTCCGAACAAACGAAGAGCAAAGTTTTCGTTCGGAGCTGATGGTGCTCATCACCCCGCGCATTCTTCCAGGTGGGGGCAGCCGCAGTTCAGTCAAAGCTGATCTCCCCATTGGAACCAATTCCGCAAACACAGGCGGCAATAACTTTGCCAACAACAGCAATAATTCAGGAAACAACGCCAGCAATAACTCTGGTGGCAATTCAAATGAATTTGGCAACACAGCCTCAAACGCAACGGATCGTGGTGCAGCCTCTAACCTAACAAGCCCAGGAAACAGTACGAAAGCGACAGCACCTGCCACAACCGAAGGTGGTAACAATTTCGGTAATGCGGCTGACTTTGGGCCTGGTGGTGACCTCGAGGGCACTGGTGGCACAAGTGGAGGGGAAACTGGAGACATTGCAAAAGCGCCGAACGGAGGCAATGGAAACCTCAACAATCTGGGCGCAAATGATGGAGACCCAAGTAATTCGGGAGGCAACTCAGCGCCCGTTCCAGGCACGGGCGGAGGAAATGGGAATTTTAATAATCTCGATGGCGGTGCCAACTCGGGAGGCGACACTGGCGGCGCCGACAACCTCAACAATCTAAACGGAGGTGATCTGTGAGAGAGCGAGTCATAACCAACTTTCTAAAGAATGGCGCTCCGCAGCTACTCACTGCCCTAGTCGCTTTCTCATTTGTGCAAAGTTGCTCAACAGCAGAGAACG
>CAIZJW010000171.1 GCA_903933385.1 uncultured Silvanigrella sp. | reverse complement strand
GGTTCAATTCAAACCCGATCCTCTTCTCACTGCTCAGTATGGCCTTAGCAACGACGTTCTTCTCAACCAAATGGCTATTTGGGTTCAGGGAGATGCCAGTAATTCTCTTTCAATGGGCGATGAGCAAATTCCCATTCGAGTGCGGTTGCGTGATGCTCGCAATGAAACACCCGTTCAGCTTGCACGCCACGGTATTGTGGTGCGAAGTGCTTCGCGCACGCAGCCTGACTCGGTTGTTCCTCTCAGCAATATGATGCGCATTGAGAGCGGTGCAGGTGCCTCGGTGATCGTGCGCGAGAATCGGGAACGTGTTCTCCGTGTCGGCGGCAATCTTGTTCCAGGTGCCGCCTTGGGGACTGTCGTTTCTGAACTTAAGGAAAGGTTGAAAGACATTCCCCTGGGCAATGGGCAAACGTTGGCTGTGAAGGGCCAGAATCAGCAGATGGATGAGCTTTTTAACAATCTGATTTGGGCGTTACTTTTAGGCTTGGTGTTTGTTTACATGGTGCTCGCATCTTTATTTGAATCCTTTGTTCAGCCGCTCACCGTTATGATGGCCATTCCACTTGCGGCCACAGGTGCTGTTCTTGCACTTCTTGCAAGTGGTTTTCCGCTCGATCTCTACGGTGGTATTGGGGTGATTCTGCTGGCCGGAATTTGCGCCAAGAACAGTATTCTTTTGATAGATTTTGCGATGCAAAAAGTGCGCGAGGGAGTTCCAGCAGCGCAAGCAATTTTGCAGACGAGTCCGCTGCGATTGCGGCCCATTCTCATGACCTCAGTTGCCATGATCGCTGGAATGTTGCCAGTTGCAATGGGGTGGGGCGCTGGAGGCGCTGCTCGTATGCCGCTGGGTATTGCCACCATTGGTGGGGTTCTAAGTTCCACCCTTCTGACCCTCTTTGTTGTTCCAAATCTTTTCATTTGGATTGAAAAGCGGAGAAGAAAATAAATTGAATGTCACTTAAACACTCGCGTTGTTTAAAAGTGAAATAATTGTGTCGATGACGAGCCTGTGAATGGCAGATAACTTTAATGTAAAAAGAACTAGTGATAAGTTATTATTGTCTTTACTGTGTCTGTGAATCTTTGTGCGAATTTCTGAGCGCCTTCTCTTGCTTGCTGTCCAGCACAGCACTAGCCCCTTCCTCAAACAAACACGTCCAATGCAAATAAGCCCCCGGGTGACATTGTGTCGGGTCAATTTCAGGAAAGGGAGTTTCGTGACGGTGAAAAAGAATCCGATTCCATTGCTGATGCTTCTGGTTGTATGCCTCGTTGCTTATTTCGTCCCTGTGGGCGTTGCCCAAAACACGGGTGGGGCCATCAATAGCGGCGACACCGCATGGATGATCGCCGCATCTGCGCTGGTTCTATTCATGACACCGGGCCTATCTTTCTTTTACGGAGGGATGGTGCGCTCGGGGAATGTGATCTCTACCATGCTGCAAAGTTATGTTTGCATGGGGATTGTCAGCATACTCTGGCTCGTGGTTGGGTTCAGTCTTGCGTTCGGAACATCTATCAACGGAATCATTGGTCACCCTGGAACATTTTTCATGTTTAAAGGTGTGACGGGTGCCACGGAAGCTGCGCTGGCTCCAACAATTCCTTTTTTGCTATTTGCTCTCTTTCAGCTGAAATTCGCCGTTATCACTCCTGCTCTCATTACTGGCTCTTTTGCTGAACGTGTTAATTTTAAAAGCTATCTTTTGTTCATCTCGCTCTTTATTGTGTTCATTTATGCGCCCTTGGCCCACTGGACTTGGCATCCTGAAGGTATTCTCCGCAAATGGGGTGTCCTCGATTTTGCAGGTGGGACTGTTGTTCACATGTCGGCGGGCTTTGCCGCACTCGCGGGAGCATTTTTCTTTGGTCGTCGCAGAGGTACCTCAGCCGACGGGCATACCCCAGCGAACATTCCATATATAATCCTTGGCACTGGTATGCTGTGGTTTGGTTGGTTCGGTTTCAATGCAGGATCCTCACTTGCAGCTAATGAAACTGCCGCACTTGCGTTTGGAACAACAAACACTGCATCCGCTGCCGCTGCACTTGCCTGGGTTGCATATGACATGTTGTTAGGCCGCAAGCCTTCCGCTGTTGGTTTCTGTATTGGCGCTGTTGTTGGTCTTGTCGCAGTCACACCCGCAGCAGGTTTGGTTTCTCTCGGAGCCAGCGTTGTGATTGGAGCAGTTTCTGCTGTTGTCTCTCACGTGGTGGTTGATCTGAAAGCCAAAACCAGCATCGACGACACTCTCGATGTGTTTCCTTGTCATGGTGTTGGTGGTGTCATGGGCATGATATTTACAGCCGTATTTGCCAAGGATGTTGGATTAGTTTTCGGTCAAACCGAAACTTTCGTGAAGCATCTCATCGCGCTCGTAGGAGTTGCCGGATTCTCATTCTTTGGATCTTATTTGCTGTACAAAATTGTCGATGCAATTTCTCCCTTGCGTGTCACTGCAGAGGAAGAGGCCGCCGGATTGGATGTCAGTCAGCATGGTGAAAGTGTTGAAACCACTGCACCAACGGTAGGTGCACTTGCAACTGATCCTCTCTTGTCGAACATTCAAACGGCGGGTTCCACAAGCACTGCTGCGACAACGGCCGCAGCTGCAGGCTCCACAACACGGACTCTTTCATTTCTTTGATTGAATAAGAGTAAGAGAGCGGATGTCCTTGGGGGACATCCGCGTCAATTCATTTCTCCTTGGTGTGTCTAATCTCTGAACACCTCAAATTGATTCTGAGATGCCGAAAATATTGAACAATTTTGGTGGCCCAAAGTCTGCTAAATTCGCAGACTGGGGCGCCTTATTGGGCGATTGAGGAGAAGGTTATGAACATTTTTTTAAAATTGTTTCCAAGCAAATCTTCTCTTTTGCTTTTGAGTTTTTTCTTGGGAATGCTTTCTGTTGCATGTGAGAAAAACCCATCAGCCTCGTCCCAGGTTCTTGAAGTGAGCGGCGCGAAACTCAATGGCAATGGTTTACCTTATGGCACGGTTTCACTCACCTTTGACGATGGCCCTGGCCCACGCACTCTTGAGCTGTCTCGATTTTTAGCTTCCCATGGGATACGCGCGACGTTCTTTGTTCAGGGCAGAAACGTAGCTCGATATCCTGGAATTCTTTGGGAACTGCATCACAATGGTCATCTTATAGCGAATCACTCATACACCCCGCGGCGTTTGTCGGACAGCAAAGATCCCGCTGCCGAAGTGCGCCTGACTGATGAACTGATAAGAAAATATGTCAGAAACAAAAACTTTCTCTTTCGTGCGCCTGCTGACGATTGGAATTCAAAAATTGCAAATATTCTCAATTCGTCGGGTTTAACAAAATACGTTGGCTCTGTTTCATGGGATATCGGTGGAACACGCGTAGCACGCAGCGATGGAACTCTTTCAGCAGCAGCAGATTGGGATTGTTGGTTGAATCAAGACAGTGTTGATAAGTGTCTTGAAGGATACATGAATGAAACTCTTGAGCTCAGCAAAGGCATCGTCCTCATGCACGACGTCCATAGCAGCACGATTGATATGGTAAAATTGATGATACCAAGGCTCAAGAGTGAAGGTTTCATTTTTGCTCGAGCCGATGAAGTTCCCTCAATTAAGGATGCACTGGCGCGTCGTTCAGATGGTGAAGATGATATCTCGGTTTCGCTCAAAGAGTTCAGCTGCCCAACGGGATTTTCAGCAACCAGCGTTGGCCTCAAGGGTGGGGTCATGTGCCTCTCTGAAAAGGAAGCACAAGGTCCATTTTCTCAAGGGATGCAAGACGAGTGTGTAAAAATGGGAGGCGGCGACGCATGCAAGAATTCTCGTTGGTCGCGTAATCTCGCTGTTTTATTGTACGGAAAAGATCGCTGCCCTGTGGGTGGAAGCTTTGATGCTAACTATGGAGGATGCATTGAAGGCAACAATGTGTTTGGGCCTTTCACCCATGAACAAGTTGCTCGTTGCCTGGCAGCCAGCACTGAGCCCAACTCGCCAATTTGCATGAGCAATCGCTGGAGCCGCGATTTTCTCGCTCAGTTGATGTTTCGTCTTTAAGTAAAATTTAAACATAAAAATCATTATGTTAAGTTTGTTTGAGAAGATTCCGTGTTGTTCCCAAGCGATTATGTCAGGTCAACTCCCAAGCGATAATGTCAGGGGGTCAGGCAACCCCACGTGCTCGATTCCTTTGCTGGTTTCGAACACGGTCCCATTTCAACTCCGTTCCCGCGAACCAGATCCTCATCCGACCCTGAAGGTCGAATCTGAGTTCAACGGTCTGACCTGCAAGTGAGATTTTTTCGGGGTGAATGACTCGGAACGCGTGAGCATCCAGCGAGATTGTTTCACCCGGATTCACTTTGCGGTGCTTTTGGATAGAGAACACTTTACTGAGATTCAATCCCTCAGGAAGTGGCCGCCAATCTTCAAGTGCAGAGGCCGGTTCAACCGTGAACTGTCCCCACTGCTTCGGAATGAAGTCTTCATTAAGAAACAGATTCGCTTTGCCCATGTCGGTAATTCTACGCAGGCGAAGTTCAGGACTCAGTCTGTCTTGAAAGGTGCGGAAACTGCGTTCAACGCGGCCTTTTCCTTGCGGAGAATTTGCGTAAATAATTTTAATGCCAAGCTCATTGCAGACGCGCTCGAACTCGGAGAAGTTCTGGCGCTTTTGTCCGCCGTAGAGGCCCGCACGGTCAACGTAAATAAAACGAGGAATGCCAAGCTGCTCAATGACTGCCCGCAGGCCACTGAGGCAAGCATTGGTCGTCTCTCCATGATGAAACTGGCAGTAGTGAAGTTCGCTTGTGGCATCGTCAATAATCGAGATGAGCACCCATTCACTCCCTGGAATCCATTCATGGTGCGAGCCATCCATTTGCAGAAGAAATCCACGTTTGCAGTGCCTTTCTCTTGTAGAGCGCGGCTTTCTGCGCAGGCGCCTTTTGTTTTTTGCAACACCGATTTCTCTGCACCAAGAACGCAAAGTCTCGCGCTTGATATCAAGTTGAAGATCTTCCCGAAGCCGCTCTTGCATATGAAGGCAATTGAAGTCGAAGTAGGTTGTGCGGACGATGTCTTGAACTCTCTTTTTCATGAATTCAGAAATCTTGTTCTTAGGTGTTCGGCCTTGATTGCCGTGGAAGACCCCTTTGAGACCGTGCTGCTTCACTTTGGCTATCAACCGGTACGTCTGCCTTTCTGTTCGATTGAGGACAGAAGCCAGTTCTTTCAGGGATATTTCACCCTGAAGGTAGGATTGTATGCTCTCATAGCGGATTTGTTCATCAGCCGACACGATCAGCCCCTTCTTGGCCATAGCCCCTCCCCATTCCTTGGAAGGAGACAGTCTAAACCCCGGGTACTGACATAATCGCTTGGGAGATAACCCCTGACATTTTCACTTGGTAATTACACTCATTAAGGCTTTTATCCATGTTGTCCGATACAGCCAATATCGGGACGCATTCGTTGAGTTACCCTGGAGGTCTGAGGCATGTGGTCAAAGCTTTTTACTGCTGCTGTTGCTGTTTTTTTAGTGGTCTTTGTTTCCGCTCAGGCCGAAGCGAGTTGTCGTGGAATCAGCGAAGGCGACATTAAAAAGTTTGTTTGTTCAGACGGAACCATTCAAAATATTTCCATGGCCAATGGCTTCATTATTGTTCGCACCTATAGCCCCGAATCCAAAACATGGAGCGAGTCTCGCTTCCCTGCGGCTGATGGGGTGAATCTCGAGACAGTGAGTATTTCAGTCCAGCAGGGCGGCTGAATTATCCCAAGCGCTCTCTTCCGCCTTTTCGAGATTCGAAACACTGAGGCCGAGCAGTCGGATTCGACGCTGCCCGGCCTCTGTCTTTTCCAGGAGGAGTTTTCGGGCGGCTTCAAAGAGGGTGTCTTCATGATTTGCAGAGTAACGAAGTGTTTGGCTTCGGGTGATTTGGTGGAAGTCTCCGTATTTGACCTTGAGTGTCAGCGTTCTTCCTGTGATTTTTCGATTTTGTAGATCGTGGGCAGTTTTATCTGCAAGTGCTTTTAACTCATCAAGGAGATGGGGAAGGCTCGTGAGGTCTTTGGAAAAGGTTTCTTCGCGTCCGAGTGATTTGCGTTCCCGTGAGGTGTGCACCCTGCGTTCGTCGATTCCCTGCGCAGCCGTATAAATCCAATGAGCGAATGAACCTAGGTGTTCCTCCAAAGTGATAAGAGGAATTTGTAAGATATCAGTGCAGGACTTGATGCCAATGGCATTAAGGCGTTTTTCGGTGGCCGGCCCGACACCAAAAATCTTGCGCACCTCAAGGGTACTCATGAACGCCGCAACTTTTTCTGGCGCAACAACGGTGAGGCCTGCAGGTTTGCGATAGTCAGACGCAATTTTTGCAACCAGCTTGTTTGGTGCAACGCCCACAGAACAAGAAAGATTCAGCTCTTCAGTCACGGCCGCCTGAATCGCTTTGCCAATTTGCGCAGCGTAGAGTCCTGAGCGGTTGTCTGTGACATCGAGAAACGCTTCGTCGAGTGATAAGGGTTCAATGAGCTCTGTATATCGGGAGAAAATTTCCCTGATTTGATGAGACACCTGTGAGTACTTTTCGAAATTTGGCGATAGAAAAACTGCGTTTGGGCAAAGCCTATATGCTTGTGCGCACGACATTGCCGAACGGATTCCAAACTTTCTTGCCTCATAGCTTGAGGTACAAACAACAGCCCGCGACTGCGGTGAACCACCAATAACTACGGGTTTGCCAGCAAGAGTTGGATTGTCGCGAACTTCAACTGCTGCGTAAAAAGCATCCATGTCTACGTGGATGATTTTTCTCTTCAGTAATGAAGGATGCACTGTTGTCAAAGCTCTTTCCCCGTTGGAAATTTGTTTTCCCGACCTTCTACCTTTTTAGCTCCACTGAATTTGATAAACAATCAGGAATTCTTTATCACCATTCAGTTTAATTGATTTTTCCCAAGAAGAAACTGCGCGGAGTGCATGACGGATGCTTTCTTTGGACGCCTTAAGTGCCATTCAAACCAATCTTCTTTCACCTGTGGTTCTTTGTTTCCTGCTCGGCTGTGTGGCCACCTGGGTCAAGAGTGACCTGCGGATTCCTGAATCCATTTATTCTATTCTCACCATTTATCTGCTTTTTGCTCTCGGATTGAAAGGTGGTGTTGAGCTCTCGCACGCTGACACCGCTCTCCTGTGGAGGCCTGCGCTTGCAACCTTGGTGATTGGCCTCGTCACCCCTCTGATTGCCTACTTCTCTGCGCGGAGTTTTGGAAAGTTAAGTGTTGCAGACGCAGCGGCACTCGGTGCCCATTATGGCTCAGTTTCAGTTGTCACATTCATTGCCGTGCAATCGTTTCTCTCAGGAATGGGAGTGAATTACGAAGGGTTTTTGTCAACCCTTGTGGTGCTTCTCGAAGCTCCGGCTATCTTGGTGAGCCTGCTCCTGGCTAGGTTCAAGCAGGCCGGAGAATCAGATTGGTCAACACTTCGCACCGCCTTTCACGAGATCATCTCGGGCCGCAGTTTGTTGTTGCTCATTGGAGGGCTCGTGATTGGAGCTCTGAGCGGAACTTCAGGATACCAGCGGGTTGAGCCATTGTTTGGTGCACCGTTCCAAGGTGTTGTGGCGCTTTTTCTGCTCGAAATGGGTATTGTTGCTTCTAAGCGACTCCGTGATCTTAAAAAGGTGGGCGTTTTCTTAGTTCTCTTTGGAATATTCGTACCAATTGTAAACAGCCTGTTGGGCGCGGTATTGGGGCATATGTCTGGTTTGAGTCTTGGTGGAACGGTTATCTTGAGCACCCTGGCAGCGAGTGCCTCCTATATTGCTGCACCAGCCGCAGTGCGCATTGCTTTGCCCGAGGCAAATCCTGGGATATACTTAACCGCAGCGCTAACAATCACATTTCCGTTTAATCTTGTTTTCGGAATACCATTGTATCTAAGAATGGTGAAGCAACTTGTGGAGCTGATGCCATGATCCAATCACTGACACCCATGAAACTCCTATCCATGACATGTGAACATTCCATAGCGCAGCGGGCAATTGATCTTCTTCAATCCAAGGGTATCAAAAGTGTACGCACAAGCGCTGTTCGTCTTGAAGAATTCGGAAATGACACAAGCGTCGATCTCCATGAATCCCAGTTGAAGCTCGAATTTCTGGTTCATCCTGAAATGGTTCAAAGTCTTCTTGAAGAATTCTCGAAGAAATTTTTTAGTCGTTTCGATGTTGGTTTTTATCTAACTGACGCCCAGGTTTTTCGTCCAGAAATTTTTTGTGCACCCGTTGCAGTTCACAAATGACAAAGAAAATTCGCCGCCGGGTGAGTGTCGTTGTGATTCACAACGATTGTATTCTCGGATTCCATGCCGAAGATCCGCATAGCCTTGTGCGTTATTTCTTCATTCCTGGAGGAATGATTGAGGAAGGTGAAAGCCCTGAGCAAGCTGCTGTGCGAGAAACCTTCGAGGAAACCGGATATCAAATCGAAATCGTTCAAGAGCCAGCCATTGAACGCCAATACGACTTCGAGTGGGATGGGCAAATCAACGACTGTCGCACGACGTTTTTGAAGGGGCGACTGTTAAGCCAACATCCATCTGCGGTGAATGATGCAGCCTACCATCGGGGTGTTGCCTGGATCTCTCTCGATAAGGTGAATGAGATATTCTCTTACCACAAAGATATCCTCGAGCCTGTGCAAATTCTCTCACAGTCTTCATTAAAATAAAATCAATCGAAATTTCTTCGTTTTAATATTCATCTGGTAATATTTTATAAATTTAAAAGAGTTCGTTGAAGCAGGGTGATTCATGACCTTTAGGCGTGTTGTGCTGAGTTGTGTTGTTTTGTGGAGTTCGATTTCCTCCAATGTGCACGCAGCCGGGAAAACCAATTGTTTTCCGCCTAACAAGCTGCATTTGAAGCCATCTCCTCTCGAAAAATCGAATATTAGCCAAAATAAATTCAACGAAATTATTGCGCAGGCTGAGAAAATTTATGCTCCGGTAGTCAAAGCGCATAAGGCCAAACTCAAAATTCATCGGCGTTGGAAAGACGAAACGGTGAACGCGACAGCCTCTCAAACAGATGATTTGTGGGAAGTGGACATGTTCGGCGGTTTGGCGCGTCGTCCTGAGGTAACTCCCGATGGCTTTGCGCTTGTGCTCTGTCACGAACTGGGTCACCACCTGGGTGGTTATGTGATGGCTAGCGATTCGGATATGGATTGGGCTTCAAACGAGGGGCAATCTGATTATTTTGCAACCGAGGCGTGTGCAAAAGAAATCTGGAAGAACGATCTTGAGGAAAATGCAAAGCACCGCGCTTTGGTGTTGCCATTTGCAAAATCACTCTGTGACAAAAACTACCAACAGCAGAGCGAACGCGATTTGTGCTACCGCTCTTCCAATGCAGGCTTGTCGCTGGCTTCCTTGTTGGCCACCTTGAGAAATTCAGAGCTACCCAAATTTGAAACCCCAAGCAGAGAAGTGGTTCAAAAGACGATCGATGAACATCCTGAAGCCCAATGTCGACTCGACACATACATGGCCGGAGCTGTGTGTACTGTTCCCTTCGAACGCAGCATCATTCCCGGCAAGGGCCTGGCACAGGGTGGGGCGAGTCTTGAAGCGGAGAAGTTTGCTGGTCAATCGTCGTGCATGGCGCGCGATGGCTGGGTCAGCGCGCAGCGTCCTCGTTGTTGGTTTAAGCCGTATTTCGAATTTGATGGCTTGCTGGCTGCAAAGGCGCAGTGGTCGGATCACTCGCGCAATGGTCGGGCTGAGCCAGGTGAAACGCTGTCTGTCAGGGTTCCCATTGAAAACCAATGGAACAAATTGAGCCAAGGAGTCGTTGGAGAAATTTTTAGCCTCACCCAAGGTGTAAAGGTTGTGCAAGGTAAGTCGAATTATCCAGACATTGC
>CAIZJW010000170.1 GCA_903933385.1 uncultured Silvanigrella sp. | reverse complement strand
TATATTCTGCTGGACCTTCGCCAGGGTTCAGCGGTGGAATGGACTCTGACAGTTTTCGAGCCAACTCCAATTGTGCCTGACGTCGCTCGGCGCGTGTCCTTTGTTTCGGTTTGTTCGGTTGAATGGATTGGGGAGAATCACTGGAAGCCGTATCTCCGGTACCTGGAATGGCGTTTGGATCGACCACGACGCTCTCAGGAGGGGGAGGAGTGTCCGAATTTTGAGGCGCCGCACTTGCCTCGGCTGGTGGTGGAAGTGCACCAGGTGGATCGATGGTTGGGTTCAACGTACCATTGGTGTTGCCAAGGTTGCTTTTTCCGTTGGCATTGTTGAGTCCGTTTGTATTGCCAGTATTGTTGAGTCCGTTTGTGTTGCCGGCATTGTTGAGTCCGTTTGTGTTGCCGGCATTGTTTAATTCCGACTTCAAATCTCCATTGAGACTGTCACCGTTGGAGGGAATATTTTCAGCGTCCTGAATATTTTCAATCGAGCTATTAGCTGATTCGCCACTTGACTTGCTGGAAGAATTATTTGGTACCGAATTGAGTTCTTCGCTGTCGAGAACATTGTTCGAGCTGTTTTTTCTGCTTCCTTTGCTTTCCTCGATTGCATTGGCGCCATTGATATTGCCGAGGTTGTTCAAGTTGTTCTGAGCTGTCGCACTTCCAAGAGCACAACAGGCGGCAACAGTGAGCAGTCCCAAACCCGGCCTGAGTTTCATTGTGCCGCGCCCCCATTCAATTTTTCAAGCGAAGCACGTGCACGCAATGCAAGGTCGGATTGCGGAGAAAGAGCTATAGCTTCTCGGTAAAGTTGTCCCGCTTTCTGAGGAGCTTGCAGTTGTTCTTGAACTCGTGCTTCAAGCCACTTGGCACGGTACATCTGAGTATCATTTGGGTGTTGAAGATAGAACGCACGCAAATGGGGAAGGGCTTGCTGTGGGCTTCTCATTTCGACGTATGCCTCAGCAAGAGTGAGATCAGCGATGTTGCTGAGTGGGTTGTTCGGAAATCGTTGTTGAAAATCTGCAAGAGTTTGCGCAACGCGGGCGTATTCACCTTGAGAAAGATACGCGACTGAACGATCAACTATTTTTTGCGGGCCTTCGGGAGTGAGCAATTTTGTTTGATCCACTTTATCAAATTCGTTTTCAAAGTGGTCGAGCGGCCCTGCACTTCCGAGCGCGGGTACAAGATTCTTTTTAGTTTCTGCCTTGCTGACAGCAGAACGGATCTGTTCAGCATTGTCAGCTTCATAAAGGCCTGAGCGCTGTGCCTTCAGAACCAAATCTAGTTTTCTTTGCAGACTCGCCATTTTCTCTTTCAGAGACATTATTTCAACACGCATTAACGCTATTTCTGATTCTGAAGCTTGCGACACTGTGCTCTTTAGATGCTTTTCACCAGCAGAATTTGAAACGGTCTGTGCTGCTGAGGCTGAGTGTGCGGGTTGGGTCTGAGTTGCTGTTGGAGCTGCTGCGGCTGGCGCCTCGCTCGGAGTGCCTGCGCTGGGCAACGCGGAAGCTTGAACCTTTGCATCGGGCAAAGCGCTGTTTGTAACAGCGGCGGGTGGCACGGAAACCATTGCAGGGCTTGATGCACATCCAGAGGCGCACACCACGGCAAGAAGGCTTGACGCTAGAATGAACTTGCCAGCAT
>CAIZJW010000169.1 GCA_903933385.1 uncultured Silvanigrella sp. | reverse complement strand
GTCCTTGACGCGAAAAAGCGACGAGTGATGAATCGTTGGTGGTCATTGGAGAACTGCAGCGAACCGATGACAATGACAAAAAAATGAAAACCCATTTTATGATCTGCAATTTCATCAGCTCTCTCCAAACATGTTTTCAATTTCGGAACTAGCCTTGTGCTGCAGCTTAAATCCGTTCAAGCGCCTCAATCATGTTCTGGCCTGCGAATTCCTTCTTTATTTTTTTGAATTTCTTCTCGGCGTCTTCATAGGCCTCTTCTGCATCTTCTTTCTTGCCATCTTCTTCCAGATGTCGACCAGTGATGATGAGGTCCTCAATTTCGCCTAATCTCGAAACAAGTAGCTCGAGGTCTTTCACTGCTTCTGCATTGCAGCTCTCTGACTCAAGTGCATTAGCGACGTTGCATATCTTTGCAATTGTGCGCAGACGCTTGCGATGATCGTGAAATATGATCTCGTTTTTTTCAGTGCTGGGATTTTTAATATCCAGAACAGTTGGATGCTCTGCTGTTGCGATATCTGACTGAGCATCGATGAGTGTGCGCGCGTTTTGCGCGGGAGTTGCGTTTGTTGATGGTTGAACCAAAACTCCGCCCCAGAAGAAAAGGGAATATTTTTTGGAATTTTGAACGTTGTCTTCGCTGAGGGCGTGAATGTCTAAAAACAAGGCCCAGATCTTTTCGCTTATGCCACCTTCCTTGAGATAGTCAGCCTTCCACTCAAGCACCTTCTTCCTACGTTCGTTGAGTTTCTTTTTATCTTTGTACTCTGGTTGCGTACCCTTCTCGAACTCACGGACAGCTTTTGGGCTCGCATCGAAGAGATCTTTGAATTCACCAACAACGGTATAGCCATCGTCGAGTCCATCTCTGACGTCGTCCCACAGTTTCAACTCGTGGGCAAAGTTGTGTGGAAAGACATCCAGGATGTCGCGCAGACGAACAATTTGCTTGCGAAGATCTTTTGCTTCGTGCGGCAGTGTGTTCTCAGAGAATTCACTGATCCCCGAGTCAACTACTGACTTTGCTTTGTTGGCTATGTTTTTAATAGAGGCCGTATAGCTCTGGCTGGAGCTCATGGAGTTTGTTTCGGATTGAATCTCTTGAGCGGCACATGAGATGCCCGGGAGAGCTAAAAGATGAATCGCTAAGAAGGTCGCAAGATACTTGATTGTGTTGTTCTGCATAGAACACCCCTCCAATGAGGCATGGCTATTTTCCAATGTGTGCTCTTTCAAGAGATATTTTGTGACATATTGAATGATCATTGTTGGTTGACCGACCAAAATGGGACTACTCTGAGCAGGGCTGTCAATGCGTGATGAAGCGGCGACGGCTGTATAAAGCTATGTTTTAATTGATATATTTTGTGAAGATGAACCTGAGCACGAATGTTTTGCACTCGCGCGTGTCAAACATAAATTCATGAGTTATCGTTTAAGCATGTTTATACATTTGCTTAAAAAATCGGATTGGGCGTTTCTTCTTGATTTTGTCTCGCCCGCTTTTTTCAAGGTGATTCCACCCTTGGAATTGGTGAGCAATGCGAGTGCACTTGCAAAGCGCACACAGGACAAAGAACTCTATCGTCGTGCCATTATTGCGATGCGGGAACAGATCTCGAAAACTGTGCCTGAGATTCAGCTTTTGCAAGGGCAGATGAGCCATGGGCATAGCGATGTTCTTGGCTTTAATCCGGATTCAGCAACGGAAGAGCAGCGACGCGCACTGGCACAGCGAATTGTCGAGATCTATTTTGCTCAGATTTTTCTTCACCAAACAGTGTTTCTCGATCTGCGATTGAGTCGCTTTTCTCAGAGTGGCATGGAGTGGAGATGGAGCCCGGCTCCCCTTCTTGGTGTCTTCTCATCAGATTTTCTCAATTCGATGGCTGCTCTTTACGATGGTTTTTATGGAAATAAGCCAGCAAAGATGCATGAAGCTTTGAGAAAATTGGGGATGGAGTGGGCATTTGATGTTTTTATGGAACACTTCGGAGAAGGCGATCAAACCTCAGTGAAGTTCACAATGTCGCATTTTGTGCACACATTTCATGAGATTTTTATGAAATGTAAGGCTGAAAAAAAGAACCTCAAGGGTGAGTTTGTGCAATTGGGCGTGATTCTAGGACTCATGTATGAAAGTCTTGAGCGACTGAATGTTCCTGTGGATGTTCGTGCTGCTTTTAATCGAGTTGCAAAAGCTGTTCCTGGCCATTGATGTTTTCTTTCGAATAAACCAATCGCCATCAAATAAAATGAAGCCGCTCTGTAAAAATTACTTACTTTCCAACCGCACCTTTTGGTGCAGTGGGAAAGATTTTCTTGAGATTTGTGAAGGCCTTTTTCTGAGCCGCTGGCACCTTGAGATTGTCATCGGTTGGCAAGTTATTCGCCCATGCAATTCGTTCTTCAGTGGCAGGATGAGTTGTAAGAAAAGATAAATATTTCATGGTTTCTTTGGTGGCTGTTTTGTTGTCTTCAAATTCTTTCATGCGCCGGAAAAAGAGAGCCGCGCCTTGACGTGGTAATTGCGACTTTTCGAGAAAAATTGCGCCGATTGCGTCGGCATCGCGCTCGTGGTCGCGTGAAAATTTCAGGTTCAGGAGTGAGCTCCCCGTGTTGAGCAGGTCAGCGAGCCCAGCCACATCGCCTACGATAAAATTCAGCGCCAATGTGAATGTTGCACGGGTCACCAACTGCTGCATTGAATGACGCTGCGTGACATGTGCAAGCTCGTGTCCAGCGACAGCAAGAATTTCTTCAGGAGTCTCTGCAATTTCGAGAAGCTTTGAAGTGAAGAAAATAGACCCGTCGGGATACGCGAACGCATTAGGGAGCTCAGAATTTACAATTCGAAAGGTTGGTTTCATGCCAGGAAGCACAGCTACATTTGTGAGAGGCTGAACGAGTTCGCCAAGATATGCATGGGCGGCGCTGGGAACACCATCCATGGTAGCTTCAGCTTGCATGCTCGCGATCTCCCCGATCTTTTTATCGACGGAGCGAGGAATGAAGTCCACCACCTGACGCGTGGTGCTGTCCTTCACTCTTGAGAGAGTATCGCATCCAGCTCCCATGACAGCTAGGGCAATGACTATGGTAATTTTGAAGTTAGTCATTGTCGCCCATGAGGCTACCGAGGAGTCCGCCACTGGTTTGCTCGGCGCTGCGTCCGGTTGAGACAACCGATGCAATGCGGTTGGCAAGGCGTGCAAAGGGAAGTGTCTGCAGGAAAACTCGGCCTGGTCCGCGTAGGGTTGCAAACCAAAGACCCTCGCCTCCGAAGAGTGCGTTTTTGAAGCCACCGACGAATTGAATGTCGAAATCAACGGAAGTTTCGAAGCCCACAACACAACCAGTGTCGACTCGCAGAGTTTGACCGGGTTCGAGTCGGCGTTCAATGACAGTTCCGCCGGCATGAATGAAGCCAAGGCCATCGCCCTGCAGTTTTTGAAGAATGAAACCTTCTCCACCAAAGAGCCCAGAGCCTATTTTTTGATTGAAATGAATAGAGACATCAGTTCCACGCGCAGCGCAGAGGAAGCTGTCTTTTTGTGCGATGAATCCGCCTTGATAGGTGGACAGATCCAGGGGGATGATTTTTCCTGGATAGGGGGCAGCGAAAGCAACATCGGCGCGCTGGCCACCTGTGTTTTCAAAATTAGTGATGAAAAAGCTTTCGCCTGTGAGCATGCGGCCGGCTGCCTTCATGAGATTCCCAAAGAAGCCTTTGTTTTTGTCGGAGCTCATGGAGGTTTGCATCGAGACACCGTCGGTCATGTACAAGAACATGCCTGCTTCGGCGATCACAACCTCAGCTGGATCGAGGGTAATGACAACCGCTTGCATGTCATCGCCTTCAATACGGTAGTCGATAACGTCGGAACGATTCATGCTCATGTAGAAACTCCTGATTGATTGGCCGAGTTCAGTTTGTGCAACAAAACTCACAGATTTTCAAAAAGGAGGAGTGACAATTTATCAAATTCACACTTCGATTGATTCGAAGTGTTGGCTCAGGCGCCCGGTGATCACATGCTGCGGCAGCGATTCACTTTCATTTTCAATTCATATTTGAGATCGAGTCCATCGATAGCAAATGCGATTGACGCATCAGGCTTGAGTTTGTTGACGCGAACTATGATGTCTGAGTGATAGTTGAAAAGCCGGCTTCGTTCGCGGTTGCAAAATCGCCGGTGCGGGGAATTGTTGCGATTGTTCTCGCTGATGCGTGCAAGTGGTTGTGGCAAAACGACCATGGGATCGTTGATGATCTGTGGCGCTGGAAAGAAAGCCATTGCACTCGCCATGTTTTCGTTGAGGTCGGCAGCGTTACTTCGGCCGTTCGGCGTGCGACGTGCAAAGTTACTTTTGAAGTCGAGGCGCGCCTGAATGCCCCGCGTCTTCACAATCCCGTAGGTGAGTGTTTGAGAGATTTCTTCAATCCATGAGCCGGGGCTCACTTCAAGAGGGAGAATGATTTTGCAAGGGCTGATATCCACATTTGGGTTGCGTCCGTCGCGAAATTCTTGGCCAAGCTGAGTGAACACAAATGACACAGAATCGCCGCTCGCAATCACGAAGGCGTTTTGGTTAGGATCGCTCGAAGAACCAAAACGGCAACCCACGCCCTGAGATTGGAGCATTTCGGGACGCCAGAGCACATCGTTTGCCTCGGCGCCTTGGGAACTGAAGCTCAAAAGGAGAAAGGCTCCGAAGGCGATAAATGGGCTCACGAAAGATAATGCTGACTTCATGGCTGACTCCGGCTTGTGCCTTGCGAGGTGCAGTGGTGCTCAATATTGGCCAGCTGGTCAGTACATGAGAATACTCTGCCAGGCAAGCAAGAGATTGAGTTCAGAGCGATTCGCACTCGCCCTGCGCTTGAGTGATTGGAGCTGCGAGCGGGAACCTTGATCCAGCAAGGTAGAATGCGAAATTATCTTTGAAATAAGACCAGCTTGAAACATTCCCACGCCCTGCAACAATGCAGAGTGGAGCGTTTGAATACAGTGGAAGTCTGTTTTGAATTTCGCTTTGAATGAGCATGGGGAGCTGAGAAAGGCCATCAACCTTAGAAACGATCGCGTTAAAAACAAGATAGCCAGCGGCACCCTTCATTTTCATCCAAGGCATCCATGGAGAAACGCGTGTCCAAATCACTTGTACGTTTTTAAGAGAATCAAGTTGGGTGATGTTTTTTAGATCTTCGTTTGCCACAACGTAACTGAATGACTCATGTGCTTTGTAATAGTTCTCTGGTGAATATTCAGCAAAACGGATGTCGCCTGCGAGAGGGTTTGGGTAGCTCAATGGAACGTCGATGCGAATGACTGATGTTGCGCCCTGAGTTTCGGCTGAAAATTGAGTTGTTCCAGGAATTTTCTGTTGAACTAATGGGTTTGAAATATGAACAACGGGAAGCGTTTCTTGCGTCCATGGGTTGTTCCACGTGTTCAAAATATCGCCTGTGAAAGGATTCAAAAAATAGGTGAGTTCACGCGACGAAACCATCCAGTTTCCCGACGGATCGCGGTAACACTTTGCAACATTGAAACCAACAATTTTGAAGAGCGTCTGAGCCTTTTCGGCTGCAGGCCCTGATGTTGTCACGTTGCCAGTCCATTGCGTGAAAGAAGGCGAGCCATTGGGATGACAACGAATCTTGATAAACTCTTCTGCTGAAACTTGAGTTGTTGATGATTGAGCTTCAACTGATTGAGATAAGCAAACAAAAAACACGAACAAGCTGCGAACGAGCGCAACAATGAGCGGAAAATTCATGGAATAGCACCTTAATTCAATCAGGTGCACACTGTGCTTTGCACACCCTTGTTTAATGACAATCGCAAAAAGGCCTATTCCATGACAGCACGAAGCTCAACCTGAAAATGAGCAGCAAACATTCGTATGCTTTAATCTAAATATCAAATATTATTGTCTATTTTAGGCGGACGCTGAAATTGGACTTTACGGATTTGCAGGCGTTCGCCCCTGGGGATGCAGTTCCTGGTTTTGCGGAGGGTGATGCCGGAGCGGCGCAGCAACGCTCCACTTCAATATTGAGTGAATTTGAAGTCAGGCCACGAGGAATATCAAAGCTGCCGTTTTCGCCGATTCGGCCAAGCTCCCGACCCGCAGTGTCTTTCACGAGAGCAGCCTTCAACGCACACGATTGTCCTGGAGTGAACTCATCCACGAACTCATTGAGCAAAATGCTCTCGGTAAAAGGGAATTCAAATCCTTTCCCCTGTAATCCAATCTTCTGCGCAAAGGCTGATATTTGCGGTTGAGCTGCAAACTTTGTTGACTTGCCCATCCTTGCGCAGCCGAACAAGCTGGCTGAGAGACATTGGTCGACCTCACGTGCGGCGGAGTAATAAAATTTCAACTGCGACTTCAATTGCGCCGGCGCAGCATCAAAGAGGCGCTCGAGTTGCCCCGTTGAGAAGTCGAAGTGGTCGTTGTTCAAGGAGTAAGTAATGGCATCGCCGATGAAGAGGATATTTTTGCTTGCCGTTGCTCGCTCGGGTTTGTTCGTGAGGTCTCGTGTGAGAATTTCAAGCGCTGCTGCAAGGCCTGCTTGTCCGGCCTCTTGCGGGTCGTTGCCCCCATCGGCTTCCCAATTGCGCAGTTGCAGCGCTAAGTTCTTTTCATCTGTGAAAGGTACCTGGGCTGTGACTGCATCGCGGTACCCGATGGCGGCAAAGCGAGCGTCCCATCCTTTGTCTTGACGCAGTCGAATGGCAAATTGTTCTACCCCATTTTTGACCGCATTCAGGCTGTCTTCCATGCTCCCTGTTACGTCTATGACAAAAACGATGTCAGCGGGCGTTTTAGTAGATGACGCATCCAACGAACAAGATTTCGAGAGTTGCAACACATTTGCTTTTGCATTCTTAAGTGAAATGGTTTTCGACTTCTCATCGCCACAGCTGAATGATTCGCTGATCTTTGTCACTTCTCTCTTGCTGTCTATGCTCTGAAAGCTAGAAGGCTTGCACGACCAAAGCGCCCCGAGACTTGCAAGGAGCAAAGCAAAGTTCGATTTTTGAGAGATGTGCCTCATTCGTGAGATCTCCATTTCAAGCGATATTCTTTAGATTTAATCTTTCTTTTTTGTTCTCTTTTGCGACGCATCTGTAAACAACTGCCGGAGGGAAGTTGCGCAATTCAACCTCACTGCTTTGAATTTCGAAATACGCCTCAAGAGTTTTTCGAAGCAATGGGGTGTATTGGAAGGCAACAAAGTGCCCCTGGGGCGTGAGAACATCAGCGGCGGCAGAGAGAATATGACGCGTCGTGCCTTCACCTAAACTGGCATAAGGCAAACTCGATACAATGGCATCGACGTTGCCAATCTGATTTTCTTTGAGAATATTTCGCAATTCCCGCGCATCGCCCAAAATGATGCGAAGATTTTTTTGACCGGCGAGTCGACGGTTGAGAATGGCCACGGCTTCAGGGTTGGAATCAATAATGACAACACTTGCACCTGGGCTCACGTGCAAAAGTAATTCTCCTGTGATGGCACCCGTTCCGGCACCGAGCTCCACAATTGAATTCGCTTGCTTGAGATCAACTGCCTTCATCATGCGCCGCGCTAGAAAACGGGATGACGGCAAAACGGCACCGATCTCATGCGGAGCTTTTAAGAAATGTTCAAAGGTGTGCAGGATATCTTGCCAAGTCCTTGCCAAATTTGCTCACCTCACGCCAACCAAAAAACATGCACGCGCGCATTTCGGTATTTTTTCGGAAAGAATTGAGAGAAATTTCATGGTTGAATGAGTTTCTGCCTATTTGCTTGAGTTCGGTGGCACTTGCAAGGGTCAGGAACCACTGGCTTCTTGTTGCTGGTCGGCGCTTGGGGGTTCTTTTCCTTCCGCGGGAATACGCCTGCGGCGCCACTGACCCGAGCGCGCGAATGCCTCCTGCTGCGGGTTCGATGGCGCCGATCGCTCCGGAAGCAGGCCGAGATGGGCTAGATGTTCGTGCAGTGGAACTGGTTTCAATTTGCACAGATTGACGTTCACTTCTTCAACAATCAGCTTTGCTTTGTATTCTTCGCCCATTTGTTCACGCAGCCGGCCAAGAACTTTGCTGTCCGCTGCAATGATAAGGCGCACTGCCGGATTTTCGGCGAGAAAGTGACGCAGTCGCGTGTTTATCTCCCGCGCAAAACGTTTGTCTATCTCGCGTTGGTGTGAGCTCAAGTGGTCATCGAAACCATGCACCGTATTTGCGTTGCCTGTCGCACCGACATGGTATGAAACTCTGTTTCCACCTGTGAGACTTTCCTTTTCTTGCTCCAGCCAATGAACATTTATAATTTCATCGATCGGATTGAGAATGGGGCTCCATTGCTCCAAAGGGCGCTCAGCGGGTGTGAGCAGATAGAAACGAGCTTTTGTGTGATCGACAGACAATACAGCAACATTTTTCATGATTGACCCCACACGACGACTTTTGTCGTTGAACCAGCCCGAAATTCATTTTGGCAAGGAACGTGAAGACACTCGTGTTCCTGCTGTCCTGGCACGATACAGGTGTCATCACTCTTTACGCCACGCATGAATTCTTGAAAAAGGAAAAAGTTTGCCCGGATGATGTTGTTCATTTCAATGACATCGCCTGCCTGCTTGGTTTTGCTACTCTCATGGCTTCGAAGAGTTGTTCCTCAAGGAGGATTTATGTTTGCCTCGAAATTAAAATTTTCTGTTTGTCTGTTTGCTGGATTTGGGTTTGCGAGCCTGTCTTGCAAGCCGCGAGATTTTAACTCAGGCGCAAGCACGCAGGGGCTCACTCAACAGCAGTTTGATAGCCAGTTTGAAGTCACTCGTCTCACAGCCTGCAAGGCGACTAACGGGCAGTCTGGCGGAGATCTGCGTCTCATTTGGAGAGTCCGCAACAGCGCTGGTGGAGCTGTTTCCCCTTATGTTTTGGGCTTTGCTGGCGATGTATTTTCGGCAAAGGGTGAAAAAGTTCGCTTTCAGATTATGACGAGCATCGATGCTCCGCGACCACTCATGCCCTCGGAAACGCCCGTGGCATTCAATTATGATGCCTATAGTGGTTATGAACTTCAGATTCCTGGCGATGAAGCTCAGGCGAATTGGGGGTTCGTTGAGATCAATGGGAAGAAGGTCGCTTTTCCAGAGATTGACGTTGGAAGTTTGTTGCTGCCAACGAAAGCAAATGGTGGCGAGTCGGCCAGGTTCAGCTACCTCGTTACAAGTGCACGAAGTCACTATGCCTTCAATTGCGATCCGCTCGACACCTTGGCTCTCGCTCGTTTGAAAACGTTTGCAATACGCGATGGAAGCCATGGCTTTAAAGGCGATCGCGGATTGGTGATCAAGACAAGCACATCGACAGCTCATCCTGCTACGTCTGACGGAAAATTCGTGACCCAGTGGAGCTGCGCGGGCAATCGCAGGAAAGCTATCAGCCATCAACTGCGAGAGTTGCCTGGCAGCTGGTTGAATCAGGAAGAATATTGCGAATGGGATCGCAATGGCACTCCTCCATCGATTGTGACAGCGACGTCCGTAAAACCGCCTCAGCTTCAATGCATGATTCGTACATCATTCGATCAAAATCGAACCTACTTTCTTCAGCAAAGGCTCTATAAAGCAACTGCAGAACAGCAGCGCGCTGAGGGCTTTTCAAGTCTGAGTGAATTTAAAAGCAATTACTACGACACGAAATTTAATGGCTATGCATTTCTCGTGGGTGGACGCGAAGGTTACCACGTTTGGGATACGCGCGTCTGGAAAAAAATGGGTGAGAAGGGCGATCCGCGCGGTGCGTATATCTCCGATACCCGAAAAGGGATTATTGGTCATTGTAAGCAATTCACATGTGCACAACCCGATGAAACTGGATACACGGGCAATTGTGTTGCAGGGCGGCAAAGCGATCCATTGATTTGCAGTGTCATTAATAGCATTTACTGCATTGGTGGCACTGCGCAGAGTGGTTGCAAACAATCGTCGGAATTAAACTTGAGCAAGCGCACAGTGCTTCACGCGGATGCGAATCATGTGAATAATTCTGGTTCTCTCGATCCTGTTCTTTCTCCTGCACTCCTCCTTCCGCCAGGGCCTTTAAACGCCTTGAATCCCGGGCCAGTTTTTCGGGAAGACGTTTTGTTTAGAAGCGACTATACGCCGCCAACCCGACTGGGTGATACGGCGATTAAGCTCGATCTCGTTATCCCTGAAGGGCTGCCCGAATGTAAGTTGGTGGTTGATCCGGCTCTTCTCAAAGCAGGCCGCGTCACTGATGCAAATGCACATTTGGCCAATGACAAAACACTGGTGCAGTGTGCGTTCGTGAACAACAGTCGCTTTAACAACTGCGACGAGATTGCTTCGCAAATGCAAGTGAGAATCGTTTTCGAAACTCAGCCGAAGCGTTGATCACGAAATGTTTACCTGGACAGCTGCCTCTACACTCCTCGTTTTTGCGCCTCCCTTTGAGGTTGCACAGAGTCGGCTTGCATTAAATTCGAGTGGCACAAATGAGCTTTATAGTCTGATGCAAGCTGCACCTCGCGCCATTGGTGAAGGTGCGCTTCTGAGTTCTTTGGAATTCAATTCAGTTTGGAATGGTTTGTTTGGTATGCCTCCAACGGATCCCACTTGTGGGCGCCCGAAAAAGGTCACGGGCCTTGATTCTGAAATGCTCGGGCGAGATGCGTTTCTTGTTCAGGAGCGGGGCTTTCTGCCGGAGCTGTGTGATCCGAAATCTTGGTTCGTTGCGTCAGTGCGACTCGATCCCTGCCGCG
>CAIZJW010000168.1 GCA_903933385.1 uncultured Silvanigrella sp. | reverse complement strand
TGCATGCGTGACACTTCTATCGCCGTTCCTGCAGGTGCAGAAACCAACGGACCACCGCCTACTTCGTTATATTTGTAGGAACCTGATGATGAGGGTGCAGAGGGAGCAGAAACGAGCTCTTCGTCCTCACCTTCTTCATCCTCTAAAGCTTCGTCTTCTTCCGTCTCGGCAACAGTGCCCGCAGCCGCGTCTGTCGTCTTGGCTGCAGCGTCAGCCTTCTTCTCATCTGTAGTTTCAGCTGCGGCGGGAGCAGGAGTTGTAGCCGCAGTTGGAACTTCGCTCGAGAAATCGCCCTCGTCAAAAACAAAATAATAGATGCTCGCTGCAACTATTGTAAAAGCCACACCGAGAATGAGCCCCATCATGACTTTACGACGCTTGTCGTCAGAGCCCATGCTGCCATCACGGAAAATCTGACTCACAGCATTTGTTCCGCCACCAAATCCGCTCGAGAACTCTCCACCCTGAGCCGCTTGCGATTTAGGCGCTCCACCAGCAGACCCTCCAAAGGTTCCTCCTGCTGCTCCAAATCCGGTGTCGAATTGCGCGCTGTTTTGATCGTCTTTACGTGCCATGGCCTAAAACCTCATCAGTGCGTGAGTTGCCTCTCAAATTACGTTTCACACGTTTCTTCGGAGGAATGTGAGGCGAGTTTAATCCACACGTTAGAGGTTTGACGTCTAGGAAAATCGAGCCCACTGAAGTGGCTTCAGATTTCACTGCAGAGAAACTCAATGAGAGTTTTAAGTAGACTAAAGAATTAGGAGAATTGTCGACTCAGCAAGAGCTCAATTTCACTTTTGGGCTTGAGCACAATCCCATGTTTGGCGAACTTATGGGCCAGCGAATCGTACTGAGCAAGAATCTGCTGCACCGTTCCCCGATAGCCCATTTCAGCCAATTCATTTCGAATGCGATAGCGCATCGGGTTTCCGGCCATCGCTTCCATCACCTCGTCAGTTGGACGAAAAACCACGAAATCAACGTCCGGGTTCACATCCATACTATGCCGCAACATCGATACAAAACGGGTCTGGACGAGGCTTTTGATAGCTTGCACGGCAGTAAAATAACCACCATGCCGCATGACGGCACCAGGGGAATTGCTCGTATAGGCGACCATTGGGTCGATCATGAGAATGAGCCCAGCACCTTTTCGAATTGCAGTGTTGAAATCTGATGAACTCGTGAGCTGACCATCTGCAAACCAATGACCATTGATTCTCTCAGGCAGATAAAATGGTGGCAATGCTGTACTTGCACGGATCGCTTGACTGATCTTGATATTGCGCCAGGGTTCTTCCCCAAAAACGACATGTTCACCGGTATCTTGTTCGGTAGCACTGATATAAAGTTCCTTTGTCAGGGAACCAATGTTGTCGGGAATTCCGAGCCGGGACAATTGCCGTTCAAGAAATGATTTGAGTCTTTCTCCACGAAAGAAACCGACCGGCACAAGGCGCTGCAACCTGACAACCACTTCACCAGGATCAAGTGTCGAGAGCATTCGCAGAACTCCAACAATCCTGCTTACAATTTCCCCACCGGCCAAATCAAATATGACGTTCAGAGAAAGCGGGTCCAACTTGCCGTGACGCTTATAGAGCTGTTTGAGAATATCGTGCGAGTGGGTTCCAGCCGCAAGAAAAGAGGCAAGTATTGCTCCCGACGACACCCCGCAAAAGATGTCGAACTCATTGCAAGCAATTCCATCCATTGCGTCGTCGAGAGCGTTGGTGACACCAATTGAATAGATATAGCCTTCTAACCCACCGCCCGAAATGCACAGGCTTTTCTTTTGTTGGCTCATGCGAAATTCATAGAGCTGCGCGATTGCAAATTGAAAAAGTAGAGCCGAACTCGATGGATCAATAATCACGCCGCGAACATTGGCCAACCCTAAATTAAATGAACGTGCTTGATTGTCATGACTCTTTGGCAGAACAACGAGAATCCGTCGCATGGGGTAATGAAAATCACGAGGTGAAAAGCTTTTCAATGCACTGCGAAAATCTTCGAATGAAGGTGGTTTGCTTTCCCCTCCGTTTTGCTCTGCCGCATGAACAGAATGTAAAACATCTCCATTTGAAAGTTTTTCATCGCTGCCATCAATTGATTCCGCCGCGTCGGCCGGATTATCAGCTGTGCCAGATTTTTGCCTCGTGGGAGTCTTCTTTGCTTCCTGAGACTTTGGAAGATTTTTACGTTCATCGAGAATAATGAGATCGGGTTCAAGCTGAGCAATATTATGAGCAACTTGAAAAAGATCAGAGGAGAAATAAACTGTGGCTGGCGCGCTCATTTCATGACCAGCAATTCCCGAAGGCAATCTACGAGCCAAGGCTTTGCTGAGCACAAACGCCTCACCTTGACCTTGAATTCCTGGGACAGGCATGATGCCAAATCTTTTAAAGTCGCTGGAAAGCTTTTCTATGACTTCATTTGTTCCAAGATAAACAACTCGAAAACCATCTGCACGCTGGTTGCTCGTGTCAGAGTTCATGCGAATGCCTCCCCGGAATGGAACATGGTTGAGCGGAGAGTTTATGAACTTTCGTCGGCCGGGACAAATGTCAGATAATGGGGAGCATCTCCCCATTCTGTCGAAATTGGAATCTTGGGCTGCGAGGCGAACAGCCCGAGAGCCAAACCTCCACCCCCACCCCCGGTGAGCTTCGCACCGAGAGCTCCTGCTTGACGAAGGCCAACAACACAGGAATCCAATTTATTCGTTGAAACCCCCAGTGCCTGCAGTGACTCATGAGCCGTGTTGAGGTTCTCACCGAGTTCTGACAGCTGGCCCAACTGCAAATTTTGCCGAGCACGCTCGGACAATAAGCCAATGAGTGAAAAATGATGCTCCACTCTTTGGGAATCTTTCTCACGAAGCTCGGCCACTCTCTGAACCATTGTGCGAGTGGGGGTGCGCTCTTGCGTATCAACCAACAAAAGCCAGAAAGGTTTCTTGTTGGCAATCCGCTGTGCACCTTCGCCTCTTTTAAATCGAATGATGCCATCTGAAACAACCGTAGCGGCATCTAAGCCGCTCGCTCGCCCATGAAACACTCCATCAAGCTCGTTGGCGAACGAGGCAATCTCTAAGGATGTCTTTTCAATTCCCAACGCCTGAGAAAGCGCTCTCAGCATCGCAGCGCTGAGAGCAGCTGAACCGCCCATTCCGGCACCAAGCGGCAACTGTGAATGGATTTCAATTTTCTGAGGGTCAAAGGAAGCCAAATTTGATCTCACCACATCATTCGGAGCAAGCAATTTCAAACCAAGTTCAAGAGATTTTGTGAGGCGGGTGCGCTCCTCTGAAGGAAGTGGAACACCTGCGTCGCCAATGAAAAGACTCCACGCCTGCTTCCAACCCTCAATATTTTCATGCCCATCATTGATAGATTCTAATGGCTCACCAAATTGCAAAGTTAGTTTCTGTGCTTTCAGAGGCAGCGCAATAGCTGCGAACCCAGCAACCGCCGCATGTTCACCAATCAGGATGGCCTTGCCACACGCTTGACCGTAAATACCGGGAACGGCGAGGATCACTCTTTACTCCCTTTCAGAAAAAATTGAGCTGCCTGCAACAGCGACATCTCTTTTAAAACATCAGGCAACTTTGAAGATGCAACAACCGACTTAGCACCTGATTTTTCTCCGAGGTGGAGACCTTTGGAGCTGGTTTCCCCAGACAATACCTTTGCTCCAGAAAATCGAGAGTCTGAATTCAGTAATTGAAAAAATTGGGACATTGCAACCGATGCTTCAGGCATAAAAACAAAATGCGGGTTAGCCCCGGCATCCAACGTCCAAAGCATTTTGGCCGATACCTTGTTACGAATTTCGACAAATTTTGAAATCGCACTGGCCGTATCCCTGTTCATATAATTCAAAGGACACGAACCTGTAGCCATCACTGCATGCATCTCGAAGGCATCAATTTCCGTGAGCTCCTGCAGGGATTGAAAATCACCCTTGAGCAAAGCTTCCCTTGTGCGCAAAAACCTTGCCGGATATTGGGCAAGGCGAAGCTCCTGAAACAAACTCGTTTGCGCTAGGGTGTGTCCTTCCGAGCTTCCCACCGACTTTTCGCCCGCATCGAGCACAAGAACACAATGACAAAGCTGCGAGAGATTGTTGTGTACAGGAAGTTCCTGGGTACTGGAGCTAACGCCATTATCCAAAAGTTCCCAAGCAACGAATTGAGATCCTTTCGAATCACTCTGCGAAATTGCGGAGCGAGTCGCTGAACCACTGCCGAGACGCGACCATTCACACAGCCACGTTTGCATTTCACATGCATTAAAAAAACGTTGCAAATTGAGTAGATCAGCGATTGCACCAACAATCGCCGCATAACCAGCCGCACTCGATGCTACACCGCACGCCGTCGGAAAGTTGTTCACACTTTCAACCCGAAGCGCAATATCGTCGGCAAAGCCGTGAAGAATTGATTTGAGAAAAATCTCCATTTTTGCCGGCATCGGAGCTGCATTCTGATTCAATTCAAGCGAAAAATGGGGCCGCTCGAGGAGCACATTCACTCGCCCTTCGTTGAGCGGAAAGAAACGCCCTACGACCGAAATCTGTGTGAAAGCACGAAATGCCCCGAGGGTCAGGCTCAAGCTTGAATTAACAGGAATCTGCTTCAGACCACTTTTTTTGCCCCAATACTTAAGCAAGGCAATGTTGCTTGGGGCGCTAGCCCATCCCACATCGCCCGACTGCAACAACAGCTCTCCACGAATCCGTGCTTGAAGCAGTTTCTCTGAGAGAACTCTCAATTCAGGATTCTGTTCAAAGATCATTTCAGACATCAGAAATCCTCAAAGGCAAATTGAACTCTCATTTCAGGTGCCGAAATTTCGCTGATCATTGATTCCACTTGCGCTCGGTTTGCAATAACCCACAGACAATCTCCATAGCCTGCACCCATTGTTTTCCATGCAATCCCAAGGCTGTCGCAACGGCGAGTGAAGCTTTGCAGGGAATCAGTCGCTGGCAGCAAACCATGAGAAAGCGCCAAATTAGATGCTTCACGACACAGTCTAGTCACATTATCAAGCACAGGCTCGGCAAGGAATCGTTTTGCAAAGGAAGTTTGCTGTTCATAAAATACAGATTCGATTTTCTTTTTTTCCATATGTTGCAAAACCCGCCGAGTTTCTGATCGGACACCAGATTCAACAAAACATCCCATGCCAGCCATCTCTGCCGCACTCATTGGCACAACTGATATCTCTGGAGAAAACATTGCGCGCTCCGTTGCTTGACCATAGGCGGCATCGCGGAAGCTTAAGACAGTGGGTGCGAACTCTTGTTTGCAATTCAGTGCAGCCCATGTTTGCAAGGCAATGTCATAGCCACTGCCGCGCCCTTGGAGACGCATAAGAGATTTATAAAGTGAACTCCAGAATTCAGAATGACTCAGTTGTTCAATGAGATTTGGCGCGAAAAACCTCTCCGCAAGCGCTATATGAAAAGCTGAGAGAAGCGCGGATGAACTGCCGAATCCGAGCGAAGGAGAGAACTCTCGACTGACATTTGCGCTCAAAGTCACGCATTGCAAAAACTCACTGAATCCTGAAAGGTAACATGCCAGATTGCGTTCTTCGTTGGCCTCGACGCTTTCGAGAAGTTGATCTAATTTATTTCGCTCAACAACAATTGTTCGGCTGAGATAATCGCTCGAAAGGGAATAGGAAGGTTCGGCCTTGTCTTCTCTAAAAGAAAAATCAACCGACATTTTAAAGTTTGGCAAACAAACAGCAACAGCTTCGCCACCCCGCATGACCCCATACTCACCAAACAGCAGAGCCTTGCCGGGAACTGAAACATTTGTTTCAGAATTATTGATTTTGGGTTGGTTCGCTTCCACGAGCCACCGCCGTCAATGAGGGCATGTGATCATAGCGCCTCAGCATCTCAATGTTTTTTTCATGCAGAGCCATGTGACCGCGCTGGATACCTTCGCAGGCCAGAGCTCGCAATGCTGACAGATTTTGCGCCAGTCCTACGCTCGCAATAATTCCGGACAACTCATTTGCATCGGGATTGCCAAGGAGAGCCAAAATAGATTGCACCGAAGGATGAAGTCTCGTGACTCCGCCAACAGTTCCAACAGCGACTGGCAGGGCTATTTCTCCTACCAACTGCCCCACATCACCCTTCCACCAACGAGTGAGAGGTTTGTATTGGCCTGTGAGCGAAGCAAATGCATGTGCCCCTGCCTCAACCGCCCGCCAATCGTTTCCGGTTGCGATCACGACCGGGTCGATTCCGTTCATGACACCTTTGTTATGGGTTGCAGCGCGATACGGGTCGAGATCAGCAAACTCCCAGGCTTCAACTATTCTCTCCACTGCCTCCGGCCCCGTAAAACCACCCATTTCGAGATTCTTGCTCTCTACTTCACAGCGAACACGAGTGATTCGATGGACTGTCAGATTGGTGAGAATTTTCAAACCAACCCGGCAAGGGAAAGCGCTCGGTAGCCAGCGTCCGATTTCCTCTGCAATCGTGTTAACGATATTGGCGCCCATTGCCTCACGTGTGTCCACATGAACGTGGATCACAAAAACTCCGGGCTTCGACAATATGCGCAGCTCTACTCCCGTCGTGCCACCACCCCGATTGAGCAATCGAGGATGGCAAGCGTTTGCGCGCGTGATGATTTCGGCACGCACTGTCTCAAACCAAACAGGAATTTTAGCGGCTTCTGTTGGATCAACTTTAAATTGAATTTGACTCGTAGCGATGGATTTGGTTGGCGTCGTAAAAAATCCACCACGCGAACGCGCTAATTTGGCGCCATGGCTCGCTGCAGCAACAACACTGCTTTCCTCTACCGCCATTGGAATCAAAAATTCTCGTCCATCAATCAAGAAGTTTGTCGCAACACCAAGCGGTAAAGCAAAAGATCCGATGCAGTTTTCAATGAAATTATCAGCTAGTTCGCTTGTCAGACTGCCAGCATCCGACAATGCATCAGCGCAATCGCGCGAAAGAAAATCTCGCTCCACCAGAGCATTCAAGCGAGCTCTCACGGGCATCTGTGCAAAACCAGGAATACGACTCGAACGCGGAGGAAGAGTTGTTGTATCCTCATTGCGGCTCAATGAACCATCCGAAGTCTGAAGATCCAAACCGGATGCCCCTTGGCCGTGAACAAGATTCAAATCGTTAGACGTCATTTTGCACTCCTCTTTCTCAAGCGAGCAGAAAGATCATCGAGTTTCTTGGCACCGGAGCAATACATTGCAATCTGAAGGGAGCGTGCGAAAAATCGCATCTCTTGCTCCAGTGATTCCTCAGGAGACAAACCAGCCTGTGGATTTACGATAGAGCGGAAGAATGGCAATCCGACACCACACATCTGGGCGCCAAGTGCTATGAGAAGTGCAGATTGAGCACCATCTCTCACACCACCCGTTGCAACAACGTAGCGCGGAGGTGCTTCGCCAAATGTCTTTGCAACCGGCACACACTCCTCCACCGACTCAATGGTGGACAATCCCCAATTGCGAAACAATTCACCCAAACGATGCGTTAATGGGTCGCCGCGAAGACCTTCAATAACACTCCAACTCGTGCCGCCGTTGCCCCCAACATCGACAGCAGCAACACCACACTCCATCAAACGACGACAGGTGCCTGAGCTCATGCCCGAACCAACTTCTTTAACAACAACGGGCACGGCTAGCTTGCTAACGAGCTTTTCAATCACAGGAAAAAGATTCTCAAAATTCCGCTCGCCTTCAGGTTGGATTTGCTCTTGCAAGGCGTTGAGGTGCACGGCACAGGCGTTCAAATTCAGGTCATCAACCATGCGAACCACGTCATCAATGCCAATTCCGTAGTTGAAGCTCACAGCACCAATATTTCCAATCAAAAATGCATGCGGAGCTGATTTTCTCACATCAAAAAGCTTCACGTAAGAGGGATCTTTGAGCATCAACTTCTGTGAACCAAGCCCCATGGGAATATCCCATCGTTCAGCAAGTGATGCCAAAATTTCGTTAATGCGCTGCCCGTCTTTCACACCTCCGGTCATGCCGGTGATGAGTAATGGCCAGGAGAACACTCGTCCTAGAAATTTTCGCTTGGTATCAACTGCGTCAGGGGCGAAGTCGGGCAGTGCATCAGGAGTTAGAAAATACGCAGAACCATCGCGCGATCGGGATTCAACGTCGTCGCGCCGACAAATATCGATATGGTTTTGCTTTCTTTCGGCAGCCCTCTCGGGCGTGTCTTCGATGTTTGCCGAATCCAACGAACGATTCACCTTTTGTCATTCTCCTGCTGGTGGACAATGGGTTATTGGTAAACCACCGCAAGGTCAACCAATTCTTGTCATTAGCGGGGGACTTCATTTGCCTGCAAGCAAACAATGATGAGTCAAAACACTGCCAAGTTCCTGCTGCGCATTTTGGCGGCGGAGCGGTTAGAATGGGCGTATGCAAACCGCTTCGTTCGAGAGGGGCTTTTCAATGAAAAAATCCAATTATCCTGCTGCACTGACTCTGTCGCTTGCTGGTCTGTGCGGCATCATGGCCGCCAATCTGTCGGCCTGCAGAGGGACAAAAAGTGAATCTGGCCCCTCGCAAGAACAGGTGTACGGACCACGCATAGGGACAGTGCTCAGATTAGCTGGGGAATTGGGCGTCAAAGAACGCCACTTCATGGCTGCTGGATATGTTGGTGGCTACTTTGGCCTCACAGATGGTCAAAAGAACCAACAATGGCTGGCAGATTCGGGGCGCAGTTCGTCGCTTGGCCTTGACCTGCGCCGCTCTGCTGAACTTCAACAACAGAACTTTCGTGGTCAAATGGATCTCCTCGCGAAAGATATTCAAGACCGGGCAGAAAAGCAGCAACCAGCAAATGATTTCGACTGGCTCGCTTTAATTGCCCAGGCCGTTGTGGGTGACTTTGAATCCGACCCAAACACACAATCTTTGCAGGTTAGACTCGTCCTTATGGACCTGATTGAAGCAAATAACTCAGGCTTCAGTGCATCGTTGAACGACAAAGAGGTCTACACTCTCCCACCAGCTGGTGAAGATGAAAAAATTGATCTACGCCTTCTTGACCCAGGACAATTGAGGCTCATCAACGGTTTCAGGCTTCAGGGCGACGGCCTCGCCGATTTGGCAGTCGAGGGCAATCCGAAGGCACGTTCAGGCGGCCTGCGCAACTTTGGAAAGATTCCAAAACTAGTGATCCGTCTTTGCCCATCCACAACCCTGCGCTGTTTCGAATCCTTGCGCAAAACGAGCGTGAACTCGGCCCATTTTCTTTCTTACCGCGCTATGAACGGCACGCGCGAAACAGTTCAATTTCACGATCCGAAATTCGAGCTCAATTGGAATGAAGAAGCACAGAAAGATACAGTCACTTTGATGTTGGCAGGAACAACAGGGATCACCCGCGAAACGATGCGCCCAGATCTTTTTGATTGGGAAGACTACGTGGCAATGAGAAGCTTCATCCGCAGAGCAGCCGGAAGGCTGACGCAAGAAATTATTGCCGAAAATCCGAATGCTGTGCAAAGAGAATTCCTTCGCAATTACGTGCAAGAAACGCTTGGACTCGTAGATGAGAAATCTATGCAGCCAAATTTTGCCCTCGGACCAACGTGGGATTCGGAATTGTTCAGAGAACTTTTGGCAAGCGACTCACTGCCAAAACAATTGAGCCAAGTGAAGGTAGAACAACCAACTCACGGTCAAAATATTGCAGGCACTGTTATTGAGGGGGTTGTTTATCCCGATTCCGAAAGCGGGCAAATTCAAATTTACCAAGATAGCCCGGAGCCGAAAACTGATGGTTCAGCTTGGGATCTTGTGTTGAAGCGTGACATCGATCCTCGGCAGCGTCGGTTCGATTTTTCGCATGAAATTCGCCGCAGCGGTTTGAACGGCAATCAGATGCGCGCCATGAAAATTGTCAACCGCAAGGCCGACGGCACCCTACTTGGTTCGCGCATTGTGCGACTTCGCATTGAGGGCATCGCGCGCCCTTGATTCAAGTCAAATCGCTAAATTCCGATACTCTCTAAGTGGGGAATTTGACTCTCGGCTATTTCTAGACTGGCCATTCAGTCAAATCCCTCCGAGACTGAAGGAGAACCGGGGAGTTGAATCTCCCAATCAACTGGTTCGCTGGAAGAGGAGGATAGCTGTTTGGACGGCTCAAACTCGTCACAAAGCTCCATATGGACGACCGACCTTAGCCCGCAGGCTTTCTTTCGGGATAAGGTGCTCGATGCTCAATCGAGACAGGGCATCCAACTCACCGAAAACGTCGAATTCTACATCGTCAATCTGCTTTGCGACTACCTGAGGGTCGACGACTCGCGAATGAGTGATGAATGTCTTGCTCTCATTCTGAAAAAGGCCCTTGAGAGCCCTCGAGGCGAGCAGATTTTCCTTTATAAAAAGCTTGCCGATACGGCTTTGTATTTTTCAGGTTTCTTTCAAGAGTACTTCAACCGTAAGTGCTTCGATATCAAATACTACGTTACAATGGGCGAAGGTGCGTATGAACAGCTTGCCCATCTTATGAAAAAGAGAACAGCATCTGAGGCTGCCATGAGCGAAATTTATGGTGAAATGGCCTCCAGCTTCGGCACAGCTGTTGACATAATAACCGATGTTTCCGAAAGCACTGCAGGGTTTGAGAGTCATCGCAGCACACTTTCGCTTTATGATGCCTGGCTTTCTACAAGTAGCAAAAAGCTCGCACGAGATCTGAACAAACGCGGCGTAAATCCAGTGAGAGTGTCGAAGAAAGCTGTGCAATGAATGACAGCCCATTCGAACTTGTCATAACCTCATCGTGGAATTTGCTCGGGAGATTTTACGAGCGAAAACCTGAATTAAATATTCTCGACTTTGTCTGTTACGCCAACAACCACGATGCTCGAGTTCTCATTGATGAGCACTCTGAGGCAGACACTGTGTTTTTCTCGATAGAAATTCCTCGCAACATTAAAAATGACTACGAAAAAGAAAAGAAACTCGACACCCAGACGCTTTCGGTTGTGTGTGAGGAACTGAGCCACTTTTATCATCTAGTTGCTGCAGCCGAGCTGGAAAAATCAGTTGGCGTTTTGCAATTAGAGGCCTTGGCCGAAATTGATAGATTCGTGAGTTTTCTGCACTGGAACACTTTCCATCCTGAAATCGCAATTGAGCAAAGGTTATCCAATTGTCAGCAGGTTTATGATATTCTTTTTGAACAAAGAAAGTTCATCGCAACCAATCAAAACCTCTATCGCGATGCAGAATCGCTTGCTTTTCATCATCTTCGCCGCGCTTTCTCTCACTGCTGGACGCAACGCTATATCGACACTCGGGCTTTCGATCCCCGTGCCAGAAAATATATTTCCTCACTTTTTCATCACGGCAGCTTCGAACAACTCTCTGCCTGCGGCCTACTAAAAAAAAAACGACCACGTTGGGTCGTTTTTTTTCATAACTCAAATCCATCTTAGCAGACAAATTTCCTCGCTTCGGACGAATCCTCCGATTCAAAGAAAGGATCATCCATGGCTCGGGTTTGATGTATCCACTTAAACCACTGCACGCTCTGCTCTATCAACCAATAATGACTGACGATACAGTTTGGCGGAATGTTCGCTTGGCAAAAACCAAGCGCCTCCTGTTCGCTGGCCATCGGATTGCGTTGAACCCAACTCCGAAAGGCCTCCTTGAACTGATTCTTGTCGAACATAAGACTCTCTCCTCTTCCACATGACGATGATTGTCTCGGAAAGAATTGCCCAATGTTGAGGGATATTTGCGATGACATCCAAAGCCAGCTAACCTAACTTCTCCATTCTGCTGAAGCTCTCGGAGGAGTTTTTCATGAATACAAAAATCACACCCAACCTCTGCACAAACAAAGCACTCTTTCAATTGGATGAGTCGGTTGGACAGCGACTCACACCATCCGTTTTAGAATTTCTCAAGAGCAAAGAGTTTCCCTGGGAGCTGCTCGGCAAACCACTTGCTGAATTCGTTTCACATCAAATTGCAGCAGTCCCAGCAAATCTTCGCCTCAGAGGCCAAATCAGTGCTCAAGCTTTTCTTGAAAACAAAGAACAAATCGTTGTTGAAGAGGGAGCTATCGTTGAAGCCGGTGCCTATAGTGAGGGACCAACTTACATTGAAGCTGGAGCGACCGTGAGGCACGGGGCATACATTCGCGGACAGGTTTATATT
>CAIZJW010000167.1 GCA_903933385.1 uncultured Silvanigrella sp. | reverse complement strand
TCCGATAGGCTCGATGCAGAACGTGTCATTCCGTGTTTTGACAAAACACTTTGTTACACGAATCGCATCAACCAGCTGGGTGCAAACATAGATGCGTCACTCAAAAAATGGTTGGAAGACAATGACAACAACAAATCTGCATCAGCTCGAAACAACAGCAAAACAAAAGGCAAATGAGTTCCTCGAAATCGCAGGACAATTTCGTTTGGGAGATCTTCCCACCGAATCACAGCACCCCAAAACGAAAAATCTCTCCACTCTTGCATTGAACGACGTTGAACAGGCGTTGCGAGTGATGCGGGAAGTTGATTGTGACGCACTGCGCATCACGCACGAAAAGTGCTCCGACATTCTTAAGTTAGCGCATTCCATGCAGCAAACATTGAAATCCGGTGGAAGAATTTTCTTTGTAGGCTGTGGCGCGACGGGTCGATTGTCGCTCAGTTTGGAAGTTCTCTGGAAAGAGGCTGTCGGGCCTAATCACTCTTGGCACGACAATGTTCGCTCGCTGATGGCAGGTGGTGATGTTGCTCTCATCCGTTCCATCGAAAACTTCGAAGATCATCCCGATTTCGGCGCTCGAATGCTCGATGAATCCGGCTTCAGAGAGGGTGATCTTCTCATCGCTACAACCGAAGGGGGAGAAACTCCTTATGTGATCGGAGCTGCTCTCCGCGCTCCTCAGATATCGAGCCGCTCACACTGGTTTCTCTACTGCAATCCTGCCGATCTCCTGATTCACAAACTCGAACGTTGCAAACAGGCATTGCTTCATCCACAGCTTCACAAAATCAATCTCACAGTGGGCCCCATGGCCATCTCTGGCAGCACGCGCATGCAGGCTAGTACTGTTCTTATGCTCGCAGCGGGTACTGCACTCTTTGAATCTCTAAAAGATCATCCAACGTTCGATTCTATTGAAGACGCAATCGACACTCTGCTCGAGCACCAAGGCGCACTCGATCTTTCAGCTCTTTCTGGATTCATTGAATATGAGAGCGATTGTTACTCAAAAGGGCAAACTCTGGTTTATGAGACTGTTGATTACGGAATCACTGTCCTCACCGACACAACAGAAAGATCACCCACATTCAGTTTAACTGCATTTGAAAATCGCTTCGATGCAGATGCTCCAACCAGCCTTTGTTACCTTTGCTTGCCGCAAACAAAAACGGCCACTGAAGCATGGGAAGTTCTGCTGAAACGAGCTCCACGCCCACTGATTGGCTGGAGTGACTATGAACAAATTGGTGGTCCTGGACGCCTTGCAGGATACGACTTCTCCACATCGATAACAGCATGGCGACAAGCCCGCAAACCAGAAATACTTCAGAACACATTCACTATTTCACGCGCTAAAAATGGCATCGAATTTAAACTGGGCGATCTAATTGCACACTTTCCAACCGATGGCCTGACACTCCTCAACGAGCACTTGATGCTTAAAATGCTCCTCAATATGCACTCAACCCTTGTGATGGGTCGCCTCGGCCGCTATCACGGCAACGTCATGACATGCGTTCGGGCCAGCAACTTCAAGCTCATCGACCGCACAATTCGATACGTTCAACAAATGCTTCAAGCGGAGCGCATTACGAGTTATTCATATGAAGACGTTTGCTTGCAATGCTTCATGGAACTTGAATTGGCAGAGCTCAATGAACCTATTGTTCTCAAAGCTTTTGAGTCACTCAAGAAATCGTACCACTGCGCAACAAGCGGACCCACAGGTGCATCTTTTGTGCCCGGAAAGTGTTATGAATCCCGAGCGGCAACTGTCCGCTGAGGTGTTGAAAGCATTGGCTTGGAGAAATCAGACAC
Source organism: uncultured Silvanigrella sp. (assembly GCA_903933385.1). Classification (GTDB taxonomy): domain Bacteria; phylum Bdellovibrionota_B; class Oligoflexia; order Silvanigrellales; family Silvanigrellaceae; genus RFOM01. The sequence continues at coordinate 1,662 of CAIZJW010000167.1, read as the reverse complement.
TCATGAATATGCAGGGTACTTACAAATGGAACAGATGATCTATGAAACACTGCAATCGGTGGCACACTCTCCGGTTATGGTTTTCTCGCTTCTATTTTTGATCATGTATGCAAGCAGTTTCGGATTACCTCTTCCCGAAGAAATCACTCTGCTCACCCTCGGTTTTCTTGTTTGGCTGGGTAATAACCCTGACCCAGAAACCGGAGTGATGGCACCCCATGGCATCAACATTCACATGGCCGCATGGCTTGCCTTCATTGCAGTTCTTTCAAGTGACATCCTTGTTTTTTGGTTGGGGAAAAAATTTGGCAATCGCATTCTGTCACTTCCTCTTCTCAACAAGCTTGCCCAACCAGCACTCCTGAAAAAAGTGAACAGCTGGATGGAACGATGGGGTTTTTGGGCTGCAGGAATCTTTCGGTTCACCCCCGGAATTCGATTTCCTGGGCACCTGAGTTGCGGAATGCTGGGTGTTTCTCCAGCGAAATTTATTCTAGTCGATGGCTTTGCAGCACTCGTAAGCGTTCCTACTCAAGTTTATTTGGTTGGAACTTATGGGAAAGACATTATTGAGATCATCAAAAAATACCAACCTTGGGTGATCGCAATCTTTGCAGCCACCGCCATCATCTACTACCGAAAAGAGATTATAGGACTTTTTAATCGCAATAGAAATTCAACTCCCGGCGAATCAGAAACCTGAAGTATCAACGTTCATTCTGTTTTCTCAAAAAACACTCATTCAAGCTGGGCGCGAAGCCATCTCTAATGCATCAAACAAAGAACTAAATTGAACTCCTGAGGAGGAAAGTGCGACCTCACAGGTTCTGCTTGAACAGAATCCCCGCTTCACTTCAGCAGTATCCCAATGAAAACGCTGCGTGGCATTTTCAGTGAGCTCTGGATACCAAAGCCCCCGATCCCCAGCCATTCCACAGCAAGCCTCCTGATTTGGAAAAACAGGTTGCGTGCATAGCTTCCGAGCAAGCTTTTCGAAAGCTGTTGCTCTTCCAGATTTCCGAACTGAGCACACAGGAAAAAAACGAATCGCTTCCTGAAGCGGGTTCAATTCCAATTTGTCTGCAAGAAAAACCGCGTAATCGACCGGTTCCCAAAAATTGAGCACCTCATACCGGGTACGCAATTCCTCCGACAAGTGCACAATCTCTTCGAAAACAGATGATGCACAAGGGCTGTTGTCGATCACAATTGGGATTCTTCCAGACAGAGAAACTTCATAGAAATGCTCTAGGAGTGATGTTAATTTCCCAATCGATTGTTCTTTAAAGCCCTTGGAACTCCAAGGCTGCCCGCAACATTGTCCGGCATCAGACACTGTTTTAAAGCTCACCCCCGCTCGCTCTGAGCAGACAATGAGTGCATCTAAAGTTCCTCCCTCATGGCGTTCCCCACGAGTCACACCACAGGTGCGAGTCACACAACTTCGAAAGAGAATCATATCTGGCTGCTGCGTTTCCGCATTTCTAGAATTTTTTTGAAGAGAATGTCCGGGAAGCGAATTATTAAAAACAGGCGTTCCAAAAAGTCGATTGAAACCGCCGCTCAAGTGTTGCAGCCCTTTTTCTCCGGCAACTCTACCAACTGCGTTTGCGCCTTTAAGGGAAGCGGATGCCAGCCCTTCCACGAAGGGCATCTCCTTGG
>CAIZJW010000166.1 GCA_903933385.1 uncultured Silvanigrella sp. | reverse complement strand
GGGAAATGAGCAAGTGCAAACCTTCGATCTTCGCTCGGGACGCTCATTAAAAATATCTGACTTTACGTCATCGCCTTCAGAGCTCCTCACGCTGCTGCGCAAGCGCAAAGAGGCCGACGTTCTTCAATCGCTGCTGAAGAACCAACTGCAAGGCGACAAAACACGACCGCGCATCGAGCCAAGCGAATGTGCCGAACTCCCGTTTACAACCTTGGATGACGTGAGTGTCCACGTCACAAGCGACGGACTGCGCATCAACAAGTTGTTCAAAAGAACAACAGCTGAACTCGCTCCATGCCAATTCAAGGTGGAGGAAGGATTGTCGCCTGGAACAATTGCCCAGCTGCTTAAAGGTAAAACGAGCCCCGCAAGCGGAATGCTGCGCTACATTCGCTGAGCAAGTATTCTTAGAATTTGCATACGCCCGGGACACGCGGGAAAGGAATGACATCGCGCACGTTGCCCATGCCCGTGATCCAAACAAGCAGCCGCTCTAAGCCCATTCCAAAACCGCTGTGTGGCACGCCACCGTAGCGCCGCAAATCGACATACCAATCAAGATGCTCGGGAGAGAGGCCTTTGCCTTTCATTTTTTCAACCAACACACTTTCGCGGTCTTCGCGCTGGCTGCCACCAATCACCTCACCGATCCCCGGCATGAGCAGATCCATGGCACGCACGGTTTTTCCATCGTCATTTTGATACATATAAAATGCCTTCAAAACCGAAGGATAGTTGTAAACGATGGTCGGCGCTTTGAAGTGCTCTTCGCATAAATAGCGTTCGTGCTCGCTCTTGAGATCTTCCCCCCAAGCAACCGGATATTCAAATTTTCGGCCACAACTCGTAAGAATTTCGACTGCCTCAGTGTAAGTCACTCGGACAAACGGACGCTCGAGGGCCATACGCAAATGGTCGCGTGTTTCAACTCCGTTTTTTGCAATGATATTTTCAAGATCATCGCCGCAGTGATCAAGAACGTCTTTTACAACGTAACGAATGAGATCCTGAGCGAGCTGCATGTTGTCGTCTAGCTCATAAAAAGCCATTTCAGGCTCGATCATCCAAAACTCAGAGAGATGCCGGCTGGTATTTGAATTCTCAGCTCGAAATGTGGGGCCAAAGGTATAAACCTTGCCCAACCCCAGCGCCATCGCTTCAGCCTCGAGCTGGCCAGTGACGCAAAGCATTGCCTGAGAGCCAAAGAAATCTTTCGAATAATCAATTGCTCCGCTCTCAGTTTTAGGCGGGTTCGACAGAGGCAGGGTTGTGACCTGAAATGTTTCACCCGCGCCTTCGGCGTCGGACGTGGTGAGCAACGGGGAATGAATGTAGTAAAAGCCATTGTCAGCAAAGAATCGGTGGATGGCCTGACTGACTCTTGCACGGATGCGGAACACACCTGCAAAAGTTGCGGTTCGCCCGCGCATGTGTGCAACCTCGCGCAGATATTCGTAGGTCATGTCCTTCTTCTGCAGCGGATATCGCTCCGGATCGGCAAATCCATAAACTTTTACGCCTGTGGCTTGGATTTCAAATTTTTGACCCTGGCCCGGGCTGGCAACCAACTGCCCCTCAATTCGAACAGAGGCCCCCGTCGTTAGATTCTGAATTTCGGCCTCATAATTAGGCAAAGCCGAATCGACAATCACCTGGATTGAGCGCCCTGAGGAGCCGTCATTGATTTCCAGAAAGGAAAACTTCTTGGATCCGCGACGTGTTCGAACCCATCCGGCAATCGTCACCTTCCCCAAAGCAATACGTTCGGCATGGATATCGGCAATCGCTGTGAGCGCCTCTCGAGTGGTCGACATGCGTAAAAATCCTTTGTCTAAAGTCCATCTTATGCTACGCCAGAAAGGCTTAATGTGGCACACACACCGACAGAGTTCAACCGATGCATTCTGACTCAACCGAACGCCCCGACCGCTTCCTCAAGACCTGGGAACTCGAACCTATGGGTGACCAGCCTCAGGCCATCGAAAGCCTCGTGGAGGGTGTGGAGGCTGGCGTCAGCGAACAAATCCTACTCGGCGTCACAGGCTCCGGCAAAACATTTACCATTGCCAACGTAATTGAACACACGCAACGCCCAACACTTGTCTTGGCCCACAACAAAACTTTGGCTGCACAGCTTTTTCAAGAATTCAGGGCACTTTTCCCAAACAACTCTGTCGAATATTTCATCAGCTACTACGACTACTATCAACCTGAAGCCTATGTGCCGAGCACCGATACCTTCATCGACAAAGTTTCATCCATCAATGAAGACATCGACAAAATGCGACATTCGGCCACTCGAGCGCTGCTTGAACGCAGTGACGTGATCATCGTGTCGAGCGTCAGTTGTATCTATGGTCTTGGTGATCCGGAAGCATATCTCAAAGCCATGGTCATGGTTGAAGAAGGAGCGCGC
>CAIZJW010000165.1 GCA_903933385.1 uncultured Silvanigrella sp. | reverse complement strand
GCCAATTCTAGAAAGGAAAAAAATCTGAAGGAGTCGACGTTTTTTGAAGGTGGAAAGGAAGACAATATGATTGCGTGGAAAATGAGAACAAATGCCAACGTCAGGCGAATTGGCTTATGTTGAAAAGAACGGCCCTCTTCCTCTTCCTCTTGTTTTGTTGGCTTATGCATCAGAAGCATCAGCAAGGGCGGAATAGAAATTGCGGCCATGGCATACAAAATGCCAACGTCGGTGATGTTCGACGGATCTTCTTGCATTCCTAAAGCAAGAAAAACCCCTGCAAATACGAATGGCAGGTGACACAGAATGATAGCATTCAGTTTTTTTGTCAGTTGTTCGAATTGAGTCAAGGCTTTGATCATATCTTCTGCTCTCTTAATGAGGCATAATAATGATGCGTTTGGCGCAGCGACAGTTGGAAAATTTACGAATTGGTAAGGTGTATTTGCGCGATGAAAAAAAGAACAATTCTGAGTTTTTTGGCCTTTTTTGCATTCGCTGGCGGGGTGCTCGTTTTTGTCACTCAAGGTAAACTCTTTCGTTTTGCGAAGAATGTGAACTTTGCAGCACCAGCCTTTGTTGCACAGCAGGAAGTTACGCTCGCGCGGCTTCAATCCGATTGCAGCATCTCGGGCACGGCTCCGGGGAGGGGTTGTGCGCGTTGGGCGATGGTCAACTGGGCTTGGAATTCTGAATTTCATCCCGATGCGCTATTTTGGCTCGAAAAGAGTTGCGCTGAAGGTGACGCATTGTCTTGCCAGCGCAGGCAGCGCATTGAATCTATGCGGTCGCATTCCTTGAGCCATTGGGAGTTCTTAAACAAGGGGATCGAAGTCGGAGCCGGTGAAGAGTGGCCAAGGGTTTCTGATGTTGCGAGCTCTCTCAGCATGAGCGAGTGGCTCGATGTTGCTCTGCAAGGTGCTCTGAAGGGTGAGGATTCTGCCGCAGACTTGGTTTGCGGGAGTTCAATTGAGCTTCCTGAAGCGTTGGTGTGCGTTTCAAAGGGCAACAGACGCTTGAACGACGCATTGGGGCGGGTTGTTTCCTACGTTGAGCATGGAAGAAAAGTTTTATCACTCACCGAGCACAAGCAAAATCCGCTTCTGAGATTTTGGCAGGGAACTGATCTGCGTCGTGAAGATTTTAATCAAGCCGTGGAAATATTGCGTCGGCAGGGTTCATTGCTCCCCGAAGAGCAACGGCTGTGGGATTGGCTTGGCGCTCGCACTTGGAAGTATTTACTCACCTTCAATTGTCATTCAGTTTTTACAGGAGTTCCATCGCACGAATTTCTGCATGGTTTCTATTTCTCAGAGCCTAGCTACAGATCAGTAGTTCAGCGAACGGTTGATGAATTTGATAAAAGTTTGGTGGCGGTGATAAGTTTTGTGGAGAAGGTTTTCGATACCTCGGAGAGTTTTATTTTAAACAATGAGGTTCAGGCTTCACTCCTCCAGCATGAAAGCATGTTCACAGATAGAAAGAGTATTTCCGTTCGAGAAGAATTGATTCGCCGGTTCAGGAACGAATCTGGCGCAGTCGATATTGAAAAATTTCGGCAAGGATATTGAAATGCGGATCCACAGAATTTCTCTTCCGTTGTCAAATGCATTTCTGATTTGTGACCGCAAAAATTTGCTTGTTGATGCAGGCTGCCGCACTGATCTTTCAGAATTGGTCAAGCAAATTGAAAATTGTGGCGTGCGGTTGAAGAATCTTGCGGGAGTCGTGCTCACCCATGTGCATTTTGATCATTGTGGGTGTGCATCTGAATTGAGGAAAGCAGGAGTCCCTGTGATTGCATCGTCGCAGAGTCGCAAAAGCCTGAGTGATGGTGTTCAGGAAGGCAAAACACTTTTGAACAAGGCACCCAGTTTTTTGAGATCTTCGCTGCAACGCACGCTGCCTTCTGCATTTCCGGGAGTCGAGGTTGACGTTCCAGTTGTTGATAGCCTCGACCTTCATGACTTCGGAGTGGATGGGCGAGTTGCCGAGACTCCTGGTCACACTGAGGCATCTCTCTCTGTGATTTTGGCCAACAATGCTGCCTGCGTTGGCGATCTTTTGATGGGTGGTGTTCTTGGTTTGCCTCCTGCATGGAAGCCAGCACAACACCCATCCTCAGCCGATTTCATTGCCTGCTTGGATCAGATTCAGAGGTTAAGAAAAAGGGGCATTGAGAGCTTCTATGTTGGCCATGGGGATGTTCTTGAGGCGCGACATATCGATCGCTGGATCGCAAATCAAAGCTCTCACAGTTGAGATGCTTAAAATCCTGGCGGCTGAACGCCTTGGCTTTCAGTGAAATTCCAAAAGCCAGCGTTCGGCATAGAGCGTATGGAATTTGAACCGCAGTGCACGTTCCCTAACCTGTTTTGGTAGGCACCGTCGTCGACACCGAGCGGGGTCAGGCGGCTGCTTTTAATGTGCTCGCGAAGAGAATCACTCACAGTGTTCGGAATACGAGTCGTACCAAAAAGTAGCGTTCTGTTCACCACAACAGAGTTCACTGGGTTCGACCATCGTCCGATGGCTCCATGCTCGGCCTCGTCATAAAACAGCGGAACTGTCATCACCTGATTTTTGTTTAGGCCGAATACTTCAAAGATGCTTTGCCGAGAAATATTTGTTTCTGCCGTCAGTTCATTGAGGCGTTCTTGAATGCTTGCATTGAAAGAATCAGGAGTTTCACCCGTAAGAGCGGATGCGTCTTGGATGCTCGGCACAACAGCGATAAAATCGTTGCGACCCCGTGGCCAAAAGGTAATGATTTCATCGACGTGTTTTATGAAGAGCCATCCGGTATCAATAGCAATGGGCTTCTGTAACTCCTGTGCTTCAAGGAATGAAACAACATCTGGATGAAGCGTGTTGCCCGTGTTGCTATTATATCCGTAGTAAATGCGTCCCCAGGGATATTTCGAAGTTGGCGGGCTGACCTCAAGATTCCCGAACCAATCGAGCCAGGAGTCACCCTCTGAGGATGAATTGCGCGGAGCAGCGACCTCCAAAAAACCAACATCAGGTCCAAGCAATGTTTTACCAAATCGATCGGATCCGCGCGGCGCATTGAGAACCACATGCATGCGGCTTCCAGGTATTTCGCTGTAACCAATTTCCATGGTGTCTTGCATCCACATCTCTTGCCAAACGTCGGTGTTGTAAATATGGAGTTTGACAAGGTTTAAAAGCATGGAAAGTGGGAGTTCGAAAAGCATGCGTTGATTTCCGTAGCGCCCGGTTGAGTCCTTTGAGACAAAAAACTTTTCCATCGGGCGCGTGTTTGGAATCATGAGATAGGGCGAAACTCGAAGAAGGGCCCTGCGGAGAGTTTGATTGCTTGTGTTTTCAATTGTGACTTCTGCGAAACCATCCCAGCTTTTAGAAGCAAAGGCACACGCCTCTAGGGCGATCTCCACACTCTTACGTTTTGAAGAGAAGATTTGCTCCAAGGGAACACTCTGAGGCAGTTTTTCGTACTTTCCTTCTGAATGCAGAAACCACTGAACTGGAGACCTAGAATTTGCGTCAGAATTGAAATTAAGATTCAAGCGAACGGGCGCATCGTCGTTTTGTTTTTCAGGATCAAATTGAACACGTATGAAAGCAAGATCTTTGGCATCTTGAGAGCCATTGACCTCGGTATCGTGACAATCAATTTCGCCATCGTGGTTGTCATCGTCTAGGTTCGGGAGAATGAAGGCTCCCTGTCCCGACCACGACCAAACCCGGGAGTCTTCGGGGTGATCATCGAGCACTCCATTTCGGTTCGAATCTGTCGCAATTCCGTATGTTTGCCACTGTGCTTGGGAGTCGAATTGCCCGTCGATATTCGAGGGATTCCTCGTGCATCCAAGCAAAAGTAGAGCAATGAACAGCGGTAAGTAAGCGAGATGACGCATTGTTTGAATTCCTGTGCTACAGAGCTGCATGTTGCCTTTCAACAGAACCATTGCCCCAATTCATATGGATGATACGAAAATGAATCCGAATACAATTCAGGAATTTTCCATTCAAGGCATGAGTTGCTCAGGGTGTTCTTATCGCATTGAAAAGGCTCTGTCGAACACTCCTGGCGTCACGCGTGCGGTCGTGAATTTTGCAAGCCATTCAGCGGTTGTTGAATCTCAGTTGACACCCGAAAGCCTGCAAAACATAGTTGAAAAATTGGGATACAAAGCCCTCGTTTTGGATGCATCTCTCAATCAAGAAGAGCTAGAGCGCAGGGAACAAGAGGTCGCGAGAAAAAGGCTCGTTTGGGCGATGATTTTGGCATTGCCAGTGATTGCACTCGGGATGGCACATCAGCTTTCCGGTGCCACCTGGGTACGGATTGTGGGAATTGTCTTCACTGGAGCGTTGCTCGTTTTTCCCGGGCGTGGCTTCTTTGTGAAGGCATTTCAACTTCTCAAGCAGAAGACCGCTAACATGGATACTCTCATTGCGCTTGGCGCAGGGCTTTCCTATGCGTGGTCGGTTTATCAAACCCTTGTGGGTGGTGAACATATTTATTTCGAGACAGCGGCCGCAATTGTTGCATTTGTTCTTGTGGGAAAATTTGTTGAGCATCGCATGACTTGGAGGGCGACATCGTCACTCGGGGCGCTTTTGCGTCTGCAACCGGTGACTGCGCAGAGGCTGCTTGGCGAGAGCGGTCACGAGGTTGAGGAAGTTGATGTTCGTTTCGTTCGCACGGGCGACAAACTTCGAGCGCGCGTGGGGGAGCGATTTGCAGCTGATGGGGTTTTATTTGAGGGGCAAACTGAGGTTGATGAGTCACTTCTCACGGGAGAAAGCCTACCGGTTGCCAAACAAAATGGCGCGAGTGTTGTTGCTGGTTCTTTAAATTTAAGTGCTCCAGTGGTTTATCGCGCGGAATTTGTAGGACCACAAACACGACTTGGAGAAATTGTTGCCTTTGTTGAACGCACGCAACTCAGCAAAGCACCAATTCAGCGCATCGCAGATAAAGTTTCCGCAGTGTTTGTCCCCATCATTCTTGCTCTCAGCGCAGCAACTTTTGTTGTTTGGAGTTTCGTTTTCCAGGTCGATTCTCTCTTTGCTCTGAATGCGGCCGTCTCCGTTCTTGTTGTTGCCTGCCCTTGTGCATTGGGTTTGGCCACACCAATTGCAGTTTCAATTGCAACCTCTCGCGCAGCGCGTTTGGGTTTACTTTTTCGAGATTTGTCGGCGCTGGAAGCACTGCAATCAGTGCAAGCTCTCGTGCTTGATAAAACCGGTACGATGACCGAGGGGCGCCTGAAGGTCATACATGAGCATCGCTTTGGCGGAGTGAAACCCTCGGATGCGATTTATCGAGCTATGGAATCGCTTGAAAAGGCATCGCTTCATCCTGTGGCTGTTGCTATTGTTTCATGGATTGAGAATCTCGCGCTAGCATCGAGTGAATATCCAGTTCTAACCAACCGTAGCGAAGCAGTAGGAAAGGGCGTTCAGGCAGATGTTCTCCTCGAAGGCAGCGTGACGAGCATTGAGCTCGGCCGTTGTGATGAGAACGAATTAAAACTGCTTCCAGATGTTGGCAGTGCGACTTGGGTTGTGTGTCGTGTCAACGACAAGCCTCTTGTGGCACTTGCGCTCACAGATTCACTCCGTCCTGCTGCAAAAAGTATGTTGGCCGACTTGCGAAAAATGGGAGTTGAGCCCGTCTTGGCCTCAGGCGATCGCCAGGCTGTTGTGCAGGAAATGGCCCAGTCACTCGGCATTCAGGGCTTCGGCGAACAGTCGCCGCAAATGAAGGCTCAATATGTTGCAGGTCTGCAAGCGCAGGGAAAACGTGTTGCGATGCTGGGAGACGGCATCAATGATGCGCCCGCATTGGCTCGGGCCGATGTTGGGATAGCCATGGGAAGTGGTACAGATGCAGCGCAACAAACCGCGGCAATTACCTTAAAGAATGCAACCCTACCGAATGTTCTCACTGCATTCCGATTGTCGAAGGCAACATTTCGAAACATCAAGCAGAACCTGGTTTGGGCTTTTGGTTACAATATTGTT
>CAIZJW010000164.1 GCA_903933385.1 uncultured Silvanigrella sp. | reverse complement strand
GAATTGATCTCACTTTCTCAGCTCCAAAGAGTGTCAGCCTTGCCGCATTTGTAGGGCACGACGATAGGCTAGAGGAGGCACATCGTGAAGCAGTCAAAATTACACTGAAAGTTGCGGAGGAACGCTATTCACAGACACGCACAGGAAACAAAAAGTTTCGCGACATAGAGGTAACTGGCAACTTGGTTATTGCAAAGTTTCATCACGACACAAGCCGTGCCAAAGATCCTCAAATGCACACTCATTGTGTCGTCATCAATGCGGTGCAGAGGGCTGATGGCAATTGGCGTAGTCTGCATAACGAAGCTTTGTATCAGAATTCAAAATTTCTCGGGCTGGTTTATCAAAATGAACTGGCAAGCCGTGTTCAGCGGTTGGGATATTCAGTGGAGGTCAAAAACAATGGGACATTTGAAATAGCAGGATATACCGAAGGACAGCTCGAAAAATTCTCAAAAAGGCGTGAGCAACTGGAAGAGTTGGGCGTCGAAAATCAAAAGCAGGCTCGCTCTGCAGTGACGAAGAACAGGCCCAAGAAGGGGCCAGAAATTCCCCGCGAAGAGCTCAACAAGGTTTGGCAGAAAGAGGCTCACGATGTTGGAATTATTCACCCTCATCCACGCCAGAGTCTTTCAATTCAGGAGGAGAAACTCATTGTTCCAGATAGGGAGGTTTTGCGTCAGGCGACTGCCCATGCTTCCGAACGAGACGTGAGCTTTCGGAGAGAGCAGGTTGAGTCCTTTGCTCTCGAATCGAAGCTGGGTCGTTTAAATTGGGAGGAATTTCAGGGCGCAATCCGAGCAGCTCAGTCCCGTGGCGAGATTATTCGGAATGCTGAAAAACTTTGGACAACTGAGATTTGTCTTTTAAGAGAAATAAAGATTCTAGATGCGCTGTGCAAAGGTAAGGAAGCCTTTGCTCCAGTCGTAACGAGCTCGCACGAAAAGGTTCAGAAAATACATCCTGAATTGAGCCAAGGACAAGCCGATGCAGTTCTTCTGACCCTGCAATCAAGAGACCAATTTATTGCATGGCAGGGTGTCGCTGGAGCCGGAAAAACCTATGCAATGAATGTTGTGCGCGAGCTAACCCAAGAGGCGAAAATTTCAATCCGAGGTTTTGCGCCGTCTGCTGAAGCAGCAAAGGTCTTGCAACAGGAAAGCGGAATTCCTGCTCAAACTGTTGCTGCTTGTTTGGTGGAATCACAAGCACGACAAGGTACTCGAGAGGGCGAGCTTTGGATCGTCGATGAAGCTGGATTGTTGTCAGCGCGTGATTGCCAGGCGCTGATGCTGAAAGCTCAAGAGCAGAAAGCAAGGGTTGTTTTCGTGGGAGACACCCGCCAACTCTCGTCGGTGGGGGCTGGAAATCCGTTTCAGCTTTTACAGAAATCCGAGATTGCAACGGCCTACTTGAGCGAAGGTCGTCGGCAAAAATCGGAGGATTTAAAGATTGCTGTGCAAGCTCTCTCCGAGGGTAATGTTGAACTTGGTTTCGAAAGACTTGAGAAACGAATCACAGAGCTCCGACGTGAAGAAACACGAGTCCGACATGTTTCATCCAATTATGTGAATCTGTCTGCGGAGGAGCGATCTCAGACACTCGTCTTGGCGGGTACCAACCGAGAGCGCAACCTTCTGACCGACGAGATTCGAGAAAGGCTCAAAGAGCAGGGAGTTCTCGGAAATTCAATGCAAATTGTGTCGCTGCGTCAGCGCGACTTGACGGCCGAACAAGCACTGAATCCAATCCATTTGCGTGAAGGCGACATTTTGGTTTTTCATCGATCATTTCGAGCCAAGGGAATTGAAAGAAATGTTGCCTATGAAGTTGTGCGAAAGCAGGAGTCTTCTGTGCGGGTGCGCGGACCAACTGGTGAAGAAATGACTGTTTGTCCGCAGCGTGAAAAGGCGTTTGTAGTCTATGAGAAACGCGAAACTGAATTTGCGGTGGGCGACCGCGTGCGTTGGACTCGGAACGACAAAGAACGGGGTGTTCGGAATGGTCAGGATGCGGTTGTCATAGGGGCCAAGGAGGGTGTCATTTCTGTTCAGAATAAAGATGGTCAAAGAGCCAATGTGCCCCAAAATTCTCTGCAGCATCTCGATCACAATTACGTGAACACGGTGTTCAGTAGTCAAGGTAAAACCTGTCATAAGGTGATCATTTCTGCAGATAACTCGTTTGGCAAAGAAGCTTTGTATGTTGCTGTGTCACGGGCAAAGTTTGACGCTCAAATATTCACCGAAGACCGCGCCACTCTATTGCGAAATGCATCAGTGAGTCATGCCAAGAAATCAGTGTTTGATTTGCTTTCGGAACAGGCGTTGCGCCCTGAAAAAAAATCGATGTCATTGGAGTCAGAAAAAGAACTTTCTCGCTCGAGAAAGCGTTCCTGAAGGAGTCCATCATATTGGAGGCAAGAGGAATGGCAGTTGTGCATTTTGTCGAGGCATCCAAGAAATACGAAACAACAAAAAATACCGCGAAAACGGCCGAATCATTCAAAAAAAATGACATCCCGAAATACTTGTTT
>CAIZJW010000163.1 GCA_903933385.1 uncultured Silvanigrella sp. | reverse complement strand
TTCCCTCAAATGTGCAACCTCTGATGACAATTGTCTCGCCAAGAATTGAATCGCTGCCAGTCGTGGATGGAAATAGTTTGCTTGCGGCATCACTTCCAAGGAGAGCAACGCGCAGTGGTGGTGAGCCTGTGAATTCATTTGGCATCGGCATCCGCCCCGCTGACACACGCAGGCCGTTTTCTTCGGTCTCCAAGAGAGAGTTGATACCAGTCAGGGTGCCCTGAAAATGGCCACGTGCAGAGACAATATTACAGCCACCAGCATCAAGGGCTGCATCAATTCGTCCGAATTTAGAGATCTGCTCATTGAGTTTGGGGAGATCTTGGATCGCATGGAGACCTCTCCACTGGGGCGCACCCGTGCGCTCTGCCTGTCGCCAGTCAAAGCTCACAAAGGCCTTTCGTGAGCCTTGGGTTTCGAAGAACTCCTTAAAGACCTTATTCACTCGTCCGGTCAGGGTGAGCATAATGAAAACGCTCGCAACGCCAAGCAGCAGCCCAGTCATGGTTAACGCGGTGCGAAGGCGGTGTGTCACGAGTGACTGCAGCGTTGGGAGAAAAAGATGTTTCGCGTAACGCGCTACGATCGCAGAAGCTCGATGAAAAACATTCCGCTTCTCTCTGTGATTTAGATTTCCAGATTTTAAATGCCCCAGCGATTCATCGTCCCTGCGTTGATGAGTGTCAGACCTATTTTCATCTGCAACAATTCTACCATCTGCAATGCGTATGATTCGCTTTGCACGTTGTGCAACCTCTTGATCATGGGTGATCACAACGATGGTCCGACCTTGTTTGTTGAGGTCAACTAAAGTGTTGAGAACCTCTTCTGCCGTATCGCTGTCAAGGGCACCTGTGGGCTCGTCGCACATCAATACGTCTGGATCCATCAGCAATGCGCGACAAAGAGCAACTCGCTGGCGCTGTCCGCCAGAAAGTTGCGAGGGTCGCTTATTCTTTTGGTCAGAGAGTCCGAATTGCTCTATGAGTTTAAGAGCTCTTTCCTGCCGCTGTTCAGCTGGCGTTTCATTACGGCAATATTCAGAGGGCAAAAGCACATTCTCAAGAACAGTCATCTGTGGCAGAAGAAAAAATTGCTGGAAAAGAAATCCAATGGTTTTGTTGCGCCTCTCTGATTTTGCATCAGGATTGAGGTCGCTCACCCGGGCGCCCGCAACCGCCAAGCTGCCCGTGCTGGGGTCGGACATGAGTCCGAGAAGATGCATCAGCGTCGATTTTCCCGAGCCGCTGGCGCCAATGATAGCAACGAACTCCCCATGATTGATGCTTAAGCTGACGTTTCGGAGAGCCGTGAATGGAGGCGATTTTAAGGCCTGATAGGTATAGCTGACATCTCTTAGCTCGAAGAGAGGTTTGCTTTGCATTGATGCGGCACCTCATTCAATTCGGGTTTGCCGCCCGTTGGCTGTCAACTCTCACTGCTTCGCCGAGTTTTCCTTCAGAGAGACTTTTCAAATCGATTTTTGCGAAATCAATTTCAAGCACCGGTTCGCCCTCTTTCAGTTCATCACCCGTGAGTTCGACCCAAAGATCAGTTGCCAAGCCAGTCCGCACTTTTTTGAAGTTGGGAGTTTGTGATTGTGACGAGCGGGGAAGTTCAACCACCGAGTTGCCGTTCAGAGTTGCAACCGCGTTTGCCGGAAGTGCGAGTGCGTTTTTGGTTTCAGCAACAATCAATTCAATGCTTGCATTCATTTGCGAGCGAACGTCGAGATCTGGTTTTTGAATGAGGATATCGGTTACAAAATATGTGTATCCTCCGGCTTTATCCTCGACCCCTTGCTGGCTGATGCGGCTCACAACGCCTTCATATGATTTCTTTGGAAAGGCATCGAGTTTGATTCGAACGGGTTGCCCCGTTTTTACAACTGCGAGATCTGACTCCAGGATGCGTGAGCGGACCATCATTTTTTCGGTGTCTGAAATGATGAGTACTTCGCGCCCCGTAGCCTCGGCACTCTCAGCGGTGGCCATAACGCTTTCACCAACAGCCTTATTTAAGAACGT
>CAIZJW010000162.1 GCA_903933385.1 uncultured Silvanigrella sp. | reverse complement strand
GGTTCATAAAGACGATAATAGAAAATATCATGACAAAATTTGTATTTAAATTTGACCTCAAAAATGCAATGACTGGGCTTCCCAGCGAATACAGCGAACAAATGTTGATTCAATCGGATTGGATAAAGTTTAATGGGGCACTCTATTTAATCTTGGACATGAATCCCGCAGAAGAGAAGAAATTCTGTGGAGAATTAGAGCTTTTGGAAAAGCAAGGATTTTTGTTTTTTGGAATGCATAAATCTGATTCATCTTTGGTTATCTGTCATTTAAATTCTGAAAGTCAGAAAAAGCATTTTCATTTTGTTGATGGCTCCGACGGTGGGCTTACGTTTGCCGCCATTCAATTGAAGTCGAAGAAGATGAATTTTGCCGCGGCGATAAAATATTAATCTATGGTACTGGTTACGGTTGGGGAAAAAAATCTCCAACGAATCGACAACTTCATCCTTCCAAAGAGGCGGTAACCATAAGTTCTTTGTCTTGTGGCTCATCAGTGGCTTTGCAGCGTTGTTGATTCAATCTAAGTCGAAATCGTATGAGATGTCCATTGGCGAAAAGGTCGTTCTCGCTGTTGCATTTTTGTATTCTTATTTGCTTGTTCTTTGGGGCTATTCGACGCCGACAACCGATTTGCTCACAGCCTGGGGCTTTGGAATTCTGGGTATCCTTGGCTTTGTCAAACTGACGCGGGGGCAGTTTTTAGAATTGAAGTCATCATCATTGCCCGTCATGGTCTTTTTTTGGTGTGTCTGGCATTCCTGCGCTTTATGATTTTTCAATTTTTCAACATGTCGATGGGAACGAAGATTGTTTCGTTGTTCATTCTCGGTGGGCTCGTGTTTTTGTGTGGCTATTTATACCGCTACGCACTCCGACGTGCCGAAGAAAGACACGCATGACAGGGGTCAAGGATATGCTGCCGGCCTTCCCAGTCCCCAGCGCCACAAGCCGCTCGTAAAACGAGGGTGGTGGCCCTGCCGGGTCACTGTTATAATCCAGAATAGTTTTTCCCCAATCGAGATTCATGCCCTCGTCAACGGCACCGATATTGGACAATATGGGGAACTCCGTACAATTGATGAAGATCGCCATACTAATTAAGGCCAATGATATGAGCAAAACAGTTTTTCTTGCGGGAGCCACCGGCAACCTGGGTTTTAGAATCCTCAAAAACCTGCGCGCGCAGGGCGCCAAGGTGAACTGTTTGATCCGACCGGGCGCAAGCGAAGCCGTTCGCGCCCGACTCCGGGACTTTGCAACAGAGTTCCGAGAGGCCGACATCTCCGACGACAAATCTCTTGCAAAGGCTTGCGAAGGGGCTGATGTCGTTGTTTCGGCAGTTGCCGGGTTACGTCCGGTCATGATCGACTTTCAAACACGCCTGGTCGATGCAGCTGTCGCAGCGGGAGTTCCACGGTTTATTCCGTCGGATTTTTCCATTGATTTTGGCAAAATTTCTGCAGGCGATAATCGCAATCTGAGTATCCGCCAGGAGTTCCGAACGTTCCTGGATAATCATTCAAAAATAAGCGCTACTTCGGTTCTGAACGGCGCGTTTATGGATATGTTAACGGGAACAGCTCCCTTTATTCTGTTCCCACTCAAGCGCATTTTGTGCTGGGGCGATCCCAACCAGTTGATGGACTTTACGACCATTGATAATACCGCAGCCTTTACCGCCTTTGCTGCACTTGACAACGATGCGCCACGATATCTGAGAATAGCTGGCGAGGAGCTGAGTGCGAACAAGCTCGCAGCCATCATGACGGAGCTATCCGGAAAGCGTTACGGTATTCTTAAGCCGGGTGGACCAAAGACTCTGAAAGCGATCATCACAGTGCTAAAAACCATCTCGCCAAGCAACGATGTGCTCTATCCGGCTTGGCAAGGCATGCAGTACATGCAGAACATGTACGATGGTAAATGCAAATTTGAGAGTCTGGACAACAGCCGCTATCCAGTGACGTTCACCAATACCAAGACGCTTTTGGCCGAATTTCTGCAATCGCAGTCCGCTGGAGGAAATCATACCTCCGCTTTGTCCTAAGCCCCTCGTTTTTTTGTTTGTGATAGAATAATGGCACCATTTGGTCTGAAGCGGATTTACAGCGTGTGCTGTTATTGCTTGATGCACTGATTCTCTAAACGAGCGTTCTTAAACTAGTTTGTATCACTCCATACTTTGTCTTCGATAGCCATTTGAGGAATGGACACCTTTAAAACATCGAAATCGAAGCATGGTTTTGTTCCCAATGCACCACCCACCGG
>CAIZJW010000161.1 GCA_903933385.1 uncultured Silvanigrella sp. | reverse complement strand
TGCTATTGAAGGAACTGATTGTTTGCAGCGAGTGCAATTGCGTGACACTCGCAGCAAAGTGATCAGCAACCATGATGTTGATATTGTGATTGTGGCTATTGGCCTTATCTTTAACCTTGAAGGCGTTAAAGAGTGGGGAATTCAGCTTGAGAACAATGCGATTGTTGTCGATCACAACAGACAAACTAACATGCCGGGCGTTTATGCTGCTGGCGACATAGCAACTTATCCTGGAAAAATGAAACTCATTGGAACAGGTGCTGCCGAAGCGATGCAAGCGATTAATCATGCAAAACATTACATTCAGGAAACATTCCCCTATCTCTGAATAAAAGCATTGTGCTGCGAAACGCGATTGCATTAAGTTGGCTGAGGGGGGATGCCACTTATGCAGCATTTACTCACACACACTCATTTGGGCCCTTCGGCACAAAAATTTTTTCTTGAAGTTGTTGCGAACTGCCCGTCGGTTTTTCGTGAGCGCGAAATACATTGGCAGCTAAAAATGCTCTCCCGCTTCGTTGCAGAACGCGATTTTTTTAACTTTTGCCTCGAACAAAAATCAAATGAATTGCGCAATGTATTCTCTCACGTGAAAATTGCGCAAGTTCCTCCGTTGCGATCGATTCCTATGCGGCTTTGGGTTGTCAATGCTCTTCCTTGGCCCGATCCTGTTTCTTTTCTCACGCAAATCTATCTTCATCAGATTTTGAGCTCGTCCGATTTGTTTCTTGATCTTGGAAGCGGTGCGGATGCATTCTTTATCTCGGATACGCGTGATGTTGTCACATGGGTTCCGGAATCACGTGGAACACGCTGGCACGAACCATTCAGAATTGAGTTGGCACGTCTTTATCTAGGGTGGGCTTTCGAACAAGAGCGTCTCATCGACACTGCGCTCCTTGCGCTGCATCTTGTCCCTTTGAAAGAAGAGGTTCTTAAAATTCTCTCTCATTGGAGAACACAAGGTGTGAGAACGGTTTCTATGAACCGCGAATCGCTTCTTGGTCTATTTCTCAAAGCAGAGGAGTTATCAATTTATCTGCATCCGAACGTGCTTGTGTGGGCTCTCTACGAGCTTGAAATGATCGAGGTACTGGCTGCACTCGATCTACGTCCAGATCTTGAAAGGTCGGCCGATGAGCTGTGTCGATCGCAGAGCCAGATTTCAGCGTGAGCGATACAACAACCTTTGGCATCCGCCGTTCTAGACTTCAGGGTTGAAGAATTTTTCCGCCCGTTTTTTCGCAAGCAGCAGGAGCTGTGATTGCTGCAAGTGCTGTGGCTGTATAGCCCCAAGCTACGAACGATGTAGAGATGCTACTTGCTGAATCGGTGAACGTCAGCTCACAGCCTCCTTGCCGGGCCTCCGAGATGCATCCTACATCCTGCCATGAGGCCGCATCCATAGAGCTGTCGCTGTCGCACTTTTGCTTAAAGTACGCGATCTCGCTTGCGGAGAGATTCTTAAATTCGGTGCAGGTTTGCCGAGTTTCGCCTTTTTTTACGGAGCACGAATAAACGCTGCCGATGGCCTGCGAACCCATTTTTTTGGTGCAGTGGCTCAATGAAAACGCCGATAGGCCGAGAAGTGCGGTGACTACGAGCTTCATAAGCATTCCTCCGTCAATGAACAATGACTCGAGAATATAGCAATGAAGCTCTAATTCGAACTAGCGACTTTCAATAATTTGGCTCTTAGGATTTTGCCAACAATGCCGCGAGAGTGCAGGCTCAACAAAATATCATTGAGTGAGGTTAGCAGTGAAAATTCAATCCACCGCGCTGGGCCTCCTTAAGGCCCCGCTCCGAATTCCTTTCAAAACCGCTCTACGCACAGTCACTGAGCTAGAGGAGATCACAGTTCAGCTCGTGGATAATGACGGTTTTGTGGGGTGGGGTAGCGTTGTTCCTACGCCGGCAATCACTGGCGACACGCAAGAGTGTATCCGCGCAGACCTCACAGCCATTTTAGCTCTTCTCAGACGCGCTCAGATCGAAGACGTTTGGAACTGGAAAAGTATTCTTCCAGAGGGGCAGACATTTTCTCGATCAGCCCAATGTGCTATCGATGTTGCTCTTCACGACATAGCGGCGCGAAAAGCAAACCAACCTCTGTGGAAATGGCTTGGTGGATATCATTGGATTGTGATGAACACTAACATGACCATTAGTGTTGACACTCCTGCGGTTATGGCACAGCGAGCTTTGGAAGCAGCACGGGCTGGATTCAAATCGTTGAAGGTGAAGGTTGGCCTCAATGCCGAACTCGACAAATCTCGAGTGCTTGCTATTCGAAATGCCATCGGAGAGAAAATCTCACTTCGTCTCGATGCAAATCAGGGTTGGACAGAGGCGGAAGCGAGCGCATTGATTCCATGGTTTGCAGAAATGTGCGGACCAATTGATTTTATCGAGCAGCCTGTGCGCGCTGATGCACTGGCTGCAATGAGTCGTTTGACGCGTCATTCACCTATTCCGATTGTTGCTGATGAATCGGCCATGACTCTCGAGCAGGCCAAGAAAGTCCTACAAGAGGGGGCAGCGCATGCTCTTAGCATTAAGCTCATTAAAGCCGGCGGCGTTGCGGAGGCTCGCGCTATTCTTGACCTTGCATTTGCTGAGAAAATTCCGTGTCTCATGAGTTGCATGTTTGAGGTTGGAGCTGGTCTGCAAGCTGCCGCACACCTTGCCTCGATGCATCCCGCTGTTCACTGGGTTGATCTCGATTCTGCCGAATTTCTCTCGCAGCTTCCCTACCAAGGCGGTGTTAAATTCACCGGGCCCGAAATTCGCTGCAGCGACGGTCCTGGTCTCGACGTGAATCTGAGTGGCAGTCTCAGCCGTATCGCAGTTCTTTAATGTGCTCGATGGGATAGAGTTGTAGGTCGCCTCCCCCTTCGCCTTTAATCAGCTCTTGCAAAGCCACCTTTTCAAGCTGAAAGTTTCGCTTGGGCATATAAACGCGATCGAAACCGAGTTTTAGAGCTTCCTGAACACGACCTACGGGGTTTGTAGTTGCCCGAATTTCTCCGCTCAATCCTACTTCTCCGAAGAAAGCGACGCGACCTTGCCAAGGAGTTTCAATAACGCTTGAGAGAACGCTTGCGGCAATTGCCAAATCGCTTGCGGGCTCGCTGAGCTTCAAACCACCTGCAACGTTTGCATAGACATCGAGAAGTCCGATTGCGATTCCGGCTCGGCGCTCTAGTACAGCGAGTAAAATGGAGAAGCGATTGGGATCAAGACCCGTCACAGTGCGACGCGGTGTCGCTAGCGTCGATTTCCCTACGAGTGATTGAATTTCTACGAGCAAAGGGCGGGTCCCTTCCATGCTGATCGCTACCGCAGATCCTTCAACTCCAGATTTCATGCCTTCGAGAAACAGCGCGCTGGGGTTGGCAACGTCTGAGAGTCCGCCTGCCTGCATTGAGAAAACACCTACTTCACCAGTGGAGCCGAATCGATTTTTCAAACTTCTTAGAATCCGAAATCCGGTTGCAGAATCTCCCTCAAGATGCATCACCGTATCAACTAAATGTTCCAACACACGGGGGCCAGCAATGGCACCTTCTTTGGTGACGTGTCCCACAACCCAAGTTGTGATTCCGTGGAGTTTGGCGATATCCATAAGACGTGCGGCACATTCTCGCACCTGTGTGACACTGCCGGGGCTGCTTGGATAATCGGCGTGGGCTACTGTTTGAATGGAGTCAACGACGAGTACATGCGGTTTTAATTGCAGCGCCTGAGAAACAATTGTTCCGAGATCTGTTTCGTTGAAAAGAAGAATATTCGGGTGAACAGTTTTGAGTCTGTCGGCTCTGAGTTTTATCTGTTCACGGCTCTCTTCGCCGCTCGCATACAAAACATTGTAGCCACGTGAAGCAAGACCATAGAGTGCTTGCAGGAGAAGAGTTGATTTCCCAACTCCAGGGTCGCCGCTAATGAGTACAAGGCTTCCTGGAACGAGGCCTCCTCCGAGAACACGATCGAGCTCGGGGAGACCGCAGTAAATCCGCGGAACCGATTCTTGTTGAACTGTTGTGATTGGAATGGGTCGCTCTTGTGGGCGTGTGCCTTGAGTTTCAGGGCGAAGAGTTGTGCTTTTTTCAGCCACCACTTCTTCGGCAAAAGAATTCCAAGCATTGCAATCGGGACACCGGCCCCACATTTTTTGCTGCTGCGAGCCGCATTGGCCACAAACATAAACGGTTTTACGGTTTGACTTCATTGCCTTGGACCCTTGCTGATGCTGCACTGCGCGGAAGTTTATTTAACCTCAGCACCCGGATACCAGAAAATTGAGATAATTTCTGCATGCATGGTGTGGGTAAAGCAGTCGAACAAGGCCAGTGAGTGCATTTGGAAAGATGCATCGAGAAATGGTTTTGTGTCGCGTGCAAAACTGGCCATATCGCAGGCAATCCAGACTATCACTGTCGGGGTTGTCTTTTTGGTGAGCGCGGTGGCAAGTGCCCTTGCCGTCGGAGCCCCAATTCCGTCACGCGGTGGGTCGCACATCAACATGTCGGGAAGTTCGCCGGCACGGACGCGTGCTGCAATAAACTCGCGGACGTCATCGACTGTGGCTTGTGCTGCTAGACTTGGATGATTCCATTTGAGCGCATTGATAGCAGCAGAAACACCCTCAACGCTCCAGGTCGTAACGTGTCTGCTGTTGCCAGCCACCTTTCCAGGAAGATCAGAGAAGGCTCCAGCTCCACAATAGAGGTCCCAGGCTGTCCAGGTGCGCTTGTTTTGCAAAGCTTCGAGTGCTGGCGAACGCACGAGAGCTTTGAGTTGTTTGGTAATTTCAGTGCGGTAGAGTTCCATCGCATCGCGGTGCGGCTGGAGGAATCCTTGGGGTGCAATTGAGAATGATTCAAGGTCGGGATGTCCGATTTGGATGAAACCTCGTTCATCTATTTGTCGGCCATTCCATTGCTTCACAAAACTATGCATGAGATCGCGAATTTTGGCTTCGGTTGCGTTGCCACCTGTGCAACGCACATCCTTGAGCCAAAGGGTGACGGTTTCATTCTTGAGAGCTGTGGCTTCAATTTGCATGTCGACAAGCCCAGCTGCACGAAAGACATCAGACATGTCCGTGGCCGTGAGGCGTGCGAGCAATTCAGCGCGTGCACGTTCCAGGGGCGGTGCAACAATGAGACACCCTTCGGCACTGACAACGGAATGAGAACGTCTCGCAAAGAATCCAAGTTCTTTTCCGTTGAAGTGCCAACGAACGCGCTGTCTATAGCGAGACGTAATACCTTGCTCGCAGCGAAGCATTCTTCCTGCTGAATTGATGTGTTCAACTGGCCACTGGCCAATGCGCCGCAACGTTTGCACGAGCCATTGCTTTTTCAAGGTCAGTTGTGAGGTTGGTGTAACATGTTGAAGTTGGCATCCGCCACACTGTGCCGCTTGTCGACACGGAGGCTTTTGTCTCATGTCGGATTTTTTGCTGACACTCACGACCTGGGCGTCAGCCATGGTGCTCGTTTCATTCAGCAGCGTGGCCGTGATGACTTCTCCACCGAGCGCGCCTTCCACAAATACAACTTTGCCATTTGCAAGGCGCCCAACTCCACGGCCATCGGTCGCAGTGTCGTGCAATTCAAGCTCAAATGTGGGAGCCGATGTGGACGGCGGGGAGTGGGTGTCTTTGCGCAAGAGCAAGCTCCAGTTCAGTGCCTCAGAACTCTGCTGAGGAATGAATTCTCTACATGCTCTAAACTGTAACACACCTTCGTGCATGTGTAACGAGCGGTCAAAAATTAGTATGCATTCGGATGAATAAATCCCTTGAGGGGCGTCAGGGCACAGATTTTGAAATCCAACCATAGGCTCCAATTTTGGATGTACCAGAGATCGCATTCAATTCTTTTTTCAAGAGAGGTGTTGCCTCGCCAGCCATTGATTTGTGCCCACCCTGTGATTCCAGCTTTCACTTTGTGACGCAGCATGTAGCCAGGCATGTTGTGACGGAATTGATCGACAAAGAATGGGCGCTCGGGACGCGGTCCAACCACACTCATTTCTCCTCTGAGTACATTCCAAAATTGAGGAATTTCATCGAGGCTTGTTTTGCGCAAAAAAGCGCCTATCGCGGTCACACGGTTGTCATCTTTACTTGCCCACACGGGGCCTGAATGAGTTTCGGCATCCACTCGCATTCCACGGAACTTGAGACAATTGAAAGTTTTGCCGTCGAGGCCCATGCGCTCCTGCTTATAAAAGACAGGACCAGGGCTCGAGAGACGAACGGCTAAAGAGCAAAGCGCAAATACAGGACTCAGAACAAACAGGGCCAACAACGAAAACACGACGTCAAAAACACGCTTAAGAATACGTCCGTAGCTATCGAGGCTCGAGCCATTGAGAATAATTGCGGGTAGGGAATCGAGTTGCATCACTCGCGGAGCAAGGAATTCAGGTGCTTCGAAGTCAGGAATTACGAAGACATCTGCCAATGTGTTGCCAAGAACTTCATAAATTGTGTGCAGTTTTGTTGTTTCGACAGCCGATGGTGCGAGGAAAACGACATCGACATCGCCGGCGTTTAACCTCGTTCGGACTTCTGGAAGATGTGCGATGTCAAGGTGGGAATCGAGTGTCAGAGCCCAATCGTCTCGCTCACGGATCATGCGCGCCATACGCTCGGCAACAGGGCCACTCCCCACCACAACGGCACGACCACGCGACTGCGTGTGACGCAAGTACCAGCGATTGAGCTTACGAACGAGACTCCGGCCGAACGCCAAAGCAAAGGGTGACATGACAAAAAAGACAGCCATTGTTGCACGGCTGAATCGGTGGTCGAAAATAAAATAAATGGAAGTGACAAAAACAACGAAAGCCATGAGGTGTGCACGGGATAAGTCGAAGGCTTCTTCCCAAACTCTGCGCCTATCGAGGCTTCTTCGATAAACTCCCAGCGCAACAAAAACGAGCCCATAAGAGAGAACGAGCGCTGGCAAGAGGGATGAATAACGAAAAAAGGTATCGGTGCCTTTGGTGAGCTCAATGAGATCTGTTTTGAAACGGATGCCATAGGCAAGCAGCCAGCATAAAGAGACTGCAACAAGATCAATTGCGCCGCGAAATACATTTAAGAGTTGTGCGTGTTTGTGGATGCGCATCCTTAGCCTTTTTCAAGCAGAGTCAACAGGTGATCGGCCAGGTTCTCAGCAAAATGCGTGTGTGAAAAAGTGTTAGCGTGGGCACGCAGCTCACTGCCATTGGCAGAAGTTGCAAGAGCCTTTCGCAGAGCATTTTCCAACGAGGTTGGGTTGCCGAAGTCGAACAATGTGCCTGTTTTGCCGTCGATGACGGTTTCCCCAGTGCCACCCTGTTTGGGAGCAACCACCCAGCATCCCGATGCCATGGCTTCGAGCGGTACAATGCCAAAATCTTCTAGCGCCGGGAAGAGGAGCACTTTGTGAGTTGCATAAAGTGTGGCCACTTGCGTGTCGGAGGGGTTCAACTCAAAGCGAACTAGGTGATTATTGCTGTATCTTTGAGCAGCCGTAAGGAGATCTTTACCTTGACCCGCCGCCGTCACGGGAAGCCCCAGGGCCACGCAATGGTCAAGAGCTTCGAGCATTTTCTTGTAGGGAACCCAGGCGCCAAAGAGAAGTATTCGCTCCTCGCGTTCAATTCCTTCTTGAATTGAAAAACGACTGAGATCAACTGAGGGATGAACCACGACGCCCTGACGCCGGTAATAAAGTTCGCAGCGTCTTGCGACAAAGTGGCTATTGGCGATGAGGAGATCGACCCGAGCGCTCGAGGTCACGTCCCAAATCCTTAGACTCTTCAAAAGAGCGCGGCGCACCAGTTCGACGGGTGACAGAAGAGAAACGGGCTTTGGAAAATAGTTGTGTTCCTGATCCCAGGCATAACGCATTGGACTATGGATATAGCAGGCATGTTTGGCTTGGGGAGGGGGAATAATGCCCTTTGCTGCGCAGCTACTGCTGCTAATAACAATATCATATTCAGACAGGTTAAAGCTCTCGGCCGCCATGGGGAGCCACGGCAGCAGGATTTTATAAAACTTCTCAACGCCTGGGATACGATTCAAAAAGGAAGTCAACACTTTGTGTTTGTATTTCGTTTTGAGAACCGCACTGGGATTTCCAAGCAAACAATGTAGGTCGGCTTGGGGGAATAAATTGAGAATTTGTTCAAGAACTCTCTCGCCTCCGCGGCGCACAAAGACCCAGTCGTGAACAACAGCCACCTTCATATTTCGGGTGCGTTCAGCAAGTTGTGAAACCGAACTCATTCCTGCTTCTCCAAAAAGGCCTGCAACTCCATGTGAGAATACCTGACAAATCGGTGTTCGCTACGGCGTACGATCACTTTTCCGGGGGAGAGGTCTTTGCGTTTATCAACATCACCGCGCAGCGCAACATAAACATCGGCCTCTTGTGCGCGTGTTTGCTTGGAATGGTGAATTGCAAGAATCGCAGCTTCGCGAAGAGCGTTTTCAGAAGGCTTGGCACCCTTTGGCTTTTCGAGCCAAACATGGCTTCCCTCGCCAGTCACAACGTGTACCCAGGTGTGGTGTGAGGGCATAAGTTTGAGCATTGCGTCGGCATCTGCAGCCGATTTCGAGACGCGAATGAATTCGCCACTGCTCGACTTATAAGAACGGTAGGGCAGGCGACGCTCGCGCTCAGCCTCAAGTGCAGCCGATTTCTGCTGACCCGCTGTCCAGGTGACCTCGAGCTGCGTTAGCAGTCTTTGCACGGAGGTGAGGTGCTGCACTTCGCGAGCCAACGAAAGTTGTGCATTGCGAGTTTCTTCGGGAAGTGCGCGAATATCGGTGCCTGCTTGGGTAATGACGTCTTGAAAACGCTCAAGCGCGAGTCGGCTTTCCTCGACTCGCCGTTCCAGTTCGCCACGGCGACGCGTGAGCTTATCGAGTTCATCGAAGGCGGCACTCACCAGTTCGCCAGGTGACTGCCCCGGCTTGAGAGAAATGATCGGTGGGAGTCCAGCCGATTCTATCAGCTCGGGGGGGACGTGCCATTGAGGGAAACCCTTGGGCCACATATAGATGTGTGCACGTAAACTTTCGGCACGGCTGCGCAGTTTATCCATTTCAGGTGCAGAAGGAAGATCTGCTTTTTGTCGCTGTAAACGACGCTCTAAAAACTGAAGGCGAGTGCGCGCAGCCCTGCGTACATGCGTTGGAATCAGATTCATTGCCCCTTGCAAAGTCATTGATTCGATTTGCGCGCTCTGCACTTCGATGCTGGCGGCGGCTACAGAAGAATCTAGAGAAGTGCTCGGGGCGGGCTGTTCAGCTTTGTGCGCGGGCTGCATCGCACTTGGGAAATGCATGGCCGTTGTTGTTGCTGTTGTTGTTTCGGATTTCGAATGGCTCTCGGCAACAGGAGTTTCGGTTGCCTTGAATTCATCCACTTCCGGAGTCCCGCGTAAGCAGGAGAAAACAAGAGGTTGATTGAAGGTTGCTCGCCTTTTTGTTTTTGTATTTTCCAGCGACCACTCGCAGTGGCTTTCAAAGAAATCTTCGCCCCCTATGAAACCCGAGCATTGCGAAGCATAGCGCTCGGGGACTTCATTATACTTCCGTGCAACGCAGACCCGAGGCGGACGATGATCGAGATCGAGGATGAGGCAATCAGGAGCATCGGGAGGCCATTGACTGGAATCTTCGAAATTCTCACCAGGTGGTGAAAACTCAATAACGACAGCAACAGGTTCTAAGCTCAGAAGGACCTGCTGGATTCTGCGCCCTTGAAGATACTTTCGCGCCATTTGCACTACAGAATTGGGTTTGGGTTGAGCCTGAGGACGCACCGGTCCGAGTGCGATGCCACTTCCGGTGCGCTGAAGACTGATGATTGCGGGATCGCGCGGAGCTCCGGGTTTGTACAAGTTCAGCACAACAAAGCCATCATCTGAGGCAGAAATTTTCTGCACGGTAGAATTGCGAAGTCGATCAAAGACTGAAGTAAATTTCTTCTGCCAGAGCCCAAGGCGCGCCCACTGTGGAGCTAGCTCCTGAAAAAAACGCGGCGCGCTGGGTTGTGTTGTCATGTGAGGAAAGCCTTCTTTAGAAAAAAAGTATCCAACTGATAAGGCCTCCAGGCCTAAAAATCAAACCAGATGAGTACCTTGCTTTGACTGCCCTCTGCGAACCCTGTAGCTTCATTTTTGGCGTTTTTTTCACAGTTTCAACGGGGGTTTGGGGTCGATGGATTGGCCGCAAAAGTTACGCTTATCAGTGTTTCTTATTCTCTCCCAAGCAGCTCTCGCACGAGCGCAACCCATATCGGGGAACTCACCTGAGCTCGATTTCCAGGCAGTATTGAAGCTTGTGCGTGAAGCTTCTCCTGCTTTAAAACGGGGACAGTTTCTTGTTGATGCGTCGGAATCTACGAGTGCGGCAACTGAAGCTCAAGACGCCCCGAATCTCCAATTGTCGAATTCCATTGGCTGGCAGAAGTCTGCTTCTCATCCACGACAGCAACATGCGCTTGGGCTCAGTGCCACTCTCTGGGATTTTGGTCGACAGTCTGCCGAAGAGCTGAAGGCAAAAGCGAACCTTGATGTTTCTCGGGCTCAGCTCAATGAGTTTGGAGAAGCGCTCAAGGCTCGCACAGCTCGTTACTATGTTGCATTAGCTGCTTCACAAGCAGTTATGAAGGTTGCGCAAGAGCAAAGTAAAAATGCGGAAAACAAACTGAGTACAGTTATTGCTGCGTACAAACGCGGCGAACGCCCGCAAACTGATGTTGTTAAGTTGAAAGTCGAACTTGGTCGTTCACAAATTTTTCTGGCCAAATCACAAGATGAATTTTTCGCTCTGACGTCGCAGCTTCAGCTCACAACCAGAACTTTTTCAGCGACCCAAGAAGTCGTCCCATCACTCCGTATCAAGCCGCTTATGGAAAGAAGCGATTCCGACTGGCGAAGGCTTGGTGAAAAGTGGCAACAGCAAACTCTCACCTCCTCAACTCTTCAGAAACTGGAAGCCGGCGAGCGCGTATTACAAGCTGATTTGCGCTCTCTTGAAGCTGGTTTTTTTCCAATCGTTGGGGGAAGTATAGCGGCGCAGGGCAATGGTTCGCTTCACCCGGTGAAGCCAGATTTTCTTGCGCAGTTGAATTTGCAATACAATTTTCCACTGAGTTCCGGACGTTCATTCAAGCGTTCGGCGTTGCTAGCGCGATTAGCTGAAACAAAATTAGCAGCAGAAGAAGAAAGAAAAATTCGCTCCGATAGAATTATTCAAAGCAGAATTCGCTTAGAAGGCCTCACAAAAACAATTGAGTTGCAACGTGCACAAATTCAAACATTGTTGGATTACCAGCTGCTCGTTCGAACACGCTATTTTGCCGGGCGCGCATCACTGCTCGAACTCACTACAACCGAAGACGATCTTCTTTCCAATCGAATCGAACTCACACGTCTGCAAACCAGCTTGTATACAGCAGCACTCGATGCCGCTGAGGCTCTCGGAGGAACCAACCTTGAAAACCTCTTCTGACACTCTCGAACAATCAAAAATTTGCACACGTCTCGCAGAAATGGCAGCGCGTGCAGTTACTTTCTCATTTCTTGCTTCTCTGCTCTTTGTATCAGCCTGCACAAAGAGTGGTGAAGCAACCGAGCAAGGACGTGGCAAAGAAGAAACCAAGAGCACTCAGTCAGGTAAATTCGAAAAAAGCTCTGGAGCAGCGGGAACGCGCGGCAAGCGAGGCCCAGCTGTGGTTCAAACGGTTCTCGTCAAGAAGCAAAGAGCATCCCAGCGCGCCGAAACATCAGTGGCATTGGTCGGCAGAAAACAAACAAATGTTTTTTCAAAGGTTTCCGGACGCGTGACACGCATCTCAGTCCCAGAGGGGCGTGCTGTCAAGGCCGGGCAAACCCTCTTTCAGGTCGACCGCAGCGAGCCAGGTGAAACCTATCTTTCTGTGCCAGTCACGAGTCCTATTTCTGGATGGGTGGGACGATGGAATGTGACCGAGGGAACTCAAGTTTCCACGCAGGATGCTGTTGTTCTCGTTGTCGACGACCAAACCCTCATTGCAAATATTTTTCTACCCGTTCAGGAATGGGTGCAAGTTAAGCTTAATTCCAAGGTGGTAATTCGTGTTCAGGATCTTGAGCGTCCCGCAAAAATTCTGACCATCGCCCGAGCTGCTGAATCTGGAAGCGGCCGCGGTGCTCTCACTGTTGAACTCTCAAATTCTGATCATGTGTTTAAGTCGGGAGTTGTTGCAATGGCTGCACTCGAACTCGACACCCGTGAGCGTCTTCTTTTGCCGGCTTCTTCATTGAGAATTTCCGATCAGGGAGCAGCTGCTTTTAAGGTAGAAAACGGCAAAGCCGCACGTGTGAAAGTGAAATATTCACTGTTCGACAATGATACGGTTGAAATTCTCTCTGGTCTCCAAGAGAACGATGTTGTTGTCAGCGTGGGTGCCCACCAACTTTTCGACGGTGCCGAAGTCAAAGTTGCTGAGGTGCAAGATTTATTGAAGCCTTCACGGGGAATTAATGAGTCCAGGATCAATAAGCCTGCACGCAGCGAGGAAGCTGGAAAATGAACATTCCACGCCTTGCCATTGAGCGACCCATTTTTGTCACAATGATAACGGTGTTTTTGTTGGTCATGGGAATGCTCGGATTGAGCAAGCTGCCACTCGATTTATATCCGAGTCTTACTTATCCTGTGCTTGCGGTGCGTGCAGAACTCAAAGGAGCTGCTCCTGAGGAAATGGAGCAATTGGTTGCGCGCCCTCTTGAAGACGCACTCAGCACTGTGGCCGATGTAAACTCTATTCGCTCAGTGAGTCGAGAAAGCTCAGCTTTCGTTATTTTGGAGTTCAACCAAGGCGCCGACATAAAGTTCCAGGAAATGCAGGTGCGTGCAAAGGTTGGCAACATTCGCAGACGCTTGCCAGAGAATGTTTCAGAGCCCGTGATTTATCGACAAGATCCCGACGACACTCCTATTGTCGAAATTGCCATGACAGGAAATCGTCCGTCCTCAGAAATCTCTAAACTTGCAGACGATATCGTTGCTCGAAAAATTCGACAAATTGAAGGCGTGGGCGAGGTCAATCTCAAAGGCGCTCAAAAGGAAGAAATTCAGGTGGATTTAAATCCAGAAGCACTTGAGCTCTGGAAATTAAATGCAAGTGACATTGTTCAGGGTATATCAAAAGCCAACAGGAATGAACCCGTAGGGCGCCTATTCGGTGCCGAACGACGTCGGGTGTTGCGCACCCTCGGAGCAGCGCGCAGCGTTGAAGATTTGCTCAATATTCCGATCGGGCGAGCTGCCAGTGGAATGCCATTGCAACTCAAAGATGTTGCTGAAGTGACATCCGGTTATGCCGAACGCGATTCGGTGAGTCGGCTTGGTACGAGCGGATCATTCGAGCCAGCTGTGATTGTTGAAATTCTTAAACAGTCCGGCGAAAATACGGTTGCTGTCGTAAACCGTGTACGCTCCGTACTGAACGAAGTGGGCGATTCTCTTCCTCCAGACATCAAGCTCCATGTTGTGCGCGATAACTCAACTCTCATCCGTTCCAACGTTACTGACGTTCAAGAGAGTCTGCTGATAGCGTGCTTGCTTACGGTCATTGTTGTTCTTCTTTTCATGCGCAGCCCGCGCAGCACTCTGACGACCGGCTTGGCCCTTCCGAGCAGTGTTATTACCACCTTTGCCATGATGGCCTGGGCCGGTTTTTCCATGAACGTCATGACACTTTTAGCGCTTTCGCTGTCGATAGGCCTCCTTGTGGATGACGCTATTGTGGTGCGTGAAAATATCTATCGTCACCAGCAAAAACCGGGAGTTGATCCCAAGACAGCTGCCTATGAAGGCACACGTGAGGTTGTTCTCGCTGTGTTGGCAACGACGTTGGTTGTGGTTGCTGTGTTTCTCCCTGTTGGTTTCATGAGTGGAGTCACGGGGCAGTTTTTCAAGCCTTTTGCTCTGACTGTTGTGTTCGCAATGCTCATCTCTCTGTGGGATGCAGTTTCTATGGGCCCGATGCTTTCCGCATATTATGCAAACATTCCTCACCCACTTCAGGAGTGGAAACGATTTGGCCGCATGGGAGAGAAAGTTAACTCATGGCTCGAATCATTTGAACATTGGTTCGATAGTCTTGCTGAACGCTATAGGAATGTTCTTCAGTTTTTCATTGCTAAGCCCATCATTTCAGTTTTGCTTGCGACGGTTTCGTTGGCCATAGCCGTGTTGGGTTTTGTTTTTGTTGAAAAGAGTTTTTTGCCGACTCAATTAGGCGATACATTCCGAGTCCAGCTGGATGGACCACCCTCAGTCCGACCCGAATCTGTTTATTCCATGGGCGAACTCATTCACGATCGACTCAAAACAATTCCTGGAGTTGATCTTTGGACTGTAGATACAGGGACCAACAATTCCGGCTCTGCCGATGTTTCAGTCAATGTTCAAGTCACAAAGATTTTTGCAGGTTCGCAAAAATCACTTTCCAAAGTGCGTCAGGAAGTGCGGAAAGTTCTGTCGGGAATTCCTGGCTACAACGTGCGCGTGAGCGAGCCTGCCGATCCGCTCGCAAGTGGTGGTGCGCGTTATCAACCCGTGGCAGTTGTTGTTGGAGGTGACAATCAGGCTGAGCTGCTGGAGCTCGCTAAAAAGGTACGCGCAATTCTTCAATCGACACCGGGAATAGCTGATGCACAACCACTTCAGGAAGATGGTTTGCCCGAGGTTCAATTCAAACCCGATCCTCTTCTCACTGCTCAGTATGGCCTTAGCAACGACGTTCTTCTCAACCAAATGGCTATTTGGGTTCAGGGAGATGCCAGTAATTCTCTTTCAATGGGCGATGAGCAAATTCCCATTCG
>CAIZJW010000160.1 GCA_903933385.1 uncultured Silvanigrella sp. | reverse complement strand
CGTCTCGGGACTCAAGAAAAATTGCTTCCACACTCGCACCGGGTTCGACACAATAAACATGAACACGGTCGCAGCAATCCACGCAAAGACGCCAGTTTTCTTTTTCTGACTCCACGACTCCCAATCAGAGAATCCAGAAATGGCGCAGAAAAGTACTGGTACAATAACGAGCCCGGCATACTGATTTCCTGGATGCTTAATGGCCGTCTGACTTGAGAGCAGTACCATCATAAAATCCGGCACCACCGGAATGAGCCATTTAGCATTTCTGAGTGAAATGAATGGGCCGCACGCTGCAAACATTAAAAAGAGGTAAAGAGCATTCTGCTTATTGAACACGGCCTTAAGAAATTCAACGGGGCGAAGCACTGGGCTGAGTGCAACTTCACCCATTGTTTGGCCCAGCTGGCCATAGTACTTCATGAACATTGATTCAGTTGAATTGCTGACCTGCGGCAAAAGGGTTTTGAAGTAAAAAAACCAAAGTGCGGTTGCAACAACACCAAGGCCAACACCACAAATCCGCATCGCTCTCTTCTTTTCAAAAAGAGTTAAATAGGCGCCAAACCAAACCAACGAGAAAAACGTTGTCTCTTTAATCATTAAAAGCATCATGCCAGCTGCAAAAAGCATGAAGTGTTTCTTTTGTTCCCACGCCTCGAGAATAAAAAGCATAATTAAGGGGGCAAATGAGAGTTCGTGGAACTCATAATAAACAAGGCCAAGCCAGAAGGGATGTCCAAGCACAAGAGCAAATAGCAAGATGTGCGCAACCTTGTGCCCAAGCTCTAATTTGCAAATGCGCCTGTGCAACAAAGCGAAGGTGAGAGCCATAACTGCATCTTGAACAAGGTAGAGAAAAAAAGGCGCCTCTTTCAAGGCACCCAAAGGGGCAAGTAAGAATAAAAATGGAGAAAAATGGTGTGCAAAGAAACTCGCAGAACCATCAATGTTTTTGAACAGAAGGCCGCGCTCAGAGAATGCATTGTGTGTGGCCTGCACAAAAAAGCTGATGTCAAAGCCCTGATAGGCATGAATGCCTAAACCATTTATTGCATGCGTAGATGCAAAGAAGAGAAAGAATACGAGAAAGATATTGGATGTTTTAGATGCGAACGTGCCATCCATAACGGGCTTAAATTTTTCTGCCCAAAGTGTGCTCTTTTCCCATCCTTCACTGAATATTTTGAAGGCAAGGGTGAGTCCAAAGAAGCGCATGGCATCGGTGGGTGATTTACCACCTAGAACCCTTGCCGCGAGAAAACATCCGGCCAGAACCAGTAGGGTCTTGGGGACGATGGGGGCAATTCTCATGAGCCAAGTTCCTGTGAAAGTGTTCTTTTGCCTGAATGCGAAGGTGCTTATATCACATATCTTTCTTACGCCAGGAGCACCTATTCGTTTGGTGAGCTGCGAACACTTTCTTACAGGCTTGAATTCGATGCCAATGAGTGGATTTTTTTCACTTTCTGGCATAGAAACCCGCGATCTCGATTTTCACTCTTACCAAAGGTCATTCGCATGAGAATTTTGGTCACCGGTGCAGCCGGATTTGTCGCGTATCATCTCATTCACTCACTGCTCAAAGAGGGGCATGTTGTTGTGGGTGTCGACAACATGATGTCTGGCCAAGAGCGAAATATCACAGATCTCAAATCAGAATTTAAGAATCAGTTTTCATTCATTAGAGCCGACATAAATGAGCTTGCGCCCGCTGCAATTGCCGCAAACCCAGAGTGGGCTTCGTTGTTGTCAGCGCAAACAAACGCAGCTGCAGCAAAAAATTTTGAGCGCGTATATCACCTTGCGTGCCCAGCCTCGCCACCAATTTATCAAAAAGACATGCTCCATACGCTCGACACTTGCTACATTGGTTCTCGTCACATGTACGAGCTGGCAGCAGCGCATAAAGCACGCATCCTTATTGCCTCCACGAGCGAGGTTTATGGTGATCCTGAAGTACATCCGCAGCCTGAGTCGTACCGCGGTAACGTAAACACGGTGGGCATTCGCAGTTGCTATGATGAAGGCAAGCGCGCCATGGAAACCATGGGATTTATTTATGCGGAACAAAGAGGCTTAGAAGTGCGCACTGCGCGCATTTTTAACACCTATGGCCCGAGGATGAGTCCGATAGATGGTCGAGTGCTCACTAACTTTATTTCACAGGCACTTGCTGGAGAAGCGCTCACTGT
Source organism: uncultured Silvanigrella sp. (assembly GCA_903933385.1). Lineage (GTDB taxonomy): Bacteria > Bdellovibrionota_B > Oligoflexia > Silvanigrellales > Silvanigrellaceae > RFOM01. The sequence continues at coordinate 1,213 of CAIZJW010000160.1, read as the reverse complement.
TTTTGGCGATGGACAGCAAACACGTTCATTCTGCTATGTGGAAGATCTCGTTCGTGGGCTGAGGCTGCTTATGGAATCGAAGACCACCGATCCTGTAAACCTTGGGTCACAATTTGAGTTCACTATCCTCGAAATGGCCGAAAAAGTTGTTCACTGGATCAACCCCAAGCTCACCATTAAATACCTCCCGCTTCCCAAAGATGATCCGAAGGTCCGCCGCCCCAACACGTCACGTGCTAAAGAGCTTCTTGGCTGGGAAACGAAAGTTTCTTTGGAAGAAGGAGTGGGCAAAATGATTGCTTCCTTCAAGGACGATCTCGCTCGCAAAGGCTAACACTCGATGCTCGATACTGTTTGGGTTGTTCAGCTTCTCGCACTCGTGTTTGTTCTACCCATGGTTGGTGGGCTGGTTGGTTCTTTTCACTGGCTGAACCGCAAGCTGTGGCCATACTTTTATCTTATCTTCCTCTTCATGGCCTCTGCTTTTCAGGCTTGGCAAGCTCCTTTTGAAGCTCGCTGGGTTGGCCACACTGCCTTTGGGCTTCTTGTCATTGCAACCGTTGTGGGACTCCCGCACCTCTTGCGAACGCTCCGCGATTTCGTGCGTTCAGATCTGGGCCCCTCGGTTGTCTCGCTCGGGCGGTTTCCGCGGTTTGCTTTTTATCTTCTTTCGATTGCGCTTTGCATTGAGCTTCTCTTTGCAGCCTTTCCTGGCTACCGCTACGATCAATACAACTATCACCTCATAACCCCTAAACTCATTGCTCTGTATGGAAAACTTCCACCCTACATGGGCACCGACCACACCCATTTTACAGGTGCGTGGGAGTACTTTTTTACGAGCTTCCGCACTGTGCTTGGCAACGATCTTCTCATTCAAACCTCAACCACAACATTCACCTTTTTGGGCTACGTGATTCCCTCCTCTGCGTTTCTTTGGCATCTTGCGCGCCCGAAAAAGTGGCGTGCGCTTTGGTTCGTTGGGCTTCCTGCGCTGGTTATCTACGCACACAGCGAGCTTGAGCCTATTATCAGCGCCAAGCCCGATTTCATTCTTGTGGCAGCTGCTCTTGGTATTGTTGCGGCGCAGAAACTAGCTGTGCCACAAAGGTTTTTCTTCTCATTCTTTTTTCTGGTGGCTGGGCTTTCTTTCATGGTCACTTGGTTCCACGCGGCCGCGGCTCTAGGGCTTGGGATTCTTTTTTGTTTGTGG
>CAIZJW010000159.1 GCA_903933385.1 uncultured Silvanigrella sp. | reverse complement strand
TCGAAAGCTCGGTTGCGGAAATCGACAAGAATCTTGAACACTACTTCGACACCAAGAATTTCAAACCCGACGAAGAGGACTTCCGACTCAGGACAATCAATGAGGCGCAATTTCTCAGACTCGCTCACTCTATCCGTCTTGGTCGTGGTGCGGAGGCTTGGAAAGAAATGAATAAACGCTTTAATGAAAAATTCTTCGATCTCTGCGATGGTGAAAAGAATTGCGAATTTCCAAACTGGCAAGCTGAAATCAAAAGCGAACTGGAAGCGCGTGGGTTTGACGCTTCCGAACTAAAATAATGATGAACGATGTTAATAAAATTCGCCAAAAAGCACATTCCCGCGCTGAGATATCCTTTCCACGTCACAAACTGACGCACTCCGAGACGATGGTCTTCTTTGAACGCCCCACAATCCACAACAATTGACCTATGGAGTGTGCCCCATGTTCGGAATGGTCAGATTTGTTTTGTTCTCAGTCTTGATTCTGGCCATGATGGCATTGATCTATATCCGTCGAACTGTGGGTGAACCTTTCCTCATTTCAAAGCAAAAATTGGAGGAAATTTCTGATTCTGTGCCAATGCGGAGTCTGAAAGAAAAGGGAGAAACATTTATTCGAAAGGAGATAGATCATGACAAACGATGAACAAAGTATACGGCTCGTCGGTTTCCATGTTTCAATGCTTTACATTCATCACCGCATGATGATCACATACCTTGAGCGGAAAGAGCCACACCTCATCGACGGCTATGCGCAATCCGATTTTCTTGGAGCACAACATCACGCACGCTCACTGCTGGACGCCCTCAACGCCATGATTGCCGAGGGTGCAGACTTGAAAAGAGTACTTGGGGAAACACCTATCGAAACCACTCACTTTGCAGTCTTTGCCGCTCAATTGGCATTGATTTCCTCGGGCCCTGCCAATACCGACTCCGCGGAGAGGCTGTTGCAAAAGTCTCTCATTTCAGGCCTCGGCAAATTGGCAGCACACACAGGCCAACAAGGGTTTACAATGTTTGGTGATGACTCCTCGGGATGGTTGAGAGGCTCTCTTGAAACAATGCAAGCAGTCACGGGAAGATGATTCAGAAAATGTTGGAAGGGTGCGGTGATGACAGAACGCAGAGAGGCATTCAAAAAGCTCAGTTCGCCACGGGCAGGCACCCGCCGTCGTGCCGTGGAAGCCCTCTGCCGAATGAGCAGGTCTTCCAAATCAATTCTCGAGGTCATGGAAATCACCCTGCTGCCGATCGCAGTGGCCATCAGCAGGGATTCAGAATCAGAAGTCTTGATTGCAGGTTGCCGCGCAATCGCAAAGTCCTTTTCGGATCAACTCATGCGAAATCCCGATCTGATTCAGATGATATTGGAACACGTTCCGAACGAAACGGAATTCGCTGCCACGCTGGTCTCAGCTCTGCATGATGCCCAGCACGACCCTCTGCGCGACAACTTAACCTTTGAGGTTCGCAAACAATTGGCGCGGCTGGCCGAGCTGATTCCAAAGCCCACAGCTGAGGTTGCACCACTTTGCGAATTTTGGAGAAGTGTTCTTGCGCTGCATCCCTTGCTGCGCGCTGATGGCAGAATTGACGAGAAAAGCATATCGCATCAAAATTTCAAAGATTGTCCTGTTCTCAGACCATGGTCGCAACTGATTCCATTTTTGAAAATGAACGACAAAGGCTTGTTGCGAAAGTTGATTCAAGTGCGCTCTGCGCTGCTCTGGCTCGACCTTCCAGTGGCGAAACTCAAATCACTTGCGGCTGATGAACATCCGTTTACGAATCTGCGAATCGCCATCAACACCAACTGCCCTGAGAGTCTCAGATCAGACATTTTTGCTGACATCATTGCCCTGCACAGAGCTGCGGGAGATACCCAAAAAGACGCGCTGTGGTTTGCTCCGCTGAGCTCATTCGAACTCTGGAAAGAGATTAATCCGAATGGAACATTAGTAACTTTCTCTCCCAACGCCGACCCGAAGGTAGTTTGGCTGCATTTCAACACTGGATTTATCACATTTTATGAGGAAACATCTCTCCGAGAGAGACTTCGATCCTGCCCTGGGCTTCCTGCTGAACTCGGTGAGTATCTCCGTGTGGATCCCACTGGAGGGATTCGAGATAACATTGTTCGGAAACACAATAAAGAATGGCGCTTTGCCGGCCTTGCAATGTTTTCTAATGACTGGTCTAAGTTCAGCCCTGAAGATAAACAGCGCGCGCTCGCATTACTTTCATTTGACACAAACATTGCTATTCGCGAATTGGTTGCGAAGAACGCACACGACACTCACACCCTGCGGCGTCTCTCAACTGACTTCGAGGTCTCCGTGCGTGCTTGCGTTGCACCGCGGATTCCAGACATGCGCGCCGTATATTCGCTGAGCCACGACAAATCACTGCGGGTTCGAATGGCACTCGCCACGCGCAATGATTGTCCCAAAGAGCTACTCAAAGAGCTTGTTGATAAGAATGGAGAGCGGGCCCGACTTATTGTCGCCAAGAACGAAGCCTGCCCGGAGGAATTGCTCTACACGTTGGCAAGCGACGCTTCACATGCCGTTCGCAATGCGGTGGCCGTGCGGTTTTTTCTGCCAGCGAGTGTCATTGAAATTCTTGCGAATGATGAGCTTAACGACATTCGACTCCTGATGCTCAAACAAAAGAACGCCGATGAGAAATCGCTCCAGAAGGTTGTAGCTTGTGCGACCGCAGTCGACTTAAAATATTCAATGCCACCCTACGGGCAGCTCTCGAGCGTTGCGGAACGCGTCATGAGATTCTGCCATCACGCGCTTATTCGCGGAGAGTATGCCCGCAATCCGGAGACCACGACCGACGACCTTGCACGCTATGCGCAAGACCCAGACGACGAAGTTCGAATTGCAGTGGCCTATAATCCGAGCAGCACTCCCGCTGTTCTCGAACTGCTCTACAACGACGACAACTCGAATGTGAAGAGCATGGCCAAGAAGAGGTTGGAGAAAAAACAGAGGCAATCAGACTAATAGAATTCGTGCACTATCGTACCAACCTGCGTCAGTTTGTGACTCCCTCGAAAATTAAACAATCGACGCAATAATTATCGTTATTACTGATTTAAATCAGCAAATTTGTCTCAATATTTTCCGCGTGCGTTCCGATGTTGAATTTTAATTCTTACTCGAATTCAGGAGACAAACATCTCGACTTCATCAAACGAAATTAATGGCTCAAATTTTAACAGAATTGGAACTACATACATGAAATCAATAGTCAGTTCTTTTCAGCTATTAATCGCTTTTTCGCTATTGTTGGTCTCCCACAATGCATTTGCCCGTTGGCGAACACCAGACGAAGCAGACGCCCTCAAATTGAATTATGAGGTGAAAGTGTTTGTCAAAAAAGACGGAACAGCTGTCACTCGCGAGAAAACTACATGGAAGATTCTCACAAAAGCCGGTATCGAAGACTTCGGAACCTTCGTAGACTCCTATGACGCAAGCAGCAAAAGAGTTGCCATTTTGAGCGCGTCAATCACGACGAACAACAAAAAGACAATCGTCGACAAGAAGCACATTGAGAACAAACCCAAATCCTCGAACAATTCTGGATTCGACTCCGTCAACCGTATTGTCGTTGCCTATCCCGGTGTAGAGATTGGCAGCATTGTTGAGCTCGAATTGGAGGAAGTCATTTTTGAGCCAAAACTAAAAAATCATTATTCAGACCTGTTCGCATTTGGACTTTATCCCTCGAGTGCCGGGCAAACTATCTCAATCGAAAGTGAGGTTTCACTCAGGCATCTTGTCTCTGGGCCCACGGGCTACCTCAGGGTGACATCTGGGCGGAAGGGTGAACATTACACACTCAACGCTTCATTGATAAAAGATTCCTATTTCGAGAGTAATTCAAACACTGGGAAATTCGAGGTATACACACCAGACGCCCTCGCACCAGTACTTCGAGTCACGACTGAGGAAAGCTGGAATTCATTGGTCAACAAATTGGTTCCCACGTATGAAAAAGCATGGAACGAAGAATTGCCAGCAGAATTTAATCCGATTCTCCAGTCCGCAAAAAAAGAGAGTGGCTTTGTCGCACAGGCAAATGTCATTCATAATGGAATAAGCGAAGCAATTCGCTATATGGGCGACTGGCGCGCTTCTGAAAACTCACTATTTCCGCGCAGTTTGAAAGAAATCGCCGAAACCAAATTTGGCGATTGCAAAGATATGTCATTGTTGATGACTGTGATGCTTCGCAAACTCGGATATCAAGCAAGCCCAGTTGCCGTTGAACGACAAAGCAATACCTATCTTCCCACCGAAATTCCTTCAAACCGATATTTTGATCACATGATTGTGAGGGTTGAACTATCGCCCTCGCAGGTTCATTGGATCGATCCAACACGATCGATAGCATTTTCGGACGGCGTTTGGCGAGATCTTGGGGGAAGACGCACTTTAGTTGTGCGGAGCGGAGTGACAGGGCTTGAAGGCATTCCTCAAATTAAAGCAGAGGAGAATTTACTAGAGGTGAAAATTGATGTTCTACAGGAAACAAAAAGCGATGTGACCTACAATATCACTGTTATGCTTTCAAGTGTGTTTGGAGGGAACTTCACTGCAGCTATGAGAAGCAAATCAAAGAAAGAGCAAACAGAGAGTATAAAAGAAATTCTTGCCGGAGGCGAAGGCTATGAGGAGCTCGAGATTCAGCCTTTCGATCTGAATCTAAAGCATGCGCAGCAGGTTCAGCTTTCCGGAAAGGTTAAGAAAAAGCATGCTCAGTTAGTTACCAGCGCCGGAATTGTTCGTAGCATTTCAGATCTTCCAAACACCCTTAAAGGTGTAGTTAAAATTGTCCCGGAAAAAATGGATACTGGAATTGATTTCGGAACTCCCGAGTTCGAAAACAGCGTTTACACACTATCAGCCGATGGCCTTGTTGATGGTCTTCCAGAGAGTTGTGCTATTGATTCGCCCTGGGCTTCTGCAAAGAAACTCTTTGCAATCAAGAACGGAAGAATTGAGATAGCAACAAGTTCGTTAATCAAAGTACCGTTCATAAGCTTTCAAAATTTGCGTTCGAAGGAATTTGCAAAACTTCAACGCGATATCGCAAACTGTTTTAAACCAGCAGTGCTTATTTTCAAGAAGTGAACTTACCAAAAGAATGAGAGGAGTCACGTTATTTCCGGCTTGCCAAATAAGATTGGAGTGCCGAAACAGAGATGATTTAAATATGACTATTTAAAGATCTTCGGTTTTGAACGTACTGTAACCTTCGTAATAGTAGCTAACGTCAATACCCTTCATAAAGAGTGCACTATCGTTGATTTGATCAGTGAGAGCATTCTGCAGGAGCACCCTGATTTCGACGCTTTTTACAACACTGCGCTGCATCGCCGATAGATAATCATCTTTATCGATGAGATTCCAATCAATAACTCGTTTGAGTTCTTTCTTCAAAACAAGATCTAGCCAAATGCGGGTGGCACGACCATTTCCTTCGCGAAATGGGTGCGCGATATTCATCTCTACGTATTTTTCGATAATCTCTTCAAAGCTGCTCTGAGGCATTGCGTCGATACTTTGAAGCGAAACCTGCAGGTACATCAATGGCGCAAATCGAAAACCTTCTTTGGCAATATTGACGTCACGGAGTTCGCCGGCAAATTCAAAAATATCTACGAACAAATATCGGTGAATCTCTGCAAGTCCGTCGAAGGTTCCAACTTCAACACGGTCAATATCGCCGGAGGAAAAGAGACGCTTTGCTTTCTGCTTGCTGATTTTCTCTTCGGTTCTGGCCAACTGAACCTGGTCTGTGATGTTGAGTTTATTCTTCAAGACCATCTTGAACCCCTCCCAGAGGACTTGATTAACGCAAAGTTGACATTTTTGGTGATGACTCAGCCATCTCTCATATATCAACATCAAGCCAGTGCCGCACTTGGAAACCAATATTTTGCAGTATATGCCCATCCGTGCTCACATACCAACGCAAATCTACAAAACCACCACATATGTCAACCTTGAGAATTTCAATCTTGACCTTGCGTCTAATGATCTGTGCCTTCCCTCCAACTCTAAGAATTGGAATATTTATGAGAACATTTCACTTGTCTTCGACTTTGTTTATTGTCGTTGCATGTCTTTCATGTGGAAGAAAATCTTCCAAAGGTGAGACTGGCGGATCAGGTTCTGGCGGCGGACTGGATGCAAGAAAGATTCAACTCAATCTGAGTGGTGCTGTCGGATTGGCAAAACTGGGCGATGCACAACCTTTAGGCCTTCTATTTGACAGTGAACACGCACTCTATGCTGATGCAACGCCTATTAATCTCTCCCAAGAGAAGATGAAAATGGTCAAGTTTAAGTTCGAGATTTACAGTCTAGCGAAGAGTGGCGTGGGTGAGTTGGCTTTTAGTGGGCTCGACTTTTCGAACAACGAGTTCGGCGTTGGTTTTCTTAAATTGGACACACTACAGGCAGAAATGAAGGACGATTTGAAAGTCAAAGTCACCGACATCGTGCCGATTGATTAAAAGGCTGTAATTCACAGAGAGATAATCTACTCAAGCCCAAGTCAGAGGTAGCATTGGCAAAGGTTCAACATCTCACGGTCAATTTCATCGACCCTAGCTTGAGTCTTTGGTCCTAAATTTGAGTGCGCAGCCCGCAACTTAACAAAAAGACATCCATGCTGATTTCGCGGATCTTCAGAAGCAAATGCAGCTAGAAAATGTTTTAGGGGGCGTTTCCTTATAAATAAGCAAAAGCCGGATTCCGCGACAAAAACCAGGTCTGCTTAGAAAATTAAATTTCCAGCCACTCGCTGCTGATGCGGTGGATAAATTCGGGAGCTGCCGTTTGAACGTCTGTCAGGTCAAAGAGATAAGGCAGAGTGGACCTTTCGAGTGCGTCTCTGATTTCATTAATCTCATTTAGAGACAAAGGGCGGCCGGCGTCGAGAGCGAGATCACAATCTGAATCGCTGCGGGGAGAACCGTTCAGTCTCGAACCGAACAGGTAAACACGGACGCTGGGGAGAAACCGCGAAAGCGTCTCTTTGATTGTATTAATGTGTTCAGGCTTAAGGTTCATGCGTCCAGCCGCGTCGTTCAAGGAGCCCGATGAGCGCTCTGGCCTGCGTGGCAAAACTGAGCGCAACTGAATAGACGCGCTCGGAATTCGTCTCATCATAATTGTGGCTTGTTGAGTTGCGTGCCTCATGGAATTCAATCCAGAGTTCAAAATCAGAAATCAGCCGCTGTGCCAGTGCTTTTCGGAATAGATCACGGCGCGAAAGACCATCCACTTCCGAGCTTCCGAGTTCATCAATGAGCTGCTTGCGGATGGCCTTCCACGCCAGCTCGTAGGAGTACTCAAATCTTTGAATGACCGAGTCACGCAGAAAATCGGTTTTGGGTTGCGCAATGGCCGCGTCGAGAGAGTCGACTGCTTTGCAGAGATTTTTAAGACTCAGACTCATTACAATGCTCCGGTCATGACGAAAGACACACCGCCCGTAGTGTGACAAATAACAGGGAAAAAAGAAAGTTCGGGGCTTTGCAAGCGGAGGCGTCCGATTCATTGATAAAGTAACGGACGGTTGTGATGCCGCCGAGTGCCGAGACTTTTGCCTCAATGTGCCTTGTTCCGAGGTCAACTCCTCAAATTCCTGACCTGAACGGGCTGGTGCAACGAGAGGCGCCTGCGCAGAGTACAAATTAAAACGGCAGGATAATTACTTTTCATATTTTGCAGTAAGAACCCGAAAAAATTGAATTATCCCATATAGTAGAACATACTCCGTTTTTGCGAGGTAAAAACGGAGTATGTTCCAAAGAAGCATAAGCCTGCCTAATGAATACAGTTTTTTTCTCTTTGGAGCAAGAGGGACAGGCAAGACGACACTCCTTAGAGTTCTCTTTCCTGATGCACGCACTCTCGACCTTCTCGACAATCGTTCGGAGGAGGAATTGATGATGGCTCCT
>CAIZJW010000158.1 GCA_903933385.1 uncultured Silvanigrella sp. | reverse complement strand
GGGAGCTGGTGGGCGAGTCCTGCGAGTAATCTCCTTCCCGCAATCAAAAATGGTTTGCCGGTCGTAATTTGTTTTACTTCGGAGGGAACTCCCGAGCCTGGTGAGTTGTCCAGAGATCTAATTCGATTTGATAAAATAGTTCGCTCTGCTCTCCAGGAATGGATTTCTTCACTAAACTCAAAGCTTTCTTTTGAAACGACATCTGCTTCCTGCCGGAGTGATCTCGCCAGAGGACATCTTCAGGTGACGCTTCATTATAATGAACAGCTCTTTCAAACTCGTATTGCTCAAACGACGTCTCCCACGTTGGGCGTCTTTCTTGTTGGCGAAGGCGGTTTGCATTTAAACGTCAGAGGCGTTCTGAATCCTCGCAGAGATCCAACCGGAGGTTACAAAACCACTTTGCATGAATTGGGTCATGCCTTTGGGCTTAATCACAGCAACTTTTCAAAGGCGGTCATGCAGCCTTCTTTGTTCAATGCGAGCGCTCATCTGACGTCAGATGATATTGCAAGTATTAAGGCTGTCTGGGCTCAATTACCTTCTGCCCAACCAAAAACTGAAGTGCGCGGAGCCGATCGAGCAAACGACAATTCAAGAATCTTCGAATCGCCACCCGAGCCGCAAACGCAACCCACGGCAAATTGGTCAGCACCGCAGCAAAGAATTCCAACCGAGCGCGGCAATTTAGCAGTCATCATGCGCTACGACAGTTGGTTCAAGCGTTCAGTTGCTCAATCCTACACACTCGCAGATACCGACAAATGTGCGCTTCAAGTGAACCAAAAAATCGTCGTGCAAATTCTCGACAATGGCATGCTCAATGCGTCACATTTGCGAGTGAAACTGGTAGAAGGTTTGCCCGGTTGTGCCTTTGGCCAAATTGAAACTATTGGATTTCTCTACCAGCCGCATATCGACTGACGAACTCATTGAGTGCAGCCTAGAACTCACCGACGCAAGGCGCGGTCCATTTCTCGTTTTGCATCTTTGTTTTTTTGCGACTCACGCTTATCGTGGCCGGCCTTACCTTTGGCGAGCGCGAGTTCGATTTTAACTCGATTTTCATCGTTAAAGTAGATCTCGAGTGGAACTATCGTGTAGCCCTTTTGTCGCGTTGCTTCATCGAGTTTCTTAATTTCTCTGCGGTTGAGAAGAAGTCGTCTGTCACGACGTTCGGTGTGATTCAAATAAGAGGCCTGCTTCAAAGTTGCGATGGTGAGATTCATGAGCCACGCCTGTCCTTCACGAATCATGGCGTAGCTTTCTGCAAGGCTAGGATGTGAATCACGCAGGCACTTCACCTCAGAACCACGCAAAGCAATTCCAGCCTCGACTTTGTCTTCGATGTGGTATTCGTGAAAGGCTCGCTTATTCTTTGAAATTGATTTCATCCGATGGCCCTATTTGCAGGCTTGTGGCACACTCACCGCACTCTATGGGATATGTGTTTTCAAGCATGAGGGCAAGTCGAATGCTGCTCGATGAACCGACACTCGACATTTTTTTTGCATTCTTCCTTTTTCTCCTGGGCAGCTGCATTGGTAGCTTTCTCAATGTTGTTGCGCATCGTTTGCCTTTAAACATGTCGGTCGTCAGGCCTCCTTCGCATTGTCCCAATTGTTCAGCCCCTGTGCCAACCGTTGGGCTGATTCCGGTCATCGGCTATTTTTTGGTCAAGATGCGTTGCTCTAACTGCGGCGTGCGTGTTTCATGGGTTTATCCGCTCATTGAACTGATTTGCGGGATGGGCACTGTATTTCTGTTTTTCCAGACCCTCACACCCATACAATTCATCTCGGCGATTTGGCCGGAGGTCGCCTCTGGAGCACAGCTCGGCGGAATGAGATTTCAGCCTTTGATACAGCTTATCACTCGCTTGTTTCTTTTTTATACGGCTTTACCGCTCACTCTTATCGATCTCCGACACCGCATTTTGCCCGACGTGATCACTTTGGGCGGGACGCCAATTGCTCTTTTTCTTGGAGGGGCCAACCTGGCATTGGGTTGGAAGGGCGCTGTGGCCGGTGCTCTCGTGGGCTCTGGGTTGCTTTTGTTTGTTGCTAAAACCTATGAGGTTCTGCGTGGCCGCGAAGGGCTTGGGCTTGGTGATGTTAAATATATGGCCCTGATCGGTGCGATCGTTGGATGGCAAGGAGTGTTGATTGTTTTAGGTCTGGCGAGCATACTTGGCAGCCTTGTTGGCATAGCTCTTGGCATAAGCAAGCGAGCGGGTCTGCAAACAGCCTTACCCTTTGGTCCGTTTCTTGCAGTTGCCGCGTTGCTTGTGTGCTTGTGGCAGCCCATTATTCTCCAGTTTTTCTTTGAAGATGCGTGAGGCACGGTGTCAGTCGGTCATTTTGATTTCTCAGGAATGCTGAAATCTCTAAATCCAGAACAGCATGATGCAGTCCAAACTCTCACTGGTCCGCTCCTTGTGCTTGCAGGCGCTGGCACAGGAAAAACTAAGGTCATCACATCACGGATTGCAAATTTGATTGCTCACGGAGTTCGGCCGGAGCAAATTGTTGCAGTGAGCTTCACCAACAAAGCAGCCAAGGAAATGGGCGAGCGGCTTGCTCATATGGTTGGTAAAGCTGTCCAGAAAAGAACAATTCTTTCGACATTTCATTCTTTTTGTTTGCGGCTCTTGAGAGAGTTCCCTGAACGCGCAGGGTTGGTTGCTGGATTCTCAATTGCCGACGAGGGAGTGAGTCGCGATCTGCTGCGCGAAACGCTGGCAGATCATAAGCTGCAGGAGATTTTTTCCCTGCAATCAGCAAATGAGCATATCAGTGCATGCAAGGATGCACTCATGCGTCCGGCTGATCTCGGGCAAGCCAAACACTTGGTCAACCGTCTACTGGTGAAGAAGGTGTTTGAAGACTACGAACGGCGGCTGCGTCTTTATAATTTGGTTGACTTCGATGACATTGTGTACAGAACAGTGCTCATGCTGCGTGACGATTCTTTCGTTCGAGAAACTATTTGTTCGCGCTATCTTCACTTTCTTGTCGATGAATTTCAGGACACAAGTAATTCGCAATTTGAACTGATTCGACTTCTCGGCGAAAAGCATCGTAATGTTTGCGCCGTTGGCGACGACGATCAAAGTATCTATGCTTGGCGCGGTGCTAAGCCCCAAGTGCTTTTCGATTTCTTCAAGGTTTTTCCCGAGGCCAAGAGGGTGACCCTCGAGCAGAACTACCGCTGCAGCAGCCAAATTCTCAGCGTGGCTAACTCAGTCATATCAACGAACGTAACTCGACTTGGCAAGACTTTATGGAGCAAAAAGAACGAAAACTGTCCTGTTCGTCTTCACTCTGCTGAAAACGAACGCGATGAAGCTCTTTTTGTCACGGATCAAATTCAACGATTGCGTCGTGAGGAAAATCTTCCTTGGGTTGGATTCACTATTCTCGTTCGCAGCAATGCACAAACTGAAATTCTCGAGCAGGTCTTCATTGAGCGCAAAATCCCCTATCATGTCCACGGCGGCAGCGAGTTCTTCGACCGCAAAGAAATTCGCGATTTGCTTTCTTATCTGCGCTTTGCAAATAATCCCAAAGATGCCAAAGCCCTCTTTAGAGTGATCAATGTTCCAACCCGAGGCATTGGGCTTCGCACGCTTGAGCAACTGAGCGAAGGTTACGAAAAGAGATCTGCTGAGAATCCTAGAACTACCTTTCTTGATTATTTGGAAACATCCAGGTCTGAATTTCCTGCCGTTGCTCAATATCTTGAGCAATACATTCCTATTCACAAGGAATTTTTGCAGGCGCGAAGTCAGGCAGATGTGGCAAATTGCCTCAAGAGATGTTTTGAAGTTCTCGGTTTGAAACAAGACATTCTGACGACTTCAAAAAGCATGCAGATTGCAAACTGGCGAACCAATCTGGTGGATAAAATGTTTGCGGTTGTTGAAAAGATAGAACTCGATCAGTTCAGTCTCGCAAATATGGTGGATGCGTTGAATTTGGATGAAACAAGTTTTTCTCCCCGCCGAGAAGTTGGCGACCGAGTTCAGGTGATGACTATCCATGCGTCCAAAGGGCTTGAATTTCCGTGTGTGTTTGTCGTTGGGGTTGAGGAAAAACGCCTTCCGCATGAGCGAAGCATGGAGACACCCGCAGGAGTGGAAGAGGAAAGAAGGCTCTTCTACGTAGCTCTGACGAGGGCGCAGAAATTTTTGTTTTTGAGTCATTGTGGTTTTCGTTCGCGAGGGTCGCGGCATTCCAGAGGGGCTGATATTCAGCCATCGCGTTTTTTAAGCGAGGTGCCTGAGCAGTCTCTTCTGCTGAGTGAAACCGATCCCGATGCAGAAGAGGCGCAGCGACAGGAAGCTGCTAAAAGGCTTTTTGAGTTGTTTCGCTGATGCTTCGAAGAGGGGGTGGGGTGTGTGGAAATTCTTGCAGAAATTCCTCCTCGGACTTGGTTTGTGTGCTTTTGCGCCGCTACTTTTCGGATTTTTGGTATGGATGGCGACAGCGCGTCGTGCAGATACTTACCTGCTTAAATCGATTCAAACCAACGCTGCCGTTACGGTTTGGCTAAATCCGGCAACTGCCGAGTCGGAAAATGATTTTCTAACACCAGAAAAAATGACTCTTTCGCTTTGGATTTCTCCATCGAAGGTTTCTCGCGCCCTGGCACATTTCGATGGTTGGATACAAGAATATTCTTTGGTGCGGGAATCAACCGATGAAGCTGCAGAAAATGAAAGTTATGCCCTGCCACCCTCTGTTTTGCCGGATCCTGACGAAGCGGAATACTTTGTTGAGGATCCCTACGACGTTGCACTGAGAGCCTTGCTTGAAGACTTCTGGAACTCAGGACTCTTCGTTGTTGCAGGTTCAATCCATTTTAAAACACCATTTTGGATGAAGCCATTCGTAGGGTGGATCGGATCTGGAATTCAAAAAAATGCTCCGGTTCACTTTTTCGATTCAAAGCTCACGTTCTCTGGTTTGCGTGAGGATGGTGCCGACTTTCCCAGTTGGTTCTCTGAGCTTCCCTTTGCGCACCTGGGTGTTGAATCAATCGATGGTCTTCTGGTTCATGAAACTGTTTTCGATATTGGAGGCGAACAAATTGCTGCGCTTCATGGGCGATTATGCGAGCTCGGGAACGTAGGAGAAAATTGGTGCAGTTTATCTGACGTTTTTGAGAATCCAATTGAACCTGTGTTGTATGCCACAGAGGCCTTTAAGGCTCAATTCAGTGTTTTTTGGGCACTCCGAGGGGAGCATTTGATTTGGTCGAATCAGCGCGATTGTCTGTCTGTTTTGGCTCAAGGCAAGAACAGTGAGAGGCTTTCTTGCGGGGAGCTTCCTGGCGAAGCTGGGTATCCAACAGTTTCTTTTCAGGAGCGGGAAATTCTAAATACCGACTCGACAAAGGGCGCAGGAATGGTTGCTGGTTTTTTCCTCAACCAGCGGGCGATGCGTGATTCGTTTGAAAGTCTCGCATCCAAAGTAGTGGCGGCTCCTCTCGATGGAGCAACGTGGCTTCACGATTTAATTCAAGGCAGCACGGGCGGTCGTCTTTTGAAGGAATGGCGCAGCAATCTTCAGGGGCGGGCGCTACTTTTGCCCTCCTGGGGATCCCGTTTGAACTGGCTTGCCCCGCAGACGGGACAACTCTCAACCTTTGTGCACTGGTTCAGAGGTCCGGGCTCTGGAGAGCAAATTGAGCGCGAATGGGCAGAAAGTCAGTTCGATTTCTTGTATGGTTTGTCGGCTGCATGGTCTGGTCTGCCGCGAGGGCCCGGCCGTTTGGAACGGACTCTGCCTTGGCAAAGTCAGAAGTCTTTTTGGAAAGCAGACACAGTTTACAGTTTGGGTTGGAGTGAAAGAGAATGAAATTGATTGCTGTCGAAGGTAACAGCCAAAAGTTAGATGGCGGTGCCATGTATGGAAACGCTCCCAAAGCAATGTGGGAGAAGTGGTCGCCACCCGATGACCTCAATCGAATTTCTCTTGCTTGCCGAAGCTTGCTTGTCATCACAGATACAGGTCAAAAGGTTCTGTTTGAGGCTGGCATTGGTGCTTTTTTTGAACCAAAAATGCGCGAGCGCTTTGGAGTCGTTGAGCAAGAACACTGCTTGGTGAACAACCTAACTCAGATGGGCATTGACCCAAACACGGTAGATGATGTTGTTCTTTCTCATCTGCATTTTGATCATGCTGGCGGTGTTTTAAGTCGTTATGAAGATGGCCCATTGCATCTTGTTTTTCCAAAGGCACGCTTTCATGCGTCGCGAAAAAACTGGGAACGATCCAACGCGCCTCATCCGCGCGATAGGGCATCCTTCGTTCCTGAGCTGAACAAGTTGTTGAAAGACAGTGGCCGGCTTTGTTTGGTTGACAAAGAGGCGCACGAATCGATCTCTTCGTTTGTGAGCTTCCATTGGTCCGATGGTCATACGCCTGGGTTAATGATGTCGGAAATTAAAACTCCAGCTGG
>CAIZJW010000157.1 GCA_903933385.1 uncultured Silvanigrella sp. | reverse complement strand
TAACGTTCATTGACGTTTATTTGGTAAAACCACGCGTCCGTTACAAAATTCTCTGAGCATTGCTGCTCAAATCTTTCTGTCGCTTCGCGCGGATCTTCCCGCACTCTGTGACTTCTCTCTTCTCTTTTCAAAGAACACCGCCAATCGTTGTGATTGGCGAACGCGGTAGGTAGTCTCTCGGAATGAAGTTGTCAAACAGAGTTTCCAGTATTTTAAAAAAAAAAATCAAGCAGCTGAAATAACAGGAGAAATGAATGAACAGAATGCTACTCGTTGGCGCATCCGGACGACTGGGGCGCGAGATATCAGCAGCAGCTCAGGAAAAAGGTTACTCAGTAATTCCACTGGGCCGAAACGATATTGAAAATATCAGCGAATTCTTCACACCCACGAAAGAGAATTCTATTTTTAAAACAGTCATCGTTGATGTTTCACTTCCAGAAGGTACAGAAAAAATCGCAGATCAGCTTGTCAAACTTGATACAAAGCACACATTAAATGCATGGGTCATTGGCACGACGGGCCACTCAGAAGAGCTTACTCAAAAAATTAAAATGATTTCATCGAAGACCCCGATCGTCCTTTCATCAAATTTTTCTCGCGGAGTTTTTTTTCTTGAAGAACTTCTCAAGGCAAAAACTGTCACCGGGAAAACAGTGGCAGAACTCGCAAAACAATTGGGCTTTGACCTCGCTCTTTGGGAATCACACCACACAATGAAAAAAGACGCACCGAGTGGCACTGCAAAAACCCTGGCCCTCGCTGCAGGAATAAGTTCAGATAAAATTTCTTCGACACGAGTGGGATCCGTTGTGGGTGAACACAGCATTTTTCTCAGTCAAGGAGCAGAAGAACTGAGACTCACTCACGTGGCTCACTCTAGAAAACTCTTTGCTGATGGTGCGGTTGATTTGTGCGAACGCATTTTAAAGCATGGGCTAGATAAAAGGCTTTTCACAATGTCAGATGCTTTAAATCAATTGATGCGGTCATAAGAAAGAATTTACGATACCTGAAAGAGCTTTTTGCGCATCAAATGGCTCTTGATTCATTTCTTGATTCCACAATGGACATTCAGCTTTGGCAGCCGCCGAAGTCATGATTGGAATCAAACCACTTTGCCAATACCAATTCAAACGAACAACTGGTTCTGAAAGTAATTCGAATGCTGGCCTCAACTGCGTGTGCCGTTCGGGAAACTGCTCCGGAGGATAACGCATTTGTAACTTGCGATATCTCTCTCTCACAACACTTTGCGGAGCCCATATTTCAATTCTCAGTAGAGCGGCCGCAGCCTCGGGAGAGAGGTTTTCAGTAGGCTGCGCCGGACTCCACTCGTGAGAAATTTCCTCACAAGGAGTTCGCCCGCGGGGAAAAAGTTCAAGTCGTAGGAGCTTAATATCAACTGCCGCTTTACGACGTGGCTCAAGATTCGCTTTGTTCATTTCAATGGCTCTCTGTGCGGCGCACCACCCTCACCCTGAGGACTGATTTCTGAAAGTAAAAACTCTTTTATAAATTGAGATGTTTTGAGAGCATCATCCCGCGAGTTCGCGAGACTTTTCTCGATAGCAGCTATCGCTCGGCTATTGAACAAGCCGAACTGCTCTAAATCACACTGAAGTGTTGAATCCGTTTTTTCAGGTACTGAGAATGTTCCAGGCATCTCAACGACACTGGCTATCGTGTGAATCCAATGGGAATCGAGAGAATGGGGGGTCACCTTTGAATCAATACTGATGATAAGAAGAACCGTCAGAAGACGGTGCTCAAAGCGTGTCAAACCCCAACAAACAGACTTAATTGCAGCAGAAGGGTCGGCACTCAAAATCCAGTCGAAGCTTTTTCCGTTCAGTGTGTGCAAAATCTTTGCTGCATCTATCCTTTTATTTAATGCTGTAGAGAAAGCTAATTCCGAGATGAGGGTAAACATATCTTCAGGCTCCGTGGAGAGACGAAACCCAACCCAGCGCATAACTTCGGAAAGTACGTCAGAAGAATAAACATGACGACTGACTGATGCGGGTAGAAGAAACTTCTGTAATCCGGACAAAACAAGCGCATTGAGTGCCTTAACTTCAGCTTTAATATCAGAATCCAATGATGGAATGGCAATCGCACGAGAAATGAAAAGCTGAAAGTCAGCTGCAGTGGAAACACACCATTTCGCCAATTCATCGCGCGTCCGCGAGATTTCTTGCATTTTCGAGTGCGCCAGCCTTAATTCACCCTGTGCCATTTTCCTCAAAGCGAACTGCTTGACCGCCAAGATTGAATTACAATGTTCCCATTCATCAATGAGAAGACAAAATTCTCGTTGCAGAAGCCGAGCCCTTGCAAAGAGAACTGCCTTATCATTTTCATCCAATGGTAGTTTTAGCTTCAGACTTGTTATGCCACAAACCCTTGCTAGCGACGCTCTTTTGGGAAATTCGAAAAACGATTGTTCTTGAGAGAACCCAATACCCCATTCATTGACAAGCATTGACAATGAAGTCGTATCCGAACTGACTTGAAGCGGCTCGGGAGAGATCCCCAAAAAGTGAACAATAGTCCTGAATTGAAAGTTTCTGTCGCCAAGACCGTGCCAATAATAAAGAGCAGTATTCACCGCAGATTCAAAATCCTTTAAAAAACTTTCACTCAATGGAACTCTGAATCTTGAATATTGACTAAAACAGTCACAATAAAAATTTTTCAACTCAGCTAAAAATATATTGCGAAGAGTGAGTCGATGTTCGGGCATTGAATTGTCATGATGCCCTCTGTAGCTCTCCAGAAATCCTCTGAATTCGGCGTTTTCAACAACGGAGTTCAGAATATCCTCAAAT
>CAIZJW010000156.1 GCA_903933385.1 uncultured Silvanigrella sp. | reverse complement strand
TGCTGAATTCGTTTCACAGCAAATTGCAGCAACACCTGCAAATCTTCGCCTCAGAGGCCAAATCAGTGCTCAATCTTTTCTTGAAAACAAAGAACAAATCGTTGTTGAAGAAGGAGCTATCGTTGAAGCCGGTGCCTATATTGCGGGACCAACTTACATAGAAGCTGGAGCGACCGTGAGGCACGGGGCATACATTCGCGGACAGGTTTATATTTGCCGGGGCGCTGTGGTTGGACACACCAGCGAACTCAAAGGAGCGTTACTTCTTCAAGAGGCCAAAGCGGCCCATTTCGCCTATGTGGGCGACAGCATTTTAGGTATCGACTGTAACCTTGGTGCGGGCACCAAATGCGCTAATCTGCGCCTCGATCATGGTCTAGTTCCTGTCACGCTAGGAGAGGTTAAAGTCTCTTCCGGACTTAAAAAATTCGGAGCAATTTTTGGAAATCGGGCTCAAACAGGCTGCAACGCCGTCACCAACCCTGGTACAATTTTGCTACCAGGGGCCATAATCCTCCCAAACAGCACAGGCCAAGGCGTCATAGAGGCGCGCAGAGCTTTCAGGCAGCGGAGCCCATGAGTGCATGATGCACTCGTTCGAGCCTCAAGCAGCAGCGCTCTTCCACATGAGAATCACGGGCCGAATTCGAGTCCATTGTGATGTCGATTCTCTCACTCGACACAAGGTCAAAGTGGAAACGAATCAAAGTTCCGTTGGGGCGATTGCCCTCGAAGCTGAAGATACGCCCATTGGGATGCTCGGAGAGCATCGGTGAGTTCACCGAATGCAGCGAGTGAAGATGCTCTCTTCCGTCAAAGTACTGTATTTCTAGGTGTTCTCCGGCGTCTTGTGAGAGAACAAAGTAAACATCCATCATCTGACCTTCGCTTTCGGAGGTCGTAACTTCCAAGCGCAGCCCGTAACAAACGCCCGGGATGACCTCTTGGCCGGAGAAAGTACAGCGCAGTTCTGTGCCATCCCTCATTTCACCGGTACCTCGAAAATCACCAAGAGCGGGAGCAAAAGCGCGAATCATAAGAGCCTCCTGAAGCACACAGCAAAAACGTTAACTGACCCTCAAAAGCATGCTTCGGCGCCATTGACCGAGACTTAAGTCCGATTTGAATAAGATCAATTTTTTTAAAAATGAGTCAATAATTTCCGAATGGTAAAGAACGACAACAGAGCCCGGTCTCTCCCTCTATTTCCAAAGCGCTTGGGGATCTCCGCCTCCAATTTGAGGTATGAGGAAGGATCTTCCCCCCACTGCGCTGCGAACTCAGCACCCAATTCCAACAACCGGGAATGGTGGGGAAATTCTCTCAAACTCTGACGCATCAGAGACTTTGCATCAGTTTTCTTTCCCTTTTTCATGAGAACCCAGATTTTGTCGGCAGCAACAAAACCCTTTTCATGAGCAGTAAACCCGAGGCGCTCGGACTCTTTCAGAGCAGCCTCGACTGCTGCCATATTTCCCAGGAGCCTTTGTCCGCGGGTCAGCATACTCCAATATTGAAACTCATTGCTGAGCTCCGGGAAGCGTCGCCGGACATCATCAAGAGCAAAAACCATACTTTTCATCGTATCTTTATCGCTCAAGCCAGAAGCAACCTTCACTCCCAAAAACAGCCACTCTACATAAAGGAATGGCAACTCCTTCAACCGCTGAGTTGCCACCAGAAATTGTTTAGTTTGAGCGTTCTTCAAAGCTAATTCACTCGTGAATTCCTTCTTGTCAGGGCCTATCCCGATTTGTTCAGCAATCATCGAATTCGCGCCCAGAAAATCGCCAGCCTGCGCTGCAAGATGACCTTCGATAATTCTTGCGAGAGGTGCAAAACTTCTTTCTGCAAACAGGGGCGCCAGACGTGCACGGGTTTGCCTCGGTTCATTCATTTTCGACTGAGCAATAACATTGAACATCCAAGCTGTAAGACTGAACTCAGAGTCAGTTTCAGGCTCTTCACTTTGTACCAACAGGGAAGGCAACTCATGATGACGGAGAAGAATATTCAAAACAGATGGCATCATATAAGAACCAATGTCCTGACCATACTGTTCTGGAGCAAGTCGCACTTCAAGCGCCTTTTTGCGACTTCCTGATATTGTTTTCAGAAACTCATAGCGATCCGTATTTGGGACGGACATCAACATTCGGGCAAAATAACCCGAAAGTTGCAAATTCCATTCCGAGGTCAAGTAAGGACCTTTGTCGATCATTTCATCCGTAAAGCGAACTAAATTTTCAACATTGGGCTTAGCTATGGAGGATGCAGCTTCAAGCAGTTTTAGCCATTCGCGCCATTGATTTTTTTGGCCAATCATTCGAACATTGAGCCCTTGAAGCATTTCCTTCAACTCTTCATAATTTCCTGTCACCAGCAGGCCTCTGGCAGCGTGCAGGCAAATCTCAATTTCACTGCTCTTGGCCGGATCAGGACAGGCCTGCCGGAAAAGAATTAAAGCTTTTGAATAAGCCCCTACTTGCAAATAGTACCTTCCAGTCACCTCGCGAATGGCGGTTCTTTCTAAACTGTCCGAAACTCCATAGTTTTCCGGCAGACGCTTGAGAAGGTTCAATACTTTGCGGGGCTGGACTCTATCGAGCGCAACCGTGGTTTCAAGCAAAGGAACAATACCTTTATTCGAGGGAGAATAGCGACTTGTAGGCCGGGTCAACAACGTAACAACACTCTCTTCCTCGTCACTTTCGACATCTTCTTCATCAATCGCTTCAGTTTCATCACTCAATTCATTATCGAAGTTATCAGCTACAGAGGGCTTCTCTCCGCCTGACTTCGCAGCAACACTGTGTTGTGCCTTTTTCTCAACTGCAGCCACGTTATTTTTGACTGAATTGGATGAGGAACTCGCGGATGCTTTATCACTCGGATTGGGTGTCGCAACCGGAGCTTGGCTTGCAATTTCTATCGACATCTTATTTTTTTCAGACGAATTTCGGAACTGCTTTAAAGTAATAAGTATCGCTGCCAAAAAAAGAGAAAACACAAAAAAACCCAAAACAATTCGTAAATCTTTTGGAAGACCTTTTTGCAGCGGTGCGACCGCAGGCATCTGTGTTTGCGCAGCTGAATGATCTTGTTGCTTGGGTGATTGCCCTACTTTTCCAGCCCCTGACGCTCCTTTTTGCTGAGCTGAGGCCTTCTTGTCAGTGCTTCCTGCCTTTTCTTTTGCCCCCCCTTCAGAGCTCTTTCCTCCAGAAGCAGGTTTGCTTTTCTCTCCTCCGCCAGTTTTAGCTTTTTCCGATGCGACCGGCTGTTTGTTGACTTCAGGTTTTTCAACAGTTGTTGAGCCCTGAATAACTGATTTGGCAACTTCCGACTCCGCGGCAACAGTTGTTGCTCTGTTCAATACAAAGTCTGAGACTGCTGGAGATTCTGGCTGAATCACATCATTTTGCATTGTCAGAGGTTGTACAACTGTTGCAAGGGTCAAATCGAGATCTGATTGCCTTGAAAACATTGAACTACTCTCTTCGGCTCTCATCTCCACATGAGCGTTGGAGGCACTCCCAGGGAGAACAACTGTCTTCTCATTGCTTGTGTTCGATGCACCGCTTGCAAGGGCATCTTGTGGTGCGAAATCTATGAACGAAGTAGGCTGCGAATCATTCGGCCCCTCAGCAGGAGACATGTTATATCCCTGAGCGCCTTTTAGAACTTCAGCGACAAACAT
>CAIZJW010000155.1 GCA_903933385.1 uncultured Silvanigrella sp. | reverse complement strand
ATGGCTACGATTGTGCTTTCCACGTTTGTTGCTTTTGAATCGTTGATCATCCGTACTGAGATCTCTTTTGAAGCAGAGGTTCGGAAGCTTTGACCTTTGCCAATTTCCTCGAGGCGGTGCGCGAGGTGCTGGTAGACGCTCGATTTCTGGTTCCATTGAGCGCGGACGATGTTTGGATGCAGGCCATCGTGGATTGCGGGTAGTGATGCGGCAAGAATGTTGAGTTGATTGTGGTCGCCCGGCAAGACGGGCTTGCTGATTTCTAAGGTGAGAGAGTTTTCCTGGGGCCCACGTCCCGCGAAATTCACCCTAAACGAATCCTCATCCGTTCCCAGTTTTGACAGCCATACGTGAGTAAACTGTGAGTCTGACAACATCTCAAATGCGAGACTCGAGAGGCCTCCATAACTCGGCACAGGAAGGGTTCTCTCGGTGCAAAAATTCCAAAGATTGTGTTTTTGTTCCGCTCTCTTTAGAGAATCCATAACCGAAGAAGATGCAGCGGCGTCGAGGAATCCATAACTGACCATGATTCTGCATTCAGGCATCGCAAGTCCAATTTCTATTGCTTTGCGCAGAACAGCCTCGTCCACGATCGCGAGCCCATCTGGGCGCGTTAGGAGCACGAGGCGCCATTTACTTTTGAGATATTCCTCCATCGTGCCATATCGAGCCTGGTGATCATTTTGGAGATTCAAAAGGATACTGACATTTGGTCTGAATGAGAGAGTCGTCTCTAGCTGGTAGCTACTCAATTCGACAACGAACGCATTGAATTTTGCGGGATCAATCAGTGCATCTGAGAAAGCCCGACCATAGTTTCCGCAAGCAACAGAGTTTCTTTGTCCAAGAGCGAAAAGTTGCGATGCGTAATGTGTCGTCGTGCTTTTTCCGTTTGTTCCGGTAATACCCACAACAAAAGCTGACTCTGGTAAATACCAACTCGCCACTTCAATTTCACTGACGAGTGGAATGCCCGCCTGTCGAACTGCCTTGGGAAGGGGCTTGTCGAGAGGAACGCTTGGCGACAAAACAACCATTTGCGCTTCCTTCAACAGTCGACCAATGGAATGACCACCTTCTTCAAATGGAATCTTTAACTCAGTCAGAGCCTCTTTTGTTGAGGCTTCTATCTGGTTTGAATCTGTGACAAACAGATTTGCTCCATGGCGGTGAAGAAGGCGCGCCGCTGCCAATCCGCTTCTTGCGGCGCCAATAATCCAAATCTTTTTCCCTGCGATATTCATTTTTTATCTCAATTTGAGGCTCAGAATACTCAAGAGTGCGAGCATGAAACTAATTATCCAAGCACGAACGGTTATTTTTTGTTCTGGCCACCCACCTTTTTCAAAGTGATGATGGAGTGGTGCCATCCGAAAAACTCTTTTTTGGCGCATTTTAAACGAGCCAACTTGAATGATGACAGACAGAGCCTCAACAACGAAGACACCCCCCATGATGATCAGTAGAATTTCGTGGCCGGTGATCATAGCAACGGCGCCAAGAATTCCACCTAATGGCAGTGCACCAGAGTCACCCATGAAAACCTGCGCAGGCCAGGCGTTGTACCAAAGGAAACCAATTGAGCTGCCAATCAATGCTGCGAGAAAGACCGTGATCTCACCCGAGCCTGGGATGGTGTGATAGTAGAGGTACTTGGCAACAACCACGTTGCCTGTCACGTAACTCAGAACAAGTAATGCAATTGAGCAGGTTATCACTGGTCCAATCACCAAACCATCGAGGCCATCGGTCAGGTTCACCGCATTGCTTGAACCCACAAGCACAAAATAGGCAAACGGGACGTACAACCATCCAAGATTCAACGAGGCTTGTTTGAGGAATGGGATGTAAACGGTTGTGAGGGGAGATTGACCTGCTGCAAGTGCATCGGTGAAAACGGGTTGATTTATGTGCCAAGCAAGCGCAATACATGCGCCAATTGAAAGGCCTAAATATTTGTAGCGGCTTGCCAAGCCTTTGGGGTTTTTCTTTGAGATCTTCATGTAATCGTCAACAAATCCAACACATCCAAAAGTAATGGTTACAAGTGTTAAGGTCCAAAGGTGATGGTTGTTTACGTCCATCCACAAAAAAGCACTGAGCAAAGTGGCGAAAATGATGACGACCCCACCCATAGTCGGGGTGCCCTTTTTTTCGAAATGAGTTGCCGGACCAAGTTCGCGGATAGGTTGTCCGAGTTTGAGGGCACGCAATCGGCGTATCAAGGGCGGGTATAGAACGAGAGAAATGACAATTGAGGTCATGAGCGCGAGAATTGCGCGGCTCGAGAGATAACTCAAGGCGTTGAGTTTGGGCTCAAAGTGAGTCAGTCGTTGGATCAGCAGCAGTAGCATAAAGACGCATCCTTCGCTTCGTTTCTCAAATGTTACGTTTGACCTTCAGAGCCTGTCGAGCAACCTCGGAGTCAGAGAACGGATACTTTGTCGTTCCAAGAATCTGATAATCCTCATGACCCTTTCCGGCGATAAGAATTATGTCTTTTTCGTTGGCAAAAGAAATGGCATCCCCGATGGCGTCTCGTCGATCAACACACGTCTGGGTTGCCTCCAAACGTGTCTGTGGCACACCCGCTGCGATGTCTTGCAGGATTTTTTCGGGTGACTCAGTTCGTGGATTGTCGGACGTGATCCAGACTCTGTTTGCAATCTCTGCTGCAATTCTTCCCATCTTCGGGCGCTTTCCGGGATCACGATCGCCACCACAGCCAAAAACACACAAAAGTTTTCCACCTTCCGGCAGCAGCGATTTGCATGTGAGAAGGGTTTTTTCGAGTGCGTCAGGTGAATGCGCATAGTCGACGAGAACACAGGGCAGGCCTTCATGAGAGGCCATTTCAACGGGCTCGAGGCGACCCGCAATGGCTCTGACTTGAGAAGTTATTTGCGCAATTTGGTTCAGCGGATAACCAAGCGAAATCATCATCGCAGCTGCTGCCGCCAAATTTTCATGCTGAACGTCCCCGAGCAGTCGAACATGGTATTGGCATTGGGCGACGTGGTTGAGTGCATCGATCCACAGTGTCCATTGGCCTGCAATCCCGGACGTTGAACTTCTTTTGTGGCTTATCTCGAAAAACCTGACTCCTGAAAAAATAGAACGCGCCTTTTGAAAGAAGGAATCCCTTTGCGCAGTGCCACCAAATCCGATGCAGAATCTGTTTTTTCCTTTTGCAGCTTCGATCACTTTATCCCAGTGAGGGTCGGCACAATTAATAACTGCCTGACCATTGGGGAGAAGGTGTGTTCTAAAGAGATCAAGTTTAGCCTCAAGATATTTTTCCATCGTGCCGTGATAATCGAGATGATCTTGCGTGAGGTTCAAATATGCGGCGCACTGGACTGGCCACTGACCCAGTCTGTTTTCTTGAATTCCGATACTCGTTGCTTCCATCACTAATTGTCGGCAATTGAAATCGTTTTGCGCAGCTCGGAGCGCTGCAAGAAGGCCCGGATAGTCGGGCATCGTTGGAAAGGGATTATCCCAGAGATGCGAGCCCACCTGAATGCCAAGTGTTCCCAGCCGAAGCACCGAGTTATGGCTCAATTCTTCAAGCAGGGTTGAGGTCATTTGGGTTGTGCTCGTTTTTCCATTCGTTCCAGTGATTGCAAGCGTCGTCCATTCTCCGGTTTTGACTTTACAAATGTTCTCAATCAGGAGGTCCCTGGCACGGTCGGAGGATGTGCAGAGAATCACGTTGGGGTGCCGTGCAATTTCATTAAACCACTGCGTATTTTCGCCATTCATCTGTTGCGAAAATCTCGACAATTTCTCACTTTCTGCGATGACAAAGTGACCTTTGTTAAGAAGCGCTTCAACCTCGGAATGAGTGTTATGACGAGATGTTGTTCGGGCAATGAAAATGATTGGGCCACTTGATTCAGGGATTTTTCTTGTATCCCAAACAAGAGGTAGCTCTTGGTGATGCGAACCTCTTCTTAGCGCAGAAGATTCTGGAGGAATTTCCGCAAGAAGATTTTCGGCTTCCAGAAGGAGCAAAGCTCGACCTGGCTGAATGATGAATTCTTGGTCAAGTTCAGTGCCTATCATTGCTTGTTCCCTCGCTGCCACGCTTTGCGAGCGGACCAGGTTCGGCGAGCGGCGCGGAGGAATCGAGCTGGATAAGCCCACGTGAATTCAGATAATTGATTGCTTTTTGTCCAATTTCCGAGAAAACCGGACCCGCCAAGACTCCACCATAGGCCGGCCGGACTTGTGGTTCGTCAATGACGACCGTGATTGCAAGGCGTGGTTTGTCTGCGGGCACGACACCTGTAAAGGTCGCGATTCGTTCGCTATATGAGCGTGTTTTGGGGTCATATTTTTGTGCAGTTCCTGTTTTTCCAGCAACACTCAATCCAGAGATGGAAGCGAGTCGTCCTGTGCCGCCTTCTTCTTCTACAACACCGCGCATCATTTCTGTGACCATGCGACTGGTCTCCTCAGAGATGACCCGCAAAGGAGGAAGCTCTGGTTTGAGATCATCTCGTTCTTCTTCAAGTGCAAGTATCCTAATACCTGGATCAGTTCCGTTGCCGGACAAAATTGCCATGGCCCTTGTCATTTGAAGAGTGCTAATGGCTATGCCCTGACCAAACGCCATGTTGGCAAATCGCATTTCTCTCCAGCTGTCGGGTTTGGCAACTCGCCCGGCCCACTCACCCGGAAGGCCCGTTCCAGGGGGTCGAATGAGCCCAAATGCGCCCATTGCATCGTAAAGGCCATTGCGGCCTAATTTTTGTGCGATCTTGTAGGTGCAAATGTTGCTACTGACCTTGATAATTTCTGCAGGTGAAAGAATTCCATGAGGGTGTGTGTCGCGGATTTTTCCGCCTGGTACGGGCATTGTTCCGTTCTCACAGAAAAATTTTTCATTGTCTCGGATTTTCTTTTTATCGATCGCCCGCGCAATGAAAAGAGGCTTCACAACTGATCCCAATTCAAGAGCATCCATGAGCGGACGAAAACGGCGTGCTTCAGGATTTCCACTGGGAGGCGAGTTGAGATCGTAGGTCGGGTAGCTAGCGATTGCGAGAAGTTCACCGGTTTGAACGTCCATAACAACGGCAGAGCCGGCGCGCGCTTTTGCTTTCAGAATCCCTTCTTTCAGTGCGGATTCGGCTGTGGTTTGTATTGATAAGTCGATGGATAGTTGGAGTGGTGCACTCTGATGCTCAGGTTGAACGGCTCCGTTTGGTGTGATGAGCGTAATGTGGCCGCGCGCATCGCGTGTCACCTTTGCGACTTGGGGTGTTCCGTTCAGAATCGAATTGTAGATGGATTCAACACCCTCAAGACCAGAGTTGTCCAATCCTACAAATCCAATCAAATGAGCCGCGGCCTCTTTTTCAGGATAAATTCGTTTAGGTTCTTCAGCGACACCAATAAATTCTCGCCATTGTTGAAGATCTCCCATATTAGCGAATTCACTCGGTGGAATATGGCGGCGCAGCCAGGCAAATCCTTTTTTTGTTTTTCGAAGTTCGACGAGAGTTTGTATTGGAATACGAATTGTTCGCGCAATTTTCTCAAGCGATGCTCGGTCGTGTGGAAGTCTTTTTGGAATTGCAAAAAGACTTGGCTGCAGAACACTCACGGCCAAGGTTCGGCCGCTGCGGTCGACAATTTTGGCTCGCGGTGGAAGTAGCTTCACTTCAGATTCGAATTGTTTGCTAGCTCTGCTGCGAAGTTTTTCATTTAATTCCGTGGGAAGAACTGCAAGCTGTGCATATCGAGCGACCATGAATGCGCCCGCCAAAGCTAAGGCGCCCCCGAACAAACTCACTCTGAGGTGGGTGTCATTTTTGGCGGTGAACGCAAACCACTTTCGGCTTTTTTTGTTTTTAAGGATTTTTTTCAACGCGTTCGCTCTCCGTTTCCTTCCGCGGATTTTGTGGGCGCAGAACGTTGGATTTAGAAGGGAGGTTGAGTTGAGCTTGTCCGCCGTTGGTTGGATTGCGTAATCTGGAATCACGCACAGCTCTTTGAACAGATGCTAATTGTCCCTGCAGTTCAGTGTTTCTCTGTCTGAGTTGTTTTTCCTCAGATTTGAGACGTCCCAATTCATAACCGATTGCATAGGTTTTTGTGCGCAGAGCTGCCACGGGTATGGCTGCCACCACAACCAAGGCGAAGCAGAGCAAACTTGCGTCAAGTCGTTTGAGATTCAAGTTCATCTGGCCCCCTTGATTAGGTCACTCAATTCTCTACTGAGCGATCTCACATTTCTTTCTGAATGTTTCGCGTGAAATTGAATCCACGCAGACGAGCCGACCGAGAGCGTGAATTGTTTGCAATTTCTTCTTCGCTCGCAGTGATTCCACCACGCGGAGATTCACAGCCGAATGAGGTTTCGGATTCATTCAGATGGCCGACAAGTCCCATTTGAGTTTCGAGCCACAATTGTTTTTCGTTCGCTCTTTTTTCGTTTGGACTCATGCTTCCAGCCTCCCAGGCTCTGAAGTATCGTTTCACAAGTCTGTCTTCCAACGAGTGGAAGCTGATGACAGCAACCCAACTGTTTGGCCCCATGACATCTGGAACTCCGTTAAGCAGTTCCTCGACTGCAGCAAGCTCTTCGTTGACCGCTATTCGCAGTGCCTGAAAGATTCGAGTTGCGGGGTGAACCCGACTCTGATGGTATCCCAGGACTCGAGCAACGTATTGCGCGAATGCCACAGTATTTGACAGTGGCAATGTTTGGGAATTGCGGTCTTTTACAATCGCCTTTGCAAGCGCCCTAGCACGCGGTTCTTCTCCAAAGTTTTGGAAGATGTTTGTCAGTTCGTGCTCGGACATTGTTAGCAAAAGGTCTTTAGCTGTTTTCCCAAGGTTTGTGTTCATTCTCATGTCGAGCGGTCCCTCACGCAAGAATGAGAAACCTCGTGTGGCTTCATCGAGCTGCGGGGAACTCACTCCTAGGTCAGCCATCAATCCTGCGAGCTTTGCGTTTGGGCGATTTTCCTTCATCCAGCTTGGCAAGAATCTGAAATTGGATTCAAGAAATGTGACCTTGATCCTGTCTGATTCGCGACCGAGTTGGCCGAGCCAGTTTTCGATTCGTTGCTTTGCGACACGAATTGCAACTGGGTCTTGGTCGCAGCAAATCATTTCAAAATTCAAATGCGACATGTCTTCACGTGAAAGACAGACAGAGAGAGTTTTGAGAAGTTGAAGTGTGTGACCCGCTCCACCTAGGGTGCAGTCTGCGAAACACAGAGAATTGTCTTTTTGCTCTGAGATGAGTGCATGACTCAAGATTTCCACTGTCTCATTGAGAAGAACCGTGATGTGTTCAAAGGCAGTCATTTTCTCTCCGTGAACCACCGGCTGTCAAAACTGTGACGCTGGGGCAAATTAATATGCCAAAATTTTATGCAAAGCGTTTAAAGCTTTTGAGAGCAGTTCCGATGCTCAAGCTGTGTAACGGGACTCAGGTCCTGATTTGGAATACCTGCACGAGGGTCTCCAGCAATGATGCGTTTTCGTTCGCTCTCCAAATTTAGAAGTTATCTGCTTCCCGCAGTTGCGGCAATCATTCTCGCTGTCGGACCTGTTGCTTGCAGTTCGACAGGCGAGGAAGAGCCAACACCGGCTCTCGAAGGAGCTGCGTCGGGAGAAGAGTCTTCATCCGGAAATGCTGCCAACGATGCAGCTGCGGGTGAGAACGCTAACGCGAACGCTAACACCGAGGCTGCCAACACAGCAAAGCCCGAGGGCGAAGCTGCGTCGAGCAACAACCCCATTGGTAATGAGTTGAACAACGCAATTGGGGGCGACAGCTCTGCGGCAAACGCTTCTGCAGATGCTGCAAATGCCGCCGGCTCCGTGCCTGATGGAGGTGCAGCTCTGAATGGAGATGCTGCCAGCAATGCGAATGCAAATGCGCTCGCTGGCGAAACTTCGCCGGCAGCAGCTCCCCCGAGCGACAACTCGGCTGTTGCGTCTGCTGCGGATGCAAACACTTCGAATCCGTTCGCAGCAGGCGCAAATGCCGCTGCACCCGTGCCGACAAACGCTGCTCCTGAGGCTCCAGCCGATACTGCTGCTCCAGCATCAGCATCGGAAGCACCAGCCACGCAAGCAACTGCAACAACTTCATCCGAGGCGACAGGCGAATCTGAAGCTGCACCCAGCGGCCCAACGTCACTCCCCGAAATGGGCTCGAAGATGGCTTACTACGTGATGCGCGGAGATACGCTCGGTGCGATTTCGCAAAAAATTTACGGTTCGCGCGGTAAGTGGAAGGCACTTCAGTCAGAGAACGGACTTGTCGATGCCAACAAGATCTATCCTGGCGACGTGATTTACTTCACGCTCAACGAAGCATCAAAAGCCTTCGCAGAAAAATACGAGATGGGAAGTCGGCAGATCTATACGGTGAGTCAGGGTGATAGCCTTTCTCGACTCGCTGCTAAGTTCTACGGAACTCAAGGTGCTTGGCGAGCTCTCTGGAAGGAAAACCCCCAGATCTTGAATCCTGACCGCATTCGGGTTGGAATGGTCTTGAGCTACCGTGCTGCAAATAAAGTTGCTCTCAAAGATGAGAATGGCATTGAAATGGAAGACGAACGCGCTGATGGTCAAGCCGCGGCGGATGCAGACAACGAAAATGAACCCACTGGTGAACTCCTCACTGCTTCGGCGGAGTGATAAGAAGCCAAAAGGGATTGTTGAGTGCTAGATTGCTTGGCTCAAAACTTTGCACGAGGAGAGCCAAAGGAATGAAAAGAGGGGTTGCGAAAAGTGAGCGCCCCTGAAGACTGGGCGGAGCGGAGACATCCAAGTAACCTCTGACCAACCCACTTTGTACAGCTCCTTCTTGAGCTGGTAGCCCACTGGAGTGGTTTCCCTTTAGAAACCGAGTGTGGCTTTGAATGACAAGGAGAGAAGCAAGCTTCTCATCTCTTTCGTCCCCGCTCATTTCACCCACCCTGCGAGTTACTCTTTCCAATTCACTCAGAAGTCTATCAGGGAATCGGTGCATGTGGCCCAACCATTGCCAACTTTGATTATTGATCTTGTCGAGACATGATTGTTCAAGACTATCATTTTTGCTCTTTGCTTGATCTCGATGAGGCAATGATGATCGCGGTTCGGCAATTGAATCTAATAAACTCTCTTGGTTCGTGATAATTTGTATGCCTGATCTCGACCATCTCTCTGAGTGATCATTGCTTAGGCCTAATGTACTGAGGCAGCGCACATATGATTCGGGCGTTCCAATATCGAACCAAATCGCTTTTTCATCGAGAGGAACGTGGAGAATTTTATCGCCCCTGCGCAAGGCATTGCGATAAAACAGATCGATACTCGAACGCTTTTCGATTTTCGCGGATGCAAGAAGCTCGCCTGATATAATTTGGTGATTTGAAAAAATCCGAGGCAGCAATCCTTGCGCTTTTGCATCCTCGGGCGTTGCATCGGCGCCGAAGCCACAAACGAAGTTCTGAGAGACATCGACCCACGTCACATCCTTTCGAGGCCTGTCGATGGGGAGACTCGCCATTAAAGCAGTCTCGCTCGCTGAGCGCTTCGACCAGCGTTCCAACATCTTGTTCAATGGAATGTCAGCAACAATATCGCCCGAGACTACGAGAGTGTCCCAGGGCCTTTCGTGGCCCATTTCGCTACTATATTCCTGGACGATTCGAGCAATGCCGCCGCCTGTCTCAAGAATTTCGGGCTCATTCCAAAAGCGGATTTTTTCACTCGGCCAGCCGCGTGAAAGAGCGGCCGACTTCATTTGTTCTTCAAGCTCTGTGGACAAGTAGTGAGTGTTGCAATGCACAAGTGCAAACCCAGCAGATAGGAGCTGTTCGGCATTGCGGAGTGCGGCTGGGAGGTCGCCAACCGGCACCGCAGGTTTGGGGAGAACACTCGTGAGGGGGCGAAGCCTTGAACCCAGGCCGGCGCATAAGACCACGCCATGCATTTTTTCGGTCAACATTTCGGTGGTTCTCCTCATGTTTGCTGTACTTGCACAGGCAGGCAGTAACTTGCTTAATCAAGACTACGAGAGTCTTGCTGGACAGTACAGAATGTGCATGATTAAACCTGTCAGAGATCAATGCAATGAGTGCAGCGCAACACCACGAGATTCATACCCATGTCATCAATCACGTCGCATGCCCATCTTCCCGAGTACCTTGAGGGCGTGGCACGTTTTCTTTCGAGCTTCCGGGCTCGTGAGGGGTTGACCCAAAATGAGATGGCTTTGCGGTTGGGGCTGTCTTTGAATCGCTACCGAGAATATGAGCAAAACACGACCGACAATTCCAAGGGTGTAGCCCTCGATCTTTTGCTCAAAATCGCAGACCTCGAGAATCTCGATTTGCCTGGTTTTCTGAGTAAGATACGGGGTGGGATGCCGTCTGAGCTGGGTCCAAATCTCGAGCCTTGGCAGGAAAAGGTACTGACTCACTTTTCTGAACTGTCCATTGAAGAACGAGAGCTTTTCTTGCAGGTTCTAGAAAATCCCACTCTTCCCGATGAGCGGGCGCGTCAGGTGGGCGGCCGACGCACCGATGAAACCCGCGAACCTTTAATGCCGCGTCGGGTGCGGTGGTGGGTGCGTCTTGGAGCGTTGCTTTGCCAGTTGCCCTACGACTCTCGCTTGAGATTCGAGCGACAGGTTTTGGAAGATTACATCGATTTCAAAAAGCCGACGGGCGATGATCCTCAGTCGCGGCAGGTGATTGAGCGTCTTCGTGAGCTTCTAAAGCACTATTTCACCCACTTCGATCTCATGCGTCGTTGAGTTCCATTCAAAACTCTGATGGCAAAACTTGCAGGGTCAAATTGTCCATGTTACATGTTTGGTCGACCGGCCAATTAATTGCCTGGATGAGTGGGGGGACCAGTGACAGACACCTTGCCAAGAATGCTTGTGAGTGAACAAGCGCAGCCGCAGCTCTATCGCTTTTTGCGGCATCATCCTGAACTTATCGAAGTCTTTCACAACGTGGTCGCAGACCGCCCACTTGCAACGGGTGTTTTGTTGGCGCAGTCGGGAGAACCCGACATCGTTCAACTTTACATTGAAAATCTTCACTTACCCCTGTTGCTCCAGCATGAGGCAATTCGGATTTCCAAGAGATCGAGTTGTGGGTACGAGGCGCTTTTTTCGGGACTCGAGTTTATGGGTCACGATTCTGTTTCGGCGGCGCAGGTCGCTGCCGATCGCGCAGTTGCGCTCTCGAAGGTCGCGAACCTCAAAGACAGCCCACAGAACAGTCTTTATTGCTACTATCACGGACTCGGCGAAAGCGTTCGTGCATCGGAAACACTGCTCGAAGAAATTCGTCAGTTGATTTTGAAACATGCGGGCAAACCGGGGGCAGCGGAACCGGGCGAACAAAATACCGCTTTTGATCTCGTTATTTCTGGGAGGATTACGCGCCATGACAAAGCATAAACTATTGCCACGCGTCGTGTTGCTCAGCCTCGCTCTTGTGCAGGGAGTCATCGGTACTCAGGCTCTCGCCGGAAGCATCGTGATCAATCTTCCCCCTCAACCGCAGCCTAAAAAGCTGCAGTCACAGCCGGGAGAGCCGCCTGCCGAGAGGTCGGCGCAGCATCGGGGCAACTGAACCGCTGTGCTTCTTGAATTGTAATTTGGAATTAGAAGAGCTCTGCGACACCATAGGCGCGGAGTTTAGCTTCCATATTTTCTTTTCCACTTCCATCTAGAAGATTTTCTAAAAAAGAGATTGTCGCCGGGAAAGCATCTGAGATGCGCATGCCCGACTCTCTGGAAAAGTCATCAGCTAGAATTGTTTCAATAGTATGTCTGACATATTTTAAATAACCAGTTTTTTGCTTTTGCGTCGCGAGGTAGCCAAAACTACCGAGCGCTTTGATGTTGCGTTGTAAGCCCATCAGGGATGCTTCGTGAAACAGAGTTTCATTGCTCCAAAGAGTTTTTCCATCGCGTTTTCGTGCATCATTGAGCTTCAAGCCATAAAACTTCATCAGTGACATGCGCGTCTCAGGCGTGATTCTGATGTAACTGTCACGCAGTAAACTCACGACGTCGTACGTGTGCGGTCCCATGCGCGCATCTTGGAAATCAATCCAACGCACGTTCCCGCCAACAACCATCACATTACGGACATGATAATCACGGTGGCACAGAACTCGTTCACATCCGTGAAGAAGAGTGCACAGTGAGTCTAGTTCGCGGGTTATCTCTGCGCACTTATTTTCGTTTCCGCTAAAAGGGAGAGCCAGCCAACCTTTAATAAAATGCGTCACGAAAAAATTCATTTCAAAAACAAGCTTCTCAAAATCAAAAGCGCGATCTTGTGCTGGGTGGTTAAGCAGATGAGATCGAGGATACTGAACTTGGACAAGCAGATCGAGAGCATCACGATAAAGATTGAGGGTCGTTTTGCACTCAGAATCTTTTTCATCGAGGGTTCGGTCACCCAGTCTGAAATTTAGAAAATTATCTCCAAAATCTTCAGTCCAGATGCAGGAGTTTTGTTCATCGACAAAAAGAATACGCGGTACAGGAATGCCAATCCCAACGAGTGCAGATTGCATACCGAGCCAACTCATTGGGTCGCCACCATAGCCACCCTCCCACTTAGGGAACTTCATACATATTGCATTTAACTTGGGTGATTCGAGGCGATAGAATTTACGGTCGCTGGCATCCCCTGCTATGAGTTCCAGGGTGCCTTCGCCAGTTTGAATGCCACTTTCATGCGCTTTCAAAATGGCTTGAAAATCAATTTGCTTTGTCACGTCTGGACTCGCCATGCTGGATTCACTGTTAATCATAGCCAATATCCGTCTTAGGTTGACTCACCGTGTCAGAGTGGCCAACGATTACAGAATCGAATTGATGCAAAAGACAATTCAATCGTACCCGACTCTGTTATAGTGCGCATCGCGTCAAAGTTCATACTCAGGAGGTCTGGGGCAAAATGCGGACGATCCAGGTAAAAGGTGCATATGAGCACAATTTGCAGTCTGTCGACGTAGACATACCAAAGAACAGACTCGTGGCCTTTACGGGGGTCAGTGGCTCGGGAAAGTCGAGTTTGGTCTTTGATACGCTTTATGTTGAGGCGTTCAGGCGTTTTGCGGATGCCAGTCATGCGCCGGTGCAGCTCATGGGGCATTCGTTTTGGTCCCGAACATCTCGTCCCAAATTCCAAGCCATCCGTGGCTTGCCGCCAGCATTAGGTCTATCCCAACGACAGGGTGTTGCTGGAAAGCTCTCAACGGTAGGTACCATTTCTGGCGTGAGTGACCTATTGCGGGTTTACTTTGCAGCCTTTGGTGACGTTCATTGTCGCAACTGCGATATCCCTTTGCGCGCGACGCCATTCCGAGAGCTTCTTGAGCTTCTTGAACATACCTATTCAAATCAAAAAATAACCATCGTTGCGCCAATTGTTGAGCGACGTAAGGGAGCTTTCAAGGACGAAATTGAAAAATTTCGACAATTGGGATTCTCGAAAATTCGAGTCAATGGTGATTCATTCTCTTTGCAAGATGAGGAAGAACGCATCTCAATTGATGCGAAGAAGCTCAACACCATCGAAGTTCTCATTGATGTTGTTCAAGTGCAGCCCGAGCGCCGGGCCAGGCTTGAGCGTGCGCTTGGTCAGGCGCTTGAATACGGGAAAGGCGTCGTCAAAATTGAGCAAAAAGACAATCACCAGAAATTCAATACAAAATCTGCTTGCCCACAGTGCGGCGAAAGTGCTCCACGTCTTGATCCCCGCTATTTCAGCCACTCATCGTTAGCTCAGTGCACCCACTGTGGTGGTACAGGGTCTGAGAACGAAGACCTACCCGCCGACCTTTACCCCTGCAAGAAGTGTTCGGGCACACGGCTCACTGCTAATCGACCGATTGTGCGAGTGAGAGAATTAATTTTCGAGGAGCTTCACGTTGAGCCACTCTCGGCGCTTCTCCATCATCTTAAAACAAGCTTTGTTCCCGACGCGGGCGAGCAGCGAGCCAAACTGCAAGTTCTCTCTGAGGCTCTCCGACTCGTTGAAACAATGTGTCGACTTGGTCTTGAACACCTGAGTTTGAATCGCTCCGGTGCTAGTTTGTCGCCGGGCGATCTGCAACGCTTGCGCCTCGCATCGATGATCTCTAATCAGCTTCGGGGTGCGCTTTATATTATGGATGAGCCCTGCCAGGGACTCACCGGTTCTGAGGTTAAGCGTCTTGTCAGTGTTCTTAGAGATCTTGTTGAAAATGGTTCATCAGTTGTCGTTGTCGAACATCACCCGCAATTTCTGAAACACTGTGACGAAGTTTTCTTGATGGGTCCTGGTGCCGGGCGACTGGGCGGAAAAATTGTTTCGCGATTCGAAGGCGAACGTGAAATCGATGCAATGTTACTTAAAAAGGAACAGGCTCTCTTCGAGAGTCAAAAGAAAGTGATCCCAGAAGTAAATCTCCGCGCCGCTGCGGCGAGCCCCCTGCGTCGCCGCAAAGCAGGTGCTGAAGATGATGTGGAGAAGAAATCTGGTGCGCTCATCTTTGAAGATATTCTTGTCCGCACCGCCAAGAAATCACAATTAAAAATACCACAGGCGAGCCTCACTCTGATTCGTGGAGAAGCGGGAGTTGGAAAGGGTTCATTCATTGAACTTTGTGTTTGGCCAGCACTCGAAGCTTATATTGAGGCTGAGCGCATCGGTTCCAAAAATTTGCCATTTTGCCGAGTGCGGCCCGAAGGACATGTTGAAGTCAATTCACTTCACGATGTTCGTCCTGGAAGTTTGGTCAGAACTTCACGGCGCACGGTTGCAGCGGCTCTTGATACACTGGTGCCCATTCGTGAAATTTTTGCCCAGCTCCCACAGAGTCAAATTATGGGTCTGACTCCGTCTCATTTTTCATGGAACTCAAAGCAGGGGCGTTGTCCTTCCTGTGAAGGGCGTGGATACATTGAAATCCCGCAGCGATTTGGCCCACCAGTTGAGGTGAGCTGTGAAGAATGTTTGGGAACTAAGCTGTCGCAAAGAAGTTTGGTTCCGCGATTCAAAGGGTTAAACCTTGCCGAAATTATGAACCTGACGTTGGATGAAGCGCATCAATTTTTCGCTCATGTGCGGCTCGTGGAAGCTAGACTCTCTTCGGCGATCGAGTTTGGTTTAGGATACGTCACGCTTGGACAGGGCATGGATTCACTCAGTGGTGGCGAGCTGCAGAGGCTGACACTCACACTCGAGCTGCGCCGCTCTCAATTGCAAGGAGCATGGTTTCTTCTCATGCATCCAGGTACAGGATTGCACACCCCTGACATTGCGACTCTAGGACGATTATTGCGCATGATGGTTTCGCGGGGTGCAAGCTTTGTCCTACTCGAGAACCGCGAAGAGTTTCTTAGCTTTGCAGATCAGGTTGTTGAGTTTTAGTTGAACCATTTTGCCTGCTCGGTTTTTCCGGCCGGAAGATCGCTTTGACGTGGACCCCTCAGTGAAGATTTGTCTCTCACCGATACCCCTCTCGGTTGTTAAATTGAAAGAGCAGCCGGGAGGAGTTGTAAAAATGGGTGAGCGTCGCGGAAATAGATTCTATCCACATGCAAATCTCAGTGCATCGGGAACATTCAATCCCGAGATCAGCCAGCTTATCGAGAGCACAGGCAAAGCCATTGCCCAGGGTGAGCTCGCCGCGGCCGACATTCGAAACGCGCTGAGATGTTGCGAGTTATTGTTTTGGAAAGGCGCTTGGGAGCAGGTCGAAGATCTCGCTTCAAAAGCCATCGCCACTGGATGTGGATTTCGCGCGACTTTTCGCTTCTATCGGTTTTGGATGGAAGCATTGCGCTCTGATTACAACTTCTCGGGTCTCAAATCGCTTGGCAAGCACCTCTTAGGTTTGCGCCATTCCTCCAAAGACTTTTTGCCCCTGGCGGCCATGGCTCTGGCCTACACCGGAGAGCGTCGTTTCAGTGCGCAAATTCTCAAATCGCTCAGAGCCTCAACGCAACGCAGGAGCATTGCTCATGTGGAGGCCTTCGCTGTTTACAATGCCGAATCTCCGCGTCGAGACCGCCGCGAAAAAGGACTTCAGTATCTTCAGGCGCTGAATGTAAGAAACAAAGCCAATTATTTTCTGGCGCGTAATTATCTCGTTTATGCTCTTGAGAATGATTATCTCGATGAAGCATCCCGCGCGTTTGAGTTGATTCACGATCGCTTCCCACGTTGTCCTGAGCCTTTCTGGGGTGCCGCACGGCTTGCGGTTGCCCAAGGTCATTGGAATGAAGCAGTGAGAGTCCTTCAAGAGCTCGTTGCAGATCACCCCGATAATACCGACGCTCTAATCGCGCTTGCAAGTTGCCTTGAGAAGACCGGCGATCTTCTTGCAGCTCGCGATATTCTCATATCCTCGAGACAACTTTTTGAATCCAATGACTATGACTTCAGCGCAACGCTGGGTTCAGTCAACAAGCGGCTCTTTGAGCGTTATGGAATGGACGAATACCGGGAAGAGGCAATTAAGGCATTTTCTCAGGCAGTCTCTTCGGCTGAGAAGCTTGGATTATCAGAGGCTCCGCTTCACGTTGCTCTAGGTGATCTCGGAGCACACCGAAAAACGTCAGAAAAGCGCACGAAAAACGCTTGGAGCAATAAAGCGGGTGACACTGCTTTCACAGATGCATCGCCAAGGGCATGGATTCTTTCGGTCGATGATCATGACGTAGGTAATTTCAGAAAACATTCGACACTTCTGATGAGAAGCCCAGGAACCGTTCATAAAGGTGACCTCGTGTTGGTTGCACGGCGTTTTGGCAGCAACGACTGGCGCTCAGGTCAGCAGCAGATTGTGGGTGTCATGAGCGCAATGAGTGATGTCACTCCCGATGCTCGCTACGGATACGCCGTGTGTGTTGGTCGATTTCAGGAATTAGAAACTCCGCTTGATTTGCAACTGGGTAAAGAAACGACAGCTCTTCTCGATTTTTTTGGATGCGAGAATTTCTCCGCCCAGTCACCGGTCTTTTTTCTCGACGCTGATCCTAAAACAAGCGAAGATATTGTTAAGGCTGTTGAACGTTCCTTGAGGCTCGTTGTTCCGGTCGAGGCCGTGCAGCATGCGGTTTGAAGTCTGCCTCACAAGAATCTTGGGGACAGCGTTGATCATCGCATCAACGATCTGTCCTCTTTCGATTGTCGCAGACGAAGGCCAGTCGACGAGAAAGAGTGCTTCCGAAGTATCGAGTCAATTCTACCAGCACAAAGAGCCTGGTCTAGAGTTCACGATTCAGGTGCCACCGCTTTGGTTGGTTGAGGCGGGCCTGGCGGGCTATGCGGCCGCCCTAAAGCCATCAGCAAAGGCGCAAAGGCTCAAGTTGCCGGGAAGAATTGTGGCCGATCCAACAATCACAATAGCCGCCTCCCGAAAACCCGTAAAATTCGACGCAGAGAGCTTGGATAAAAACGCATCCGACATCGAAGAGAAATTCATAAAAGCGAATGGACGCGGAACAGACTTCCAGATTTTTCAGCGTAACATTGTGAACGACCTTCCCGATGGAAATAAGGGTCTTCTTTATTATGTGTCCTATAAGACAGACGGAGTTGAGGTTGGGCAGGCTATCCTTATTACTGGAAATGAGGGAGCGCGATTCCGCGTCACGTTGTCAGACCACCGGATGAACTTCGATCGAAACTTAGAACTGTATTATCCCTTCATGACTTCGATTAAATTTCAGGCCGGACCTTCTGCCGAGAAAAATTCCAACTTTGCGGGGGATTTCGCTCTGTGGGGAGTTGGCGTTGTTTTGTCGGGAGTCGTGGTTGGTTTAATTGCCAGAAATCGTCGGAATCGTTTGGGCACTTCTACTGTGAGGCGAAAACCTGCCTCTCGTGCGTCGCGGAATCACTCAGTGACGGAACTCAACTCTCAAGTTTCTCAGCTCCCGACAAATGTATCATCAGCCTTTGGCCCAGAACTTTCAGAGTCAGATGCGCAACTCTCCGAAGCTCCAAACGTATCAGCCGCCCCTTACACTGAAGCAAGTCTTTCGTCATTTGCACCAGGCGGAGACGCGGTTGAACCAGCGTTTTCAGTAAATGATCTGTCTGCACCACCTCAAAGTATTCCACTGAGCCAGGTTGTCGACGAAAACTCAGCACCACCCTCGCTCAAGAAACAATGGCAAATCGCTTCAAATTCAGGTGATGAGCAACCAGCGAACTCCAATTCTGAAAAGAATCGCCGCAGGGATTAATAACTCTTCATTAACGGCTTATTTTGAAGTCTCTGCGACTGATCTTGACCTTGAGACGTTCACTTCGCAGGTACTCATCAAGTCGTTCGCGAAATTTTAAATCAAGTAGTTTTGCTTCGTATTGTGGTCTTTGCTTTTCATATTCTTTCTGGTCACCTAATTCGGTTCCAAGATATTCAAAGAAAAAAACTGACAATCCCAATTCAATTGGGCCAATCACTGTAGCTGATGCTTTTCCCTTCAGCCGTGAACGAAGTTTTTCAGGAAGTTCGTTCAGAGGTCTTGGCGGGAGCAACCCCTTTGTCTTCATGGCGTCTTTTGCTTCGGAATAGATCTGAACTAAGTCAATAAATGGCCGCCCAGCATCAACATCTCTGCGAATTGTTTCGATGTTTCTTTTCTTGGTTTGCATTTCCTCATTGGACAAACCCGTAGGGATTTCAATCATGAGACTGCGCAGTTTTACGAGCTGAGTTTTGTCCTTGTCTGCATTCTGCTGCATGTAGAATCCGCGCACTTGATCTTCGGTCACGGTGACTAAAGGACGTATGACTCGACCAATGAATCTTTGTGTCTCAATTTGTTTGCGAAACTCTTCGCGGTGGGACTCTATAGTCTCTCCCTCAGCACGGAGGATCTCTTGAAATTTTTCCTCAGAAATATTTTGATTTTGCAAAAAAGATTTCAGCTCACTGTCGAGCTCATCCTCGCCTAAATTAAGACCCAGTTCTCGAACACGCAAAGAAAGAATCTTTTGGTTGATGAGTTGTTCAAGAATGATTTCTGCATCCGCCGGGCTCAACTGACCACCCGTGAGTTGACCTTTGGAAGACACGCGACTGGACCGTTGTGTTGCAACGGCAACAGCTCTTTGAAATTCACTTAATAACAAGGGTTCATCAGCAACGGTCACAATGACACCATCAATTGTGTTTGCATTCAAACCGACCAGTGATGTTGCTTGAGGTGGCTGTCCGAATGTCTTTTGAGTGTTTTGAACACTGTTCGCTGAGGCGGAACCATTGCAAAAAAGAGCTGACACAACACAGGCAAAAGCCGTCTTTAGAAAAAATGTTCGCAGGTTTTTATCAAACCACATTATTGGCCCTTTCCACCTGCCGCAGCAAGCTGGAGATTGTCTGGCAATTAGGAGTTGCTTGCGGGGGGAGTTTATTCCGACACGTGGGGGTTGTACAGTGGTGCTATGACTTCGAAGTCAACCCACTCTCCCTCGCCGCGTCGTTTGTTGAGCCAATGTGAAAAAAGCTCGAGGTCATTGCAGATTTCTTCTGTGAATCCGATGCAACGATCGCCCTGAAACAGCTCTGTGTGATAAGGCGACATGAGTCGTGTAAAAAACCGACTCGAGCGAAGCTTTTCAGCTTCTTCGACCGGCAGTCGGAACTGTTGCCGGATGCGACCATGGACAACGACTGCCACATCGAGTTCTTTCGTGTCGGTATTGGTAATGACTGCCAATCCGGTTTTTGGGAAACTCTGAGGCGGAAGTGCGTACTGCTCGCTCTTGAGGGCTTTCAAGAGATCAATCTTTTGAGAAAGACGATGCCTTGCGATGGGATTAAATATATTTTTCACGGCATTTTTCTGTGCCACGAGTCTTTGAATTTCTTCATCGGTTTTTCCGACAACGACCGACATGAAGTGTGACGCGAGTTGCGCACGTTCATCAATTGGAAGTGAATTGTCGTGGAATGGCCACAAAGTAAGAAGATCATCGAGCCGTTTTCGCACTAGCTTTGGCTGTTCGAGGGGTCCGAAGAACCATCCCGTGCCAGAAACAAGGTGTCCCATATGAACACACGATCTTCTCGTATCGGCCGATCGGCTCAGTTTATACTTTGGATTTTTTACAGCGTTCACAAGTCGTTTTGTTTTACGAATTGGAACTTTCAAGCTCTCGCGAGCCTCAGTGCCTAGGTGCGCATAGACGTATTGATTTCTTTCGCGGTGAGGAATCCTGTTTCTAGCAGCTTCAATTTCGGAATCGTCGTCGGGTTCAGCCGATGCTGCAAGTAGGAATCCTTCGTGTCGAACGGGTTCTTCACGGTCAGGCAAGCTAAATGGAAGTGCTGACGGATTTGATTCCCAATAATTCAACAGTTCTTCGGGCAGAAGTATTTGAACCGTATTGTCAGCGCGACCCTCGAATTTTCGCGGGTCTACCGAGAGTTCTAGCTTCTTAAGCTCCTTTTTTTCCTGCAGGAGTGCGGCAAGGAAATGGGCGCTGCGTTCGAATTTGAAGTCAGTGACGTCGACAAGCAAACGATTGAAGTCGCGTTCATCGCTGAGTTCCGTGACGTTCATGAGCGACTTCCTCATGTTGGACGTCGCCGACATGTAGGTCACTTCGCGGGATGAATTGAATAGATAGAGCAAGCCTGGTGTACTTGGAGCTTTTTCAACGTGATGCGATAAAAGGCCTGGACCGAGTCTGGAAAGAGTTTGGTTGTCAGCCTGGATTTTGAGCAGGTCTTCGACAGATTTGAAGCCGTTCTTTTCGCAAACTTTATGAATTTCCCAGAAAACATCCCTTGTCATTTCAGCATCAGCCATAGCGCGATGCGCATTGCCCACTGGAAGTCCGAAATAATTTGCGACGCCCGAAAGACTCTTCACTGGAACATTCGGAAGATAATTTGAAACGAGGAGGTGCGTGCAGACATAAAAATTCGGCATCTCTTTTGCCCGCAGAGTGCGCGCATAGTGTGCAATGAAAGAAAAATCGTTCAGCACACCATGAGACACAAGCACACTGTCGGCAATAAAACTCAAGAGCTCATCAATCACATCTTCAATGAAGGGCGCATCACGCACCATGCTTTGATCGATGCCTGTTATTTCACGGACGGGACGCGGTATGTGCCGACGTGGATTAACGAGCGTTTGGAAGCGCCCAATTTCTTTGCCGTCTCGCTCTTTAATTGCTGCTATTTCTATAACTTCACTGTTTGAAGGATTGCCGCCAGTTGTCTCTAAATCGAAGAACACAAATTGGACGCTCTTTGGAGAGCGACTTAACCAGGCTGGGC
This sequence comes from uncultured Silvanigrella sp., assembly GCA_903933385.1. Classification (GTDB taxonomy): domain Bacteria; phylum Bdellovibrionota_B; class Oligoflexia; order Silvanigrellales; family Silvanigrellaceae; genus RFOM01. The sequence continues at coordinate 5,134 of CAIZJW010000155.1, read as the reverse complement.
GATTAGGGAGATGCGCTGGATTTCGAAATTGAACGCGTTCGCTCTGCCGCGCGCCTCGTGGGCGTCGTTGTCCTTCGGGTGATTTTGGATGGGTCCGTTCCTGGTCGATGGTCAATGCGGCCAATCCTCAGTGCAGTGATTTCAAAACCACCGAGGCTCTCCCACAATCTCAAGGAAGGGTCAACCGCTGATTTTCCGTCGTTTGCTGAGGAGTGTTCGGCGGATCGGACTACCGCCACCCACCACCATTGGGAGCTGCTCGTCCTGGAAACGTCCGTTGAGAGCGAGGGTTATCCCTTCTTTGCACAAGAATGAGGCTGGGAAAAAGCTCAGCCCCTCCGGAAGTAGTTTATTTTTTAACATGTCATCTGTTGCATCTGGGTCGTGGTGAAAGAGACCGAAGGCTTTGACTTCAGCCATAGCGGCTATTTCAGCCCCGCGCTTGGCAGTGGAGTGGCCCCACCCTTGCCTGCCAGCGAGATAAACTTCGTCTGTGTAGGTTGTATCGAACAGAAAGAGGTCGGTATTTCGAGAGAATGCGGCCAACGAAAGATCCGAGTCGGTCCCATGTTCATGGTCGGTCGCATAAACCATGCTCGTAATGAGGTCTTGGTCCCAAACTCGATAGGCAACAGCCTGTTGGGGGTGGCAGAGCTCATGGGCGATGATCACCAGTGAACCCACCTCAAACGGCGATCCCGGCACAACGGGATGAAAATTCAGATTGCTCCTGCTTGGAAGCTGCCGGTACTCGACAGGGAAAAACGGAAAGCTAAAAATTTTCTCTATAATTTGGTGAAGTTCCATGCCGCCCTTGGCCTGCCCGTAGAAGTGGATTTTCACGTCGGGGCGAAACATGGGTGCAAATCGCGTTAAGCCAATGATGTGATCATAGTGAAAATGGCTCAAAAGTACGTGAAAGGTCTTCTGACCGCGCGCAAGAGCCCGCTCGCCATAGGCAACTATTCCGGTGCCGGCATCGAGGACGAGAGATGTTCCTGGTTCGTCTGGTTGGGCTGGCACTGAGACCTCGACACAGGAGGTGTTACCGCCAAATTCAGCGAATTCAACCCCAGGCGACGGAAGCGTACCGCGTACACCCCAAAAGGTGACGTTGAGCCGACTCTTTGCAGCTTTTTCGCTGCCGTCTCTTTGTTCAAACGATTTTCGAGACATAGCCCTGTTCACCCAAACGCTCCCCTCAGATGACATGTTATCGGAAGGACACCCAAAGACTTTCGCTCATTTGAGCCGGCCGAACCAAAAACCTGTTGCATTCAGGGAATTTTGACGGATATGCAGCCATGAGGTCTAGCTGCACTGACCCGAAAGAAGAGGAAAAATTGACAACCAATTCAACTTTTGAAAACTCAGCGTCCGATGCACTTGAATCTACCCGTGCATATCCTTCCGAGGATTCTGTTGTTGCCAAAAAGTGGCAGCGCGACCTTGATGCGCTCGAAGCGGTCGGATTTAAAACGCAGGCTTGGAAATCTTCAGATTCCAACGATTCGGTGCTCCTCCCGACTCTTGATATTAATTGGCTCATCGCGCAACCCGCGTTGCCTTACCTCGTTCAACTTTTGCCCACGCACCTGCTCCATCGAAGTTTGCAGAACCACGGACTCGAAGACTCACTCGAAGTGATTGATTGTATCCGCGGCGATGCGTTGGTGCGCTTATTAGACTACGAACTTTGGACAAGTCTTGAGGGTGCAACTGGATTCCTTACACCCGAGGAAGATCTCTCTGCCGATCGTTTTGTGCAATGGATAAAACTTTGGAATGAAATTTCCCCGGAGTTCGCAGCAGAGAGACTGCTTGAGCTCGATGAAGGAGTCATTGTTGGTTGCCTGACTGCGCTTTGCGAGATTATACCCGTTGGTTTGAACAGGCATCAGGAAGAGTTAAACGACGATTATTGGATGACTCCCGATAATAAATTCGGACTAAAAATAAAGACGACCGAACAGTCGGATTTCGAAATTCTCTATGGATTCATTCACTCGCTTTACAGCAAAGATATTCGCACTGCGCAGCAGGTTCTTGCGCATTCTGCGATGATTATTCGAGAAGAAGCTCTCGAGGAAGCGCGTCGCTGGCGTCAGGGGCGACTCGAAGATCAAGGATTTTTGTCGGCCGATGAAGCGAGAAGTTTGCTCTCGCCAAAGAATCACAAAGAAATGGCTGCATTGATCCAGACAGCTTTGAAAATTCAACAGTCAAAAATCGATTCTTTGCCAGCAGTGAGTCTCGCAAACAGCGATTCACAAATAAAATCCACCGACGCAGATGCGAGCGATACGATTCGCGAACTTATGCGTAACATGGATCAAGAGGTGCTGCGTCAGGAAATCGAAACGATGCTTGGCACAGAAGAAGTTGTGCGTCTCGTTGGTAGTGCAAACATGCAGACAGAACTTTTTCTCGACGCTGAAGAAGTCATCGAGACTTTTGTCGAAAAAGTTGTTGTCGACACAAATAACCTGCTAGCCAGATTGGAATCTCATAACGCGAAAGCTCTCAAATTACGCCCTGTCGCGGGCGATCTGCTTTTCGATAGGGTCATGGCAAAGATCTCTGAATATGAGCCGTCTCTGGCTATTGAATGGAAGTCCAGATTGGCAAGAACGACCAACGGAGTTTCTGTTGCGCTCGGAGTCTCCAACGAAGCATCCGAATTGGGACGAGTTTTGTCCGCGGTGAGAGGATGCTTAAATATCGGATTAGAAAAACTCCTAAAAGCTCCTGAATCTTTCGGAATTAACTGGGAAAATATCGAGATCTCTGGGCAAGACGATGGGCTTGTGGATCCAAGAGCAGTTGCGCTCGTCAAGGCAGTTGGCCCGGAAGCTCTCTTCCAGGTGGGTTGGCAGGCGCTCCAGGAACTTGCGCGGGCGGCGCTTGAAAGCGTCGTATTTGCGGCAACTTCATCTGCAAAAGAGGGACAGAAACTCACTGACGCGTACTCCATACGCCTCAGTGACGGCGAGAGTGTGAGCGTCCCGGTCATTCAACTTCTGAATCGGGGTCGCTACCTCGAGGTTAGAAAATGGCTGCAGCGAGCCGTGTCGGAATTCGACCCTGCTTTGCAACATGTTTTGCTTTCGACCGTTAATCGTTTGCCAGTTTTTCCGATCATATTATTGGAAGAGAACGGAGTGATTCGCGGAAGTACGATTGTGAAGCCATACGAAGTAGTGCAAGAGATTGATAATACAATGGAGTTTTTGAGTAAATTAAGTTCCGTCGTACGTGCCATGAGTCAGGGGGATTGAATGGAAAAGCTCGCCTATCGGAGCGGAAAAGAATTAAAAAACGTGTGGAGTGAGGTGGAATCGAAAAAAATTTCTGCCCTCATGAACATGAAATATAAAACGCTCCTGGACAAAGAGCAGTTTCAGGTTGAATCAGGATTCGACGAGCAACAAGTTCAGATAAAAGTGACCCTCGAAAGCAATGATAAGAGCGTTTTTTATCCAATTGAATTGATTCATGTCATTGAGAACCGAGAAGAGCAACCGCCTCAAACTGCGGATGAAATTGCCTCCCTAATGCTCGACTATATCGATGTCTATTGGCAGGAATATCTGAACGATGGCCGCGACGTCTTTGTCCCGCTCGCCTGGGGCAAGCATGTTTGCGAAGGTGTTGAGTTTTTTATCCGTGGTTTTGTGCGCAATCGTTCCTTGGAGGAACAGGCTGATGAGCTCTTTAAGAAGCACGGCCATGGCGAACACGAAATCGAACCAATTTCTGATGAACTTTAATTTTCTCTGACGGGCCTCAGATGACTCAGCGCAAAAAAATTCTGGTTGCAATGTCCGGTGGTGTCGACAGTAGCGTTGCTGCTGCTCTTCTGAAAGAGCAGGGTCATGACGTGATTGGTGTTACTATGCAACTTTGGGACTATTCGAAGAATGAGTCCAGCTGCGATCCGTCAGCAAAGTTTGATACCTGCTGCAGTCATGACGATGTTGCTGATGCCAGAGAAGTTGCACAAAAACTGGGAATTCCATTTTATGTGCTCGATTATCAGGATGACTTTCAGACGAACGTCGTCGATTACTTTACACAGGAATACCTTCGCGGAAGGACTCCGAATCCATGCGTTGCATGCAATACTTTTTTGAAGTTTGATCATCTTCTTGAGAGAGCGATTCGATTGGGTTGCGATGCTGTTGCAACTGGCCACTATGCGCGGATTTCGCAGGATATTTCGAGTGGTCATTATCGCCTGCTGAAAGGCGTTGATGCACAGAAGGACCAAAGCTACTTCTTATACTCACTCACCCAAGAGCGATTGTCGCGCATTCTGTTTCCACTCGGCGAAATGACTAAGTCAGAAGTGCGGATGCATGCTGAGAGATTCGGCCTTGTGAACGCACGCAAAAAAGAGAGTATGGAAATTTGTTTTATTCCGAACAATGATTATGCAAAATTCATCGAAAAGCATGCAGACATCAGTAAGATCATTAAGGGTGAAATTCGCAGTGAAGATGGCGAACTGTTGGGTCATCACGATGGTATTCATAAGTTTACTGTTGGCCAACGACGCGGGATTGGGATCGCCTCTGAGAAGCCTCTTTACGTGACACGAATTTCTTCTGAGAGTGGAGTCGTTTATGTTGGCGATGAAGTCCATCTGCGACGAACTGGATTCATGTTTGAAAAATTTCATTTGATTCGTGAAATTGATCTTGCCGATGAATTCGAAATCAAAATTCGTTATCGATCGCCACCAGCGCCCGGCAAATTGTTCGGTTTTGAGGGCTCTGGTGAAACACTTTCGTCCCTTGGAATACTATTTAGGGAACCGCAGCGTTCAATCACCCCAGGTCAGATTGCCGTTCTTTATCGTGGCGACGAAGTTTTAGGCGGCGGGTTTATTGAACGGAGTGCGCAAGAATGACATTTTCGAATTCCGCAAATTCAATTCAGGAATGGGTAGACCAACTCGACGAATCCCGTCTGAGAAAATTTTTTCCCGATCTGAATGCAAGAATTGCTTCTCTTGAGAAGTTGCAATCACACTGTTTTTCAAACAGACGCGTGGCGATGGTGGCACTGGTTCATAGAAGTGCCTTGGTCTATTGGCCGCAGGATAAGTCTCAGGTTTTTAGCAATGAGCGTT
>CAIZJW010000154.1 GCA_903933385.1 uncultured Silvanigrella sp. | reverse complement strand
GTTCCGATATCACGGCCAATGGCATTGCAGTTGATGATTTTCCCGTTCATCTGGGCTGCGACCTGGAGAAATTTCCTAAAGGGAGTGAGTTGTCTCACCAATTGTTCAGCTACCACCTCTTCTGCCAAGTATGTTTGAACGTATGATCGAAGAAGATCTCGCCGGTCCGCATCATTTTCTGCAAGAAAAACCTTTGGCAGTCCGCCCCACAGCAACTTCTTTTCAAATGCCACTTGCGTATGAGGAACTTCAAAAAATGTCAGGGGCCCAAGCGTGCGGGTGACCGCACGGCCGCCTAAGAGATTTGCATGTCCCCGTTTCAATTTGCGGGCACTCGATCCCGTCAATACAAAACGGAAGCGCCGTTTCTGAATGAACTCCTGAACAACATCAAGTAAGGCTGGTACCCGCTGCACTTCATCAATGATGACTGTTTCGACCGAAGAAGGAAGCGCGTCGAGTGCGTTCCTAAAAGTATCGGGCCTCTCGATGAACTGTTCCTGAATACTTGGCTGAAGAAGATCGAACGTGACTGTCCTTTGAGGCCTAAAGAGACTCGCCAACAGGGTCGTTTTCCCCGTTGAGCGAGGCCCGAACAGAAAAAAATCTAGTGATATCGGCAATTTCAATATCCTTGTCAGCATACCTACAAAACCCCTGACATTTTGTAAGTATACTGACAGAGGTTGACATGGCTGTCCAAGGCAGCTCAACAAGATCAACTTTGTACGGGAAGTTGCTTTCAATTAATTTCTCAGACATTTCTGAAATGATCGAGTTGAGATCAGATGAGCAATCAATCATGATGTCGAGGTCAGAGAATTGTGTCTGAGTTCCACGCGCACGCGAGCCAAAACACCAAACCACTGCACCGCGAGCAGCGAGTTGCAAAACGACGGTCTGCTCTATCAAGTCGTATTCTTCGGCCGACAAACCAAAGCGCATATCACTCTTGCTTTCTAAGATTTGAAAGGAGCTGACGAAACTGTGTGCAGACGCCTTGAATAAAAAAAAAACCTCGTTCGCGAGATCTTCGTTATAGGAGTGTGATGTTTGATTTCTCTTTTCAAGTGCTTCGAACCACGTCATCGGCCGGCCGAGTCAGAACCTGCTCAAGAGATACAACAGTTCTCTCAAATACCTCTATTGAAACCGACATAGATCAAATTTCACCTCGAAAAGACTCTCTGCACAATCAGCTGCAAGAAGCTCAAACAGAGTGAACCAATAAGAGCGGTGAAGAATCCTCCCTCCAGGTAAAATCCTGGAACCAACGAGGCTGCCAGCCCAAAAATCAATGCATTGATGACAAAATAAAAGATGCCGAAGGTTAAAATTGTGAGTGGTAAGGTCAGAAGAATAAGCAAGGGCTTGACGACAAGGTTGAGTAACCCAAATAACAATGCAGCAAGAAGTGCAGAAGCGAAGCTTTCAATTCGAACTCCAATCCCAAACTTGCTGATAACAAGAAACAACAACGCTGTAATGACCCATTGAATCAGAATCTGCATATCAATTTCCTTCTGCAACATCAGTTGCTGGGTGCGAATGAGCCAGCAACTGATAACTTAAAAATATGCTGAACATCAAACCTTTCCCTCATTTCAATTATGATGTCCGGAGTTTAGAGTCGTCTGCCGCGACGCGTATACAAATATACAAAAGAATATCTCAGGTTTTAATTCTAAATACTCATTTTAACTACAAAAATAATTCTCATGAAATATAATATTCAATCCGATGAGTACGGAAATACCGCAGGAGGTGAAACAATGAAAAAGGCTCTCTGTTTTTCCATCGTTGTTATTTCTATTCTAGGCGTCTCTTGCGGAAAGCCCCCCGCTGACGATCGTATACATTCTACTGATTGCCGTTTTCCACCACCATGGCCAGTTTATCCTAACAATCCCAGGACCATGGATGAAGTTTACACTCTGTGCGGCGCTCGTTCTCTCATGGAGCAGAATTCCGCCTCGCGGCTGTACCAATCGTGTGAGGAGATCAAATCCGACTTAAACGATGTGTCTCATTTCAACTCATGTGTAAGCTCTGAGTCAAAGAAACTATATGATCGCTCCCCTCAAGTGAAGAGCCGCGCAGTAAACAGTGCTAGTGATAGCTCTCCTGCAAAATCAGAAATTCTCACGAATATTCGCGAATCCGGAGTCGATGAAGCTGACTTTGTGAAGGTTTCTGGCGAACAGATTTTCGTCGCCAACAGTCGCTCGAGTCTCCAGGTGATTGAACGTTCTACAAAGAAACTCACTGGCGTGCTGCATCTTGAATCAGATGAAGCTCAACCGAAGCAAGTTGCACGAAATGGAAGAACTGTTGCCTTCACTCGCTCGCCGTCTGGAAAACCTGAAATGTTCGTGACCTCAAATCGGCTCGTGGTACTGCAAAACAAACAGTTGAGCGTCTATCAAACGGCAGCCAATACCATTCCGACTCTTTTGCAATCAAGGCCATGGGATGGTGACATCAAAGAGGCTCGCTTGGTAGGCGATCGCCTTGTGATTGTCAGTTTTATTCAACTCAGTTTGGCGGACGCCGTCCAACAACAATCTCTTCAATTGAGTTGTGGCTCCATTGTTCGTCCAAGGAAGAAGCTTGAATTGGCCGCACACGGAATCACACGCGTAGCGAGTGTGTCTCTCAACGATCTCTCAGATGTTTCTGAGAGCACCCATGTTGGTTCACGAAAAATATATATGACCCCGAGGAATATTTACCTGTATTCCTCTGGCTTATCTGAAGCCGACACAACTCTGCTGAGCAAGATTCCTCTTGCAGGGGATGGTAAACTTGGTGCGCATGTCGAAGGATTTTCCAAAGGTCGAATCAAAGATGTGTGGGCTCTTTCGGAGCTCCCAACAGGTGAGCTTGCTGTTGCGTCAAGCACTGGGCAGCTCACTGACAACACAGCCAAGAATCATTTTGAAGTGCTCAGTGAGAAAAATTTGCGGCTCGAGAAAATCGGTGAAACCGAAGCGTATGGTTTGAAGGAAGATATCCGCTCGGTTCGATTTGTGGGAAATATTGCTTATGTGGTGACATTTAAGAAAACTGATCCTCTCTATGCCATCGACGTTTCCAAGCCCACAGTACCTCGCATTTTGGGCGAGCTTAAAATTCCTGGCTTCTCAACGTACATGCAACCTCTCTCTTCAGAACGCCTCCTTGGCCTTGGCTTTGATGCCACTGAGCAGGGTGAATTTGCTTATTACCAAGGCTTGCAGCTCTCACTGTTCGATACCCGCGACCCTCTAAAAATGTCACGCAAAGATGTGAAGATTCTTGGACAACGCGGATCGTCTTCTGCGGCAACAGAAGATCACAGAGCCTTCTATTTGGATAAAGGAGAAGGCGTCGTTGGATTTCCCATCAGTGAAATCACAAGATGCCAAGACGGCTTTGCCTGTGCTCAAGGGATTACACCATTTCCGTTCAAACCCGTTGTATCAGACGATTTCTCTGGCGCCGTGCTCTTCAAAATCACTGGCGATTCACTGGGTGAAGCAAAGAGAATCACACACACCGATCTCATGAGCGTAAATTGCAAAGCCCAAAGTGTTCCAACACCGATGTGGTGGCAGGGCCTTGCAAGAACTCCCGACATTCAGCGCATCATCAAGCTTGCTGGAGAAATAGTCACAGTTTCGCAAGGAGCGCTGAAAAGCTACCGCTTGGCTTCCAACCTGGAACAAACCGGCAGTGTGAGCTGGGCATCTGATTGCGACTGACTTTTAATTATCGCAGGAGTGAACCTGCGAGTTTTTCAGAATCACATCGCGCAAGAATAGCTCCGGCTTCACCACTGATCTGAAGCCGGGTTTCACCAACAACATTTGACAACACGAATTCGGCGGCATTGTTTTCGAAACTGAATCCAAAGGCCTTCAAGTTCAAT
>CAIZJW010000153.1 GCA_903933385.1 uncultured Silvanigrella sp. | reverse complement strand
CTGGGATCTTGGCTTGCCTTGGGAGGCAAACCCAAGCACAGATCTGAGAGATTTCGTTTTAAAGAATAGGGTTGTTGGGTTCATTCATGCAGCTGGATTGCTGGGTCCCATGACTCAAACACCAGAACCCGAGAAATCAGAAGAGTGGCGATCTTGGTGGGCCGAGTATTTTTCCACTCTCCGTGTCAATCACACTGCAGCAGTAGAGATAATGCATGCAGTGCAAGCACAGCTAAAAAATTGGGAATGTGAGCTCGGAGAGCGAAGTCCATTTATTATGCATCTTTCGAGCGGTGCTGCAGTAAAACCATATGCCGGCTGGGATGCGTATTGTTCGAGCAAAGCGGCTATGTTGATGGAGTTCAAATGCCTTGCAGCGAGAATTTCTTCAGAACAAACAACAATTCTTTCTGTTGCGCCAGGCACGGTCATGACCGACATGATGCAGAAAGTGCTCTCAGCAAATCCCTCTGAATTCCCTGCGCTTCCTAAATTTAAAGCTCTCGAGCAATCGGGCGGACTCTTGCCACCGGAAGTGCCAGCAAAGCAGATCTGTGATTGGCTCATTGCCTCATCACAGCAAGAAATTAAGCAGTGGCATGGTGAGCTTTACGATGTGCGGAGCAGCAATTCTTTGACAAAATGAAGGACGGCAAGAAATTTCTTTTCTTCAATTTTTTCATTTGAAAGAGTGAATATTTTACTTTGCAGTTGGCCAAGATCATCGATGCAGGCTTGTGTGAGCTCTTGCGCGCGGCTCGAAGCACCTTCAAGCCCGAACAAACTGACAGCGGTCAGTTTGTTTTGAGCGGTATCTTTACCCGCTGTTTTTCCGAGGTTGCTTGAGCTTTGCGTTACGTCAAGAACATCGTCGATGATCTGAAATGCGAGTCCGGCTTTCAAGCCAATTCTTTCGCTCAGGTGAGTAATAGAACTGAGATCATCTCGACTCATGGTTCTGACATTCTGATCTTCCGAAAGAGCACAGCCAATCAAAGTACCGATTGAAAACGCTGCCGACAGCAAAGCTCCTGTTTTGAGAGTGTGAATACTTGCAAGGCTTGTCCAATCGCCCTTTTGTGGAGATTTTTCAAACGCAAGATCGAGCCACTGGCCTGCAATCATTCCTTGTGCACCACTGCAGCGCGAAAGAATTGCAACACAGCGCAGTGCAATTTCGGGTGAAACACCATGTTCTGGGAGCTCTGCAAGCACGCTGAATGCTTGTGTGAGGAGAGCGTCTCCCACGAGAAGTGCGTTTGCCTCTCCAAAGACTCGGTGTGTTGTTGGTTGGCCGCGGCGAAAATCATCGTTGTCCATGCAAGGGAGATCGTCGTGCACGAGTGAGTATGTGTGGATCATTTCCAACGCGCATGCAGCTCTGAGTACCGCGCTGTGTTCTGGGGGTGCTCCGCAGGCTTCGGCCATGAGTCCCACAAGAGTCGGGCGCACTCTTTTTCCGCCTGCTTCGAGGGGATATATTACTGCAGAGGAAATATCTCGCCAATAAAAATGCAGCGAAGGAGCGCTCTTGTTGAGCGCTGAAAATGCGTCGTTAAAGGAGTCGAGCAACTGAGTTTCAAGAGCTGCTTTGAAGTTTGACGTCACACTGACCTCCGCTGTGGGTTGGAGGTTTCTTAACCCAGATTTTTGCTAATTTCATTCACCACGGTCGAAAGCCCATTCAAAATAAACTGAACGGCGACTGCTGCCAAAATAAGGGCCATCAGTCGGGTGAGAAGATTGAGTCCTGTTTTGCCAATGATTTTGTAGAGGAGTGGTCCTAGCTTCAGCACAAGGTTACAAAGGGCAACAGCAGCAACGATCGCGACGAGAAGCATAATGAGGCTTGGAGTTGATTTGGCTTTAGAAGACTGCAAGACGACGGTTGAAATAGCTCCAGGACCTGCCAAAAGTGGAGTCGCGAGTGGAAAGATGGAAATGTCGTCGCGATTCAAGCTTTCATCACGTTCTTCATCTTTGACTCGTGTTCTGTTGGCTCCCAATTGTTCGAGAGCAACTTT
>CAIZJW010000152.1 GCA_903933385.1 uncultured Silvanigrella sp. | reverse complement strand
GTTCCACCGCAGGCGCAGGTTCCTCCTCAGGTTCCGGTTCCACCGCAGGCGCAGGTTCCTCCTCAGGTTCCGGTTCCACCGCAGGCACAGGTTCCACCTCAGGTTCCTGCTCAGCCACAGCCGCGTGCTGGTGACGTCGTTCAAGTACAGCTGGCCCAACCGCGCGCGCAGGTCGATATTCTTTGGGTTGTTGACAGCAGTGGTTCAATGGCTTGGGCGCAAAATAAGCTCAAGAGCAACTTTGAATCTTTTGCTCAGAAACTTAAAAACACCCGAATTGATTTTCAGGTCGGTGTGACGAGCCTGGATGTTTGCAAGGTCGACGATACCACTGGTATCGCTGTTCCAGATGCACTCTGCCCAAATGCAACCTATATTCCCTCTGGGAGCAAGATTGGTGGCAAGATCGTTGGCCCTTTACGCGGTAATTTGCAAGCCGACCCTTCAACCAAGCAGTCGATTTTGCGAGATACTGGCGACTTCGTTCAAGCGTTTCAGCGCACGGCATTGCTTGGAACAAAGGGTTCTGCATTTGAACATGGTCTTTGGGCAGCGAAGCTCGCAGTGGAAAAAGCATTGAATCCCAACGGAGAAAACAAAGGATTCATTCGTCCCAATGCATCGCTGAGCGTAGTGGTCCTCTCCGATGAGGAAGATGACAGTGTTCAAATGTGGTGCGAGGACGGCTACGGTCGCACAAGCACAACCGCTGATGGAAAAAAGGATTTGACTCTCTGCCAAGACGGAGGTCGCTCTCCATTTCTAGATGCGTTCGGAATTTCTCCCTATGCGTTGATGAAAACCGCGAAAGGACTTCCAATCACCACACATAAGTACACGGCTGACGCATTCAAAGCATGGGCAAGCACCTCTGCCGTGAAAGGTGAGGGTAACTTTCGCGTGAGTGCAATCACTGGATTGCGAGGGAATGATGGCAACATCAACTGCAGTTTGAGTAGCGGTGGTCCTGAAGAATCTGGGACAAACTACATTAAAGCAGCACAGCTCACCGGCGGTTCTGTTGAGAATATTTGCTCAGACGATTGGTCGAGTGTTCTCGGTAACATCGGACAAAACACTGTTGAATTGGCAACACGTGTGAGTTTGCCGGCAGGGAAGATTCCATTTGCAGGAACTCTTGAGGTAAAAGTTGATGGAGATCTTCTCAGCTCTTCTCAATATTCCTACGATAAAACTCTTCATGCGGTGATTTTCAAAACTCCGCCAGCGATGGGGGCTGAGATTGTGGTGAGCTATCGCGATACATTAGTGGATTGAATCGCGACTCACTCTAAACGAAAATGCTCCAGTTGAATTTGTCTCATTGAACCTGTTATACGAAGGCCGCTATGCAGATGCATGCGGCCTTTTTTTGGGGATTCAATCGAGTTGGAAAAATTCGTATTTCTTGTTGCATTCGGCGGAAACGTCGAGAATAGAGAGCAATTCGCGCGCGACTCACTGAGCTGTCTCGAGAAATTTGGCTCAATCGGACGGCAGTCACTTTGGCATCTGACCGCGCCAATGCGTTCAGAGCTCTATAATACAACCGAGCACCAAGACTATCTCAATTTTGTATTCGAGTTTTACACCGACTTGCCCCCAGAAGAAGTGTATCGTGAGATCTGTGTTATCGAAGATTTCTTCGGTCATAATCGGCAAGAGCGTTGGCTTCCAAGGGCCGTTGATTTGGATCTTCTTTTTTGGGCATCGTGTGCGCAGGGTCAAAAACAGTTTGAGATATCCCGTGCAATGACTTTTGGAAGTGACTGCAGCAGCCTGCGAATTCCACATCCAGAAATCTGGAACAGAGATTTTCTATTAAAGATGATAAATGATGAATTGAATATTGAGATATCTCAATTGAAGGCAAAATGCGCCAATCCTCAGTGAGGTTTGATTTGAAATGATTCAAGATTCCACGACGAAAAAAAGACGGGTTGTTTTTTTGGGAACGCCTGCAATAGTAGTGCCCGTGCTGGAACAACTTCTCGAGGAAAATGATTTGTTTTCAGTTGTCGCTGTCGTGAGTCAACCTCCAACGCGAGCTGTGCGCGGAAATTCTACCGTTCCATCTCCTGTGCATGCGCGTGCCCTGCAGGCAGGTATTCAAGTTTTAACACCCGAAAGCGCAAAAGATGCTCGCTTCATCGAGCAACTTGCTGCGCTGGATCCCGAGCTGTGTGTTACTGCGGCTTACGGTCAGGTTCTGTCGGAAGAATTTCTGGCAATTCCCAAATTTGGAACTTTGAATATTCATCCAAGCTTACTCCCATTGTACCGCGGTGCCGCTCCTGTCCAGCGGGCTCTGCAAGATGGTGTCACTGAAACAGGGGTCACGATCGCCCAAACAGTGCGAGCCATGGATGCTGGCCCGATTGTTGCGCAAATCCATTACAAAATTGATGAGGCGGTGAAGGCGCAGGAGCTCTTAAGTAGGCTCTTCGCGCTTGGTGCTCATGAGCTTGTTCATATTTTGCCGAATTATTTTAGCGGTGCCTGTCAATTGATGACACAAGACCATGAGAGAGCAACAAAAGCCCGAAAAATGAGTGTCGAGGAAGGGCTCTTAAGTCCTATGCGAGAGCCAGCGCGTGTGATGCACAATAAAGTCAGAGCCTTTGCCGGCTGGCCTGGCACTCGTCTCGTTGTTGTGAATGGCGAAGATTCATTCGAGGTAAAAGTTCTCACGACCAAGGTTTCGCCACAAATAAAGGCATATAATAACGAAATTCTTCAGGTTGCTGACCGGTTGGAGTTGGTATGCGGGGATGGAAGTGTGCTAGAGATCCATGAGTTACAGGCGCCGGGAAAACGTGTCATGACGGCACGTGATTTCTGGAATGGGCTAAAAATAAAATCTCTGCGCTGGGTATGAACGAAAGGTGTTTCCCTGAATGAAACAGTTTGTCTGGATTCGCGACGTTGTCGTCATAATTGCGTTTATGGTGATTTTGCGATCGTCCATTGTGAATTGGTACGTTATCCCGACAGGATCAATGCTTCCCACAATCAAAATTCGCGATCATGTTCTCGTGAACAAGCTTTCCTACGGCTTGATGCTTCCGTTCATGGGACATCAAATTATTTCCTGGGATGCCCCAAAGCGAGGAGACATTGTTCTTTTTGATAGCCCAATGGATCACATCACCTTTGTAAAACGAGTTGTTGGATTGGGTGGTGATACAATTTCGTTTGACAATGGTGTTCTGCAAATCAACAACTCTCGAGTCGACGAAGTTCTTCAAGAAGATCGCTCAATTCTTGCAGACATGGGCGATCAAACCGCTTGCAACAATGGTGAAGGCAAGAACCTTTATCTTGAGAAATTCACCGACAAAGATGCAGAGCACCACATTTTGCGCAGCACTAGGGGTGGCAACACGAACCTCGAAACAAGAACGTGGTCCGTACCCCAGGGTCGATTGTTGGTTGTGGGTGACAACCGTGATTGTTCCAACGATGGTCGTTACTGGGGATATGTAGATGTAGACAGGATATATGGAAAAGCAGTTCGTGTGTTCTACTCAATCCATTCAGGCGAAGGCCGATTCCCGTCGTTCCGGACGGATCGCTTTTTCGCAAAACTGCAATAATTTGTTGTTTGTTCCGAAGCTAAAAAAGGTTACGGGAGAGTCTGCCGGCTCTCCCGTCTTTTTTTGCCGAGGTAGAGTCAGTCCGGCCACGTTCGATAGTTTTGAAGCTCGCGTGAGTTTACGGTAGCGTGTTCTCGTGTATTGATACAGAGGAGGGTTTTTACTATGTTCAATCCAGCTCAAGTTGTTGATTTTGCAAAGAAAGCAATTGACCGCGCACTGTCTCTCACGGAAGAAGAGGGCAAGGCCCTGCTTGGCAAGCTGCCGCTCGAAGAAATTGGGCAACGCACGACCGCTGAAGTTGAGAAAGTCGTTGCTGGTCTCGTGACGAAGTTATTTTCTGGGTTGCAAGAACCAGTTGAGGATGAAGTTCGCAACGAAGTCGTGAAAATGATCGTTGAAATGAACACAACACCTCGCAATGTTGTTTCCCATCTTCGTTATGTAAATGAGCTTTTTCAGGCGACTGCCCCCAAGAATTTAAGCGATCTTAAGGCAATTCGTAGCACCATCGCGTTGCGCCTGATTACAGATGCCAAGGAGCGGTTGTCTGCTTCAGCTGCAGAACTGCAAACCCATGACGCACCTGTTGCAAAGAAACGTCCGTCTAAGACTTCTGAGAAGCACGCAGAGTGAATGATCTCTCTCTCAATGGGGAGGGGTAGAATTGGCTCGGTAGATCCGGCGAACCTGGAGCTCACCGGGCCATTTGTTTTCCAGTGTGAAAATCAGTTCATCGGTCGGATGAACGGGATATTTCTTAAGCTTTGCACGCAACTGCACCTGTTCCGTCACCCAGGCAATATCTAGTGCGAGCGGTGTTTGACCACGATGTTTACTGAGTAAAGCTGTAAGCTCATCGATGTTCTCGCTTCGCTGAATGAACGTTTCCTCAGCGACAAGAAGAATTTGTTTTGCTAATTCGGCGCGCTTGTCTGACACCGAGCCGAGAGTCTGACAGATTCCTTTGACACTTCCTTCTTCAATTCCGCGTCGAACCTTCAACTCCATCCAAGTGGCTTCGCCCACTTTGGGTTTATTCACGAGTGCTGCGTACTGATTTGCAAACACCGAGATTTCAATATCACCAGTGCCATCCTCAATGCGATAAACACCAAACTTTTTTCCTTCTTTGGTGATTTTCTCGAGTGCCAGTGTGACAATTCCCGCAATTTTGAGTGTGCGACGTTTGTGGTCCGGAGTTTCGTCGGAATCAAGAAAAAGCAGTGCATCACTGATGGGCGCTTGCGCTATTTCGCTGAGATCATCCGCAAGTAAATCGGCAGGATGACCGCACATGTAGAAGCCCAGAGCTGCTTTCTCGTGATTCAATTGGTCAAGCAGCGACCACGGCGACGATTTTTTGAGTTGAACCCCAGCCAATAGATTATGGACAATGTTTTTTTCTGGAATCGTTCGTGTTGGAAGGGCCAGAGGGTTAAATTTTCGAGGTCTGAAAAGGTTTGATTGTCGGGAGGTTCGAGTTTTTTCTGTGGTCAGTTGTGAGTTGGGATTGCTGTTTTCGTTGCTTGTAGAATCAGTTCTTGGAGCTTCGGCGAAAAGATCAAAGATCCCCTCTCCAACGCTATCTTGCCTCTCGGATTCCTTTGAAATTGAGCGCAGCCAGCTGTCGCTATTGACGAGCAGTTCGGCCCTGTTGGTTGCTATTTCATCAAAGGCTCCTGCCTTGATCAGGCTTTCAATAACTTTTTTATTGATTTTGCGTGGATCGAGACGAGCAATAAATTCAGGGACGGTTTCAAAAGTTCCATTTCGTTCACGCTCGGCGGTAATGAGATCAATGATTCCTTTTCCGAGTCCTTTGATGGCCCCTAATCCGAATTGAATTGTCATTGGGGCGGGAATTGTGAATTCGAATTCTGCAGAATTCACGCTTGGTGGTAGAAGATTGATATTTAGGCGTTTGCAATCACGAACGTAACCGACGATCTTGTCGGTATTATCGAGGTCACACGACATGATCGCTGCCATAAATTCAGTTGGGAAATATGTTTTGAGGAATGCAGTTTGGAAGGTGACGTAGGCGTAAGCAGCAGAGTGGCTTTTGTTGAAACCATATTCAGCAAATTTCGCAATGAGGTCAAAAAATTCAGACACCCTGACTGGATTGTGTCCGTTCTTTTCAGCGCCTTCGACAAAGCGCGCCTTTTGCCTTTCCATCTCAGCTTTGTCTTTTTTTCCCATTGCCCGACGGAGAAGGTCGGCTTCACCGAGTGAGTAGTCTGCCAAAACTGAGGCAATTTTCTGAACTTGCTCCTGATAAACAATGACTCCGTACGTGTCGGCCAAAATAGGTTCAAGTTCTGGAAATGGGAATTCAACTGCAGTTTTGCCATGCTTACGATTGACGAAATCTGCAACCATTCCCGACCCCAGAGGGCCGGGACGAAAGAGTGCTTCGACGGCTACCACATCCGAAAAACAGGTGGGTTTGAGTTCTGAAATGAGTTTTCTCATTCCATTTGACTCAAGCTGAAAAATTCCAGTGAGATGCGCTGTGGAAATCATCTCGTAGACTTTTGGATCTTCGAGGTCGATATTCTCGATATTAAATTCGGGATCATGCTTCTTGCGAATTTCTTGAACGGCTTTCTCAATGACTGTTAGTGTTTTTAGTCCAAGAAAGTCGAACTTTATGAGACCAATTTTTTCAGCAAACTTGTGCTCAAATTGGGTGATCATTTGCCCTTCTGATTCGAGCTGAGGGCAACTTTCATCGAGCGCGCGGTCGGAAATTATAACTCCCGCGGCATGGATGCCAAGCGAGTTCAGTGTTCCTTCAATGGCGAGTGCACCATTCCATAGGATTCGCGCACGCTCGTCGTTTTCGAGACGATCACGCAATCGCTCTTCTTCCTTGAAAGCCTGTTCAAGCGTAATGCCGGCTTGCTCCGGGATAAGTTTTGCGAACTCATTACTATCGTTGAAACTCCAACCCAGAATTCGGGCGAGATTCTTCAGTGCATTTTTTGCCATCATCCGGCCGAATGTAACAATTTGAGATACGTTGCGAGCACCGTATCGTTTGTAGACGTAATCGAGAACTTCACCCCGCCGGTCCATGCAGAAGTCGGTATCGATATCCGGCATGCTAATGCGTTCAGGATTCAGAAAGCGTTCGAAGAGCAAGTTAAAACGAATTGGATCGATGTTTGTGATGCGAAGAGCATATGTCACCAAGCTGCCCGCGGCAGAACCGCGCCCTGGGCCAACCGGTATACCTCTTTCTTTGGCCCAGTTGATGAAATCTTGGACTATCAGAAAGTAGCCTGCGAATTTCATCTTGTTGATGACTGCAAGTTCGTATTCGAGCCGCTCTTTGTAGTTGTTCCAAACGTCTTCTGAGAAAGAATCACCCACCCACTGCCTGATTGCTGGTTTGCGTTCTTCAAGCATTTCTCGAGAGAGTCGGGCGAGACAATCGTCGGCCGTCTCTTCAGGACGTTGCCGAAAGTCTGGCATGAAGATGCTTTTTGTGTCGATGGCGATTTTGCAACGATTTGAAATAGCAACGGTGTTGCTGATGGCTTCGGGATAGTCTTTAAATTTTGCGATCATTTCCTCAGCCGACGAGAGGTGAAAAGTCATCGCAGGATCGAAGCCCTGCATGTCGGTTTTTTGGAGTTTGTGTTTGATTGCAAGGAGTGAAAGATGCGTGTCTCTGTCTGTAGATTTTAGATAATGAACATCAGCAGTCGCAACGATTCCCAAGGAGCTTTTTTCAGCAAGAGCCACTTGCCTGGGGATCAGTTTCTTTTGTTCGGGGATATTGTTGTCAATGAGTTCAACGAAAACATTATGCGGGCCAAAAACTTCTTTTAAATATTCGACGAAAGACTCCGCTTTCGCAGATTCATCCTTCAAAAGAAGTTGCTGTAGTTCCCCTTTGAGGCAGCTTGTGAGGCAGATTATTCCAGAGCTGTAAGTTTTGAGTTCTTCCCAATCCACAACAATTGATTCGGGCCCCATCCGGTTTCTGCCAGATGTATTTGCCAACGAACAAAGTTTGATAATGTTGGCATAACCTTGATTGTTTTCGGCTAAGAGCACTAGGTGAAAAGGGAGTTTACTCTCTTGCAAATACAGCGGAGTCACGTTGGCTTCGTAACCAATAATTCCGTTGATTTTTTCTTTCTGGCACTCGAGATAGAATTCGACAGCTCCGTGGAGACCATCATGATCGGTCAGAGCAGCCGCTTTCGCCTGGCGCGCGACAAGTTCTTTTACGAGTCTTTTAACTTTGATGCTGCCATCAAGAAGCGAATACTCGGAGTGGACGTGGAGGTGCACAAACTCCTGCATGACTGGAGCGGCTGCAGCCTCCATGTTTCAGACCTTTCACTTCAACTCAGATTGTACCGAGCGTTTTGGCTTCCACAGCTGTGGTTTGGACAGCTGCTATTTTTTGTTTGACTTCGCTGAGGTAGCGGTCAAATGCAAGGCACCACGGAGCAGTGTAACGCTCGTCGTTGGTTTTACGATCGGCCAGGCGCTCAACGGCATCAATCATCCGCTCGTCATCGTGACGGAAACGATGAATAGCGCGTGCGATGCAATTTTGAACTTTGGTGTCATCCGAGAAGAAGTCGATGCCATCAACGTTCCAAATCGCTTTGAAGACTTTCTCTGCGAGAGTGTCGGCGCGATCAGGACCATCACCGAGAGTAACGCGCTTAGCCTTGGCCAATCGACATTTCACTTCGTCGACGAGGTCGTCGAGAGATTTTCCCGACGCTTTTGCGATGTGGCTTTGCTGCTGCACGAGTCTTTCGGCTTCTCGCGACAAGCGGTCTTCAGTTTTGGCGTCTTCTTCGAGGACGTCCATGACGGCGTCGAGCACGCGGTCTTCCACGGTTTCGTCAGTCGTGTAGTCGAATCCCACATGGCCCGAGGCCTTGAGGACTTTAAAAACGCGTTCGGATAGGCGTTCAAGCTGTTCGGTGGAGAGTCTCATGGGTTCCTTCCGCACTTTTTTTAAACAACTGCAAAAGCTATAGCGCGTAGGTGGCCTGGGTTCAAGGTGCGGAGGCAGCAAGTGCGGCTTTGACCTTTTCGACGCTTCCGCCTGGAGCAGCACCGAGGGTTGCGCTGAAACTTGCAGCAGCTGTGGTGAGGGGGGAGCTTCCCTCGGCTTCGCCTGCTTTAGCCAAAGTCAAAATCAATTTTGCTGCGTCTTCAATGTTGAGATTGGCTAAAGCTTCCGCATTTGTTGTGAAATATTTGATTTGTAGGAAGGCATAAGCCGAAAAAAACAAACTGTATTGAAGTTTCATTTCACTGCTGCGGGAATCAATTGGAATGAGGGCCATCGAATCACAAGCCTGTCCCATGAGTTCCAGGCTGCCTAGGGTTGCGCTTGGGAGAATTTCATTGAATTTTTGAATTGCAGATCCTCCCACCGTGCTTGTTGTGCTCGCACTTTTTATAAGCCCAAGCGTAGTGACCCCTGCTTGGGCAGCGTAAGCTGCTCCCAAAAGGCTTCTTGCAGCGTAGTTTTCGGGTTCAGCAGTCAGAACAGAGGTCAGGCGCTCTGCGGCCTGGGTGAAGCGGCCTGCTTCCATGTCAAGCTCGGCTTTTTCTTGTTCGTTCTTTGGTGCATAGCTCTCCACAACGTTCTGTCCACATGAGCTCACCGGAATGCTGCCCGAGAGCACGAACAAGAGCGCAATGAGTTTCTTGAATCTGAGCAAATGAGGCTTTTGATTGTCACGGCCAGGGACGAGTGCGTGTTTATTCTTCATGGCATTTCAAACCCCGTGGCTATAAAATAAATCCGCCTGCCTCTCGTACCTGCTTCTGCACCAAATTCTCGTGTATAACTCCCTGCTTCAAGACGCATGACGGTTAGATTGAGAACGACCCCGAAGCTTGGCCAGCCCTGATAATATCCGGCTCCCAGCCCGATCCGCGAATTGAGCAACATTTTACAGCCTGCCCGGGAGCGGCGAGTCCAATGTTCACCGTAGGCAATCTTGATGTCTCGCAAATCGAATGCGCAGTGCACTGCGTTCTGACTCGTGTGCGGAATTAAGCCGATTCCAATGTTGATGGTTTGTTTCCAGGGGGATACTCCGACATTGCTGAACTTGGTTTGGCCAACGTCATCCATTGTGGTTGCGAACCGTAGATCAAAGTTTTGTGAACGGAATTGAGCCGTCGCTCCAAGACCTGTGGACACGCCGAATCCATAATGTGTGTTGCTTTTGATATCAGAAAGCATTTGTTTACTGCCGCTTCCTGAGAAGTCCGACAGAGCAATTGATTCAAATGTTTCAGCCGAATATGATGGCTTTAAACTCAGGCCGAGTGCGAAGGCGTCGCCCACTGGGATGGAGGCTGAAGCGGCAACTCCGGCGGCCCCTTCCGCGCGCGTTCTGACTTCGGGAAGTCCTGCGCTTCCATACTGTCGCCCCTCAATATCAGTGCGAATAGTTTGAAAAAGTCCTATTCCTCCGTAGGCGGTAATGAAGCCAAGCGATAAGTCGTTCCCAACATGAATAGGAGTTTTAAGTAGACTTTCTATCATTGACGAATCGACTTTGAGAGTTCCTGCTTTCTTTTTTTGGTAGCTGGAACGCGCAAGATCAACTGCATCTGCGCCAAAATGAACTGCTGTTCGACCATAAATCCAGCGAAGCAATCCCTTACCCAAAGCAGGTAAACTTGGATTAGAAAAGAACATGCCTTCTTGAGTTGCTCTTGTCAGGCTTGCGCCACCGGCACTCAAATCGAAAGGATTCTCATAGAGAGGAGAGCTTTTTCGCAGCGGGTCGGCAACAACAATTTGAGTTGGCATCAAGAGTAGAACACTTGCGCAACTGAGATACTTTTGCAAAGAAAATCCCGGCCGTGCGTTTTCGAACACGGGAATGGATGTTATAGTTTGTTGGTTCTTTACAAAATTCATGCCTTTTCTATCGGTTCATTTGCTTGCTTTTGGAGACAAAAATTTGATGCACGAAGCAGCCTCAAAACCACCTCACAGGAGTTCCTTGTCCTCAATCTGTGCATACCGGGGAAGTCTTCCGAAACTGCATGAAAGTGTTTTTTTGGCCGATGGAGCCCGAGTGATCGGCGATGTTGAAATGGGCAAGGGTTGCAGCGTTTGGTTCAATACGGTCGTTCGGGGTGATGTCCATAAAATTGTTGTTGGCGAGCAAACCAACATCCAGGACGGAGCAATTATTCATTGCACATTTCAGAAACACTCGACCACGATAGGTAGCCGAGTGAGTATTGCGCACCTCGCGATGATTCATGGCTGTATTATTGAAGATGAGTGTCTCATTGGCATGCAAGCAATTGTTATGGATGGTGCTGTTATTGGGCGAGGGTCTATTGTTGGGGCAGGTGCCGTTGTGACTCAGGGCATGCAGATTCCCCCGGGAAGCTTGGTTTTGGGCGCGCCAGCTAAGGTGGTGCGGCAGGTGAAGCCCGAAGAATTGGCTGGTGTTCTGGAAACCTGTGACCGTTATATCGAATATACTAAAGGCTATCATTTTTGATTTTTTGAGGGGTCAGACACGTGGATGCAATGCTGCCAAGCCGTCTCGGCAAACTTCGGATCATTTGTTCCCTACCGCTTTTTTCGGATGCCATTTGTCTGAAGAAACAGTCTGCAGCCGAACATGGATTTACTCAGGTTTTGCTCTCAATTGCTCTTGCACCGCAACTTGGACTCTCCAAAGAAGCAGAGTGTGAGCTTATTGAGTTGGCAATTTTTGCTGAACTTCCTAAAGCTCTGTTAGGTGATCCAAGTTTCTATTTGCGCCAACGTCATCCCGAAGCATCGGCGCTTTATAAAGAAGTTCGTGGCCGCCTGTACAAGGAAACTGAAGAAAGTTTTCGAATGAAAACTTCTCGGTCACCCGATTTGCACGGTCTGCACCAGTTGGTAGATGCTTTTGCCGCCATGCTTTTTATCGAAAAAGAGTGCTTGCTCGGAAATTCCTATTTTCTTGCCGAGCGATACCGCACTCACTACCACACCATGCGGCGCAGGGTTTTAGCGGGCGAAAGTTTATCTTCCCAACATCCGGCGCAAAAAGCCGATGGTGCTCACTCTGATGATTTGTCAGGGCAAATGAATTCTGTTTCTACTCAGATTGACTGGTGCAAGGCTATCAATTTTCTCGATGGGCTTTGTGATGATGCCACGCGAGCGCGCCTTGAGGGCGGAATTGGCGAATATTCTGCCACTTTTGTCGGTATGATGGAAAAACTAAAGGAGCACTATCGTTATAAGGGCTGGAGTTATTTGTTCGCGGAAAGTGTTGGAGAACATACGTATCAGGTTGTGTTTATGGCACGCATACTCGCCTCTGCATTAGGGTTGCGTCCGCAGGAACGGATCGAACTCTATCGTCTAGCAACAATGCATGATTTGGCAGAGTCCTATGCCAGTGATGTTGTTTACCCAGTTAAGGTTCGAGAAAAAGATTTGGGCAAGATGCACGCTGATTTGGAAGAAAAAGTCATTGATGATGTTTGTTCGCGTCTCGGAATCACACTCTCCAGTGACTCATTTCTCGGAACAATTGTTGAAATTTGTGACCGATTTTCAGCCCAACTGTATTTTGACCGCGAGCGCAGGGGTGGGAATACGCATTTTGATGTTCCCAACACTTCGATGGATCGAACCAGAGAAAAATATAGGGGCAAGCACCCGGAAATTTTCCTTGTTCTCGATGAGCTCTGGGATGAGTTCCAAGCCTGCTTCGTGGCTTCTACGAAGCGCTGAAACGGCCAGAATCTCGTGAAAAGCCAGGAAGGATTGGGAGGCTGGGCTGAGCACCCTTGCAATTTTAAGTCTCGATGGCTATAAGCCCCTCACCTTTCTCATGGTGCTGTGGCGGAGCGGCTACGCAAACGATTGCAAATCGTTTTCACAGGGGTTCGAATCCCCTCGGCACCTCCAATTCATTTCCCTGCTAAGCCGAATCTATGTTTTTGAAGCTAGAAAACTAGCTTCAGCAGGAATGCCAATAATGCAGCAACCGGTATCATGCAGAAACTGTATAAAAGTAGGTTGCGGTAGGTTTTTGCCTGGGCTTGCGCGTCCTTGATTTGAGCAAGGCAGAGTGCTCCCAAGGTGGAGAGCGGACTTGCATCAACAAGATGAGAACCAATGGCAACGGCAACAATAAGTGTTTGCGCTAGGCCAGACTCTATCGATTTTGAAACAGCTTCGACGATCGGGAAAAAAACAGGGAGAGCGACTCCAACAGAACTTGAAAAGGCAGAGAGCAATCCTGAGCTTGCAGCAAATGCTGCTGGAAGAAGCGAGTTTGGAATGTTTTGCTGAACAATTGCCGAGATGGCTTCCGGCAAACCGAGCCTACTTAAAAGCTCCACAAATGTACTCATTCCAGAAATGAGCAAGAGTGTTTGCCAGGGGACCTCTTTGAGGCCTTTGTCGAGTGATCCAAGGCGCGTCAGCAAGAGGAGCGAACTTCCGAGCCAGCCAATGAAACCGACATCGCCGAAGCGCTGCGTGATGTTCAGTAGAGGTTCAGAAATAGTCCCTACCAGAATTGGCAGGCTGGATATGCATCCGACTAAAAAGAGACCCGCCAAAACAAGGCAGAGATAGGAGGCATGCCTCTGCTCTCTCGTGAAGGGAGGCTGCGGCACATTGATTGTCTGGAGGTTATCTGAGGATGTTTTGTTTCGAAATTGCTTCTTTAATTTTAGCCAATTCCCTCCGCCGAGTAACAGAAAGCTTGCAAAAGAAGTGGCTGAAATTGAAAGAAATACCAGCCAGAAAATCCACCAACGCATCGTTGCAGGTGTCATTTTTTCTATAAGTATTTCACTTTTTTGAATAAAGTCGTTTGTGAAAATTCCTGGAACAGTGAGGGGAGAAAATGACGAGGCATTAGCGCCTCCCACAATCAAAATTGTCATGAGAAAAGGAGATATTCTAAATTCAGTTGCGAGAGGAATTGCAAGTGGTGCGATGAGAGCAACACTTGCGATATTTCCGAGGCCCAGCGCTGTGAGAAATGCAACCAAGGCAAAGAGAATTGCTGGGACAAGATGAGGAACAGGTTTGGTCAGGATCAAGATGCGTTGCAAAAGAGTGGTTATGAGTCCTGTTGAATTCAACGTGGTAAAGAAAAAAGTCACCCCAAGCAGTGTGAGGAACAATGATGTGGGGAAGAGGCTGGCAACGCTTCCTAATTTAGGATTTTCAATCAAGGGAGAAATAAAAAAAACAAACGTGAGAGCGAGCAACCCAGGGTTTAGAATGGGTTTAAAGATAGAGAAGAGAAGGATAGCCACAAACACAAGTGCAAGGGCAAGAAGCATAACTCACTCTACAATTTTAATTTTGTTTGCGGCATTTAAGGCGGTTTTTAGAGCTTCTGTTGGGGTATCTGCTGATGCAAGTACCACTCCCATGCGTCGTCCTTCAGTTGCGTTTGGCTTACCAAAAATTCGTACGTCGACATTGGGCAGCGCAAGCGCGTTCTCGATCCCACGGTACTTTGGATGAGCAAAAACCTGTGGTGACTTCAGTGCAACACTTGCGCCAGCTGAAAGCAGCGTCACTTGAGCAATTGGTATTTGCAAAATTGCGCGAGCATGAAGAGCAAATTCACTCCATGCTTGAGTTGTAAGAGTCACCATTCCTGTGTCGTGTGGACGTGGACTCACCTCACTGAAGAGAACTCTTCCATCTTTGAGAAGAAATAACTCTACTCCGAAGAGTCCAAATCCGCCCAGGGATTCGGTGATCCGAGCTGAAATGATTTGGGCCTCTTTAATTTGATTCTCGGTCATCGAATGAGGTTGCCAGCTTTCAACGTAATCTCCGTTGACTTGACGGTGTCCAATGGGCGCGCAAAAATGAGTTCCATTGATGGCTCGCACTGTGAGGAGTGTGATTTCACTTTCAAAGGGAACGAACTCTTCAACGATCACTCGTCCAGCTCCCGCGCGGCCGCCCTCCTGTGCATAATTCCATGCGTCTTGTATTCCCGCTTCCGTGCGCACGACGCTCTGTCCTTTTCCGCTCGAGCTCATGATCGGTTTTACGACACAGGGAAACTCAAGTTTCCTGCATGCAATCGTAAACTCTTCGAAGTTGTCGGCGAAAATATATTTTGCTGTTGGTAACGAAAGTTCCTCTGCAGCTAACCTTCGTATGCCTTCTCGGTCCATGGTGAGACGAGTGGCGCGTGCCGTAGGGACAACCGTCCAGCCCTCTTGTTCAAGACGTAAAAGTTCCGGAGTACAGATGGCTTCTACTTCCGGAATAATGAGATTTGGATTTGTTTCCAGAACAGCCTGGCGCAATTGTTCTGGGTTCAGCATGTCGAAAACCCTTGAGTGATGAGCAACCTGCATCGCTGGTGCATTTGCGTAGCGATCGCAGGCTGTGACTTCAACTCCGAGTCGGCTCAGTTCAAGAGTGAGTTCTTTGCCTAACTCACCGCTTCCAAGAATAAGCGCACGTTTGGCAGAAGCCGAATAGGGAGTACCAATTTCCAACATCTCTTTCTCCAAATCCAAATCTTAGTTCAGTATTTGACCAGAATAGAGTTGAACGCGGGATTGACCGTTGCACTCTGGTGATTTTGGAAGTTCAACGATGAGTGAACCACCCTGCGCAGTCAGGCGGACATTTTCTATTGTCTCAGCCGCTATGGGCTGAAGGTTGCACGGAGTGAGCCCGCCAGCGTCGTTAAAGCGTGCTGTAGGGCGACTGATTCTAAAACCATTTGCACCACGAGTGAGTGAAGATTTTCTCGTGAGTGTGCACATCATTGTGTTGTTGGTGTCTGCGTCAATCTCAAAGCGACTCCACGAGAATTCATCGATCGAGGTGTCTGAAATTGTCAGAGACTGATTGAAGTCGCCGCTCAGCATCATTTGAAAAATGCGCTGCATTCCAGGCGACTGCGTGCCATCTTCACAAAAGTCTGAATTGAGCTCCCAGCGTCCGTTGATGTTACCAACGTTCAGAGCGGGACCGCGCGGCGTGCCCGTATTTGGGATTCCGGGTTGATTGGGAACATTGGGTGTGTTTGGAGTATTGCCAAGGTTTCCGGGTTGAGTTGGTTCGCATTCATCTGGAGTCGTGTCAGCGTCTGTGTTTGGAGCTGTGGGCGTCCCGGGGCTGTTTGTGTTGCCTGGGGTTGAAGGAGCTCCTCCTGGAATGCGAATGCCCTGCAGATTCAGAAACTGCGGATTGGTTGCGGGAGTGCATTCCACTTTGCTGGATTTGCCAGAATTCGAACTTCCACAAGCCGCAACAACAATTACACTTGCCACCGCAGCAGGAACAAACAAACGAGCCATGATTCACTCCTTGCAACTTATGTTTGCAGAAGTGGCTATCAGATTTTTTAGTTCCTCGCCACAATCATGGCGAGGTGTAGGGCGAGAGTTGAAAGCATTCCTCTTCAGTAAGGAATGTCGATAAATCGGCTTCCCTGAGCCACCTGACGATTGGAAGAGTCGTAGCCTTTCACAAGAAAAATACGGTGGCCGCCGGTCGAAATGTTCTGTTTGCTTTCAAGGCTCGAGCCAGCACCAGAAAAGAGTGGCTTTGCAAGACGATCGATAAAAACCTCAACCCTTGCAGCATTCTTAACCTTCACCTCAAACTTGTATGTCTTTTCCGCTGTTCGATTGGCCTTGAATTGCACTTCTCCAAACTCATTAGAGGGAACACTTCCGAATTTGGAAAGAGCTGAAGGATATTTGTCCATGTGAACGAATTTGAAACCTTCGGTTTTCATTTGTGCTATAATGCCAGGATATTTTTCATCACCGAGAAGCATCACCCTGGTTTTTTCATGGATGTCATGAGCAAGTATTATTAGCCCGTGCGCACGTCCCTTGCTTCGAATTTGAGACATGTAGTAGTCGCCGCACTTTTGCGCTGTGGTTTTCAAACACACTGGCTCAACGTCGCCACTCACGTCCCAAAAAAATGGGCCAATGTATTTGTTCAGATTTTTGTTCACTTCTGCGAGACTTTTTACTTCTTCCGGCAGATCGCGACGGAAAAAGTTTCCACCTGGCGCGCGGAAGAAAAATGGTTTGTTTGCGCGGTTGACATATCCGGAAATCAGGTCGTCGGTTTTTTGAATTTCCATGTTTGCATAGTCGGTGCCATCGCATGCGATGCATGCAATGTCGTTGTTCTTGCGTTTATGATTCCAAGAATGGTTGGCGATGATGGTTGCGGGTTTGCCGACCATCGGGCCAGAGTTGAATTTCAATTCAGCAATTTCTTTAGTCACCTGCGGATAGCTTTGAATGTTTACGCCAATCATGAAATATGAAACGGGAACTTCAAGATCGCGAAGCTTCTTGGCGAGATCTAATGATTCAGGTGCGGGTCCATCATCGAGCGTGAGTGCTATTTCCATGGGTTGAAGGCCAATTTGTGAACCTGAGGTGAGCGAATCCTCAAAGCCTAGAGTTTGTTCCTCTGAGGCTGCTTGTTCCAATGGTTTTTTGCATGCAGGAAGAATTGAAATAGCTGCCAGCGCAGTGAGTACGAATTGCATCGAAAAACCCCCAAGGTTCTAATCACCGTTGGGGGTTCGACATTTTAAGAGGAGCCATGCGCTGTAAAATATGCAGCTTCCGGCATTTTACCAACGTTATCTCTGTTTTCTTTGCTCAAGCCACTCCATGTCGCGCAATAAATCGAATTTGACTCTTGGGCTTACGCTCACCGTGCGGTCTTCCAGGTAGCTCAAGTTATGAAAATCGAATCGCAGTGAATTGAATTTGTGGCATGAACCACAAGTCGTATTCGCAACGTGGCTGAGTGCGCGGTCATTGATAACTTCATTCTTCGCGGCCAACTCTTGGGGTGAAAGTAAGACATGCTTTTTAAGCTCCTCCGCATCCCGGGAATTCATGCTTTCAAGAGCGGTGTGAAGTTCTGGATCATCCCGCATTTGTGATGCTTTGGGAGCTTTGCCCATGTTTATAAGTTCTCGACCATCGATTGCTGATGCCACTGTGATGTCAACCTGAGTCATTTTTCCATTCTGCTTCAGGTATTTCAAAAAGACCCACTCATCTGACTGAGGTGGTTCTCGCCCTTCGGGCAAAGAAAAACTTGTCATTTCCTTCAAGGCCGCAAAAGAGGTTGTTTGAGCGATGAAGTTCTTCATGCGCGAAACAAATTTCACCGACTCTTCTTGCGTGTTGAATTCTGGGCGCTCGCCCACTTTACTGTACTCTTTGGCCGCAATTTTTTCTGAACGCAACGCCAATGCTTTTTTCATCAAAGCATCACTCACGGCGTCTCGTGCTGCTCTGAATTCATTGAGTTCATCAGATGTGATGAGAGAAATTGCTGCTGTGGGGTTTCGTTCGAGTGCTGCTTTTACTTTTTCAAGAACCTGCTGTGCGCGAATTGCTGTTTCACCAGCGAGAGCAATGGAGGGATGAACGTCGTAAAGTGCATGAATCGCCCGATCGTCGGCAAACCACGGTAAGATGGCTGCATAACGTCTGAAATCTTTAAGAATGGGCTGCCAAACCAATCGGACCTCAGGCCAGCAAAGAACATTTGCTTCTGATCCGGGAACAACCCCAAGAGGCGAGCATGGAACGACGCGGGCACTGACAAGTGTCCAATCTGTGAATTCATTTTCCATCGATAAGGCATCGCCAACGGAAGTTTCTTTAAAAGAATTCTCAACGAGTTTGACGAGTGATGCTGGCAGAAAGGCATCCCGGCCAGGCGCAGAAACGTCGCCTGCGGCAATTCGGATGTCTTTTTGCGCGGGAAAGATGATGGCTAAGTCTGCGTTTTGAGGCTGCGGTGTCGATGCAAAGGCAGTTGTGATGCAGGCTATAGCAGCCGTCGCAATAAACGCCTGAAAAAGGCCAGTATTCTTAGGAAAATTCTTGAGCCGTGGCAGCGATAATTGAAAGGAAAACATGAACACCTCACTTTCACCTTCAACGGGCTATCGAGAGATGTCACTGCCGGCAAGAAAAATCGTAATTTCAGAGACTTTGTGAGATCTTTCGCAATCTTCTGCCAAAGAGGCTCATAATGAGCTTGTGAGCTTGAGCCTGTGTAGAAGCATAGAGAGCCCAAGGCAGCGCAGGGGTGAAGTCGAGCACCGCCGCAAGAACAACTTGCTGATGCGGAATCACACGAAATTCGAGGCGTGAGAGTGGGCTTGATTTTGTGGAACTGAGGAGTCCACCAACAACCAGCAGCAGGGTGCGTTGGCTATCACTGCGAGATTCGACAAATTGAAGTTCGAGGAGTGGACGCCGCAGGCCAATAAATTTGAAGTTCAAAAGTGTTCCATCAGAGGACACATCTAGGCGAAGAAAGGGTCTGAGCACTTTTGGCAACCACTGAGCGTATTCCTTCGCCACGTCAAGTGAGGTCCAATTTTTTGGGAGTGACAGACGCTGAATGGATACAACTGAGTCATGACTTGGGGAGTTGGCAATCGGCGCAACCGTTCCGTTCGCAATTTCAATTCGCATTCTTGGCATTTCTGCCTGATGAAGTGCAGACATCAGTGGCACACGCACGGAGCCCAAGGGAAAGACTGGGGCTGTTTTCCCTGGATGCATGTCGTTGAGAAGACTTTGAATGAGGGGAGCTACAAGTTCTCGACTGTTGCCCGTAATGAGACTGACCCAAAGGCGTGAAAGAGTTGTGCTGAAAAGAGGAAATTTCAAAAAGACTCGGCGAACATTCATTTCGTCTGCGGCACGAATCATGAGCTCAAGGTAACTGATCAGCTCGGGCCCATCGATATCATAGGCTGCAGGTTTGACTTTATCGAGATCAAGGCATGCCACGAGCGCGCTCACGGCATCTCGCAATGCAACAGGGGAGCTCAGCTTTGAAGTCCATGGAGGACAAATAAGAACAGGCAAACGCTTCACGAGCCGAACGAGGATCAGGGAAGACGAGCCACCCGGTCCAAGAATCAATCCTGCTCGCAAGGCAACCATGTTTGCATCGCGGCTCCTTAATACATCCTCGACTTCGAGGCGGCTACGAAGGTGTTCTGATATAAATCCAGACTGAGGTTGAATTCCTCCAAGATATACAATTCTTTTCGTTCCAGCGACTGCTGCCGCGCGTGAAAAGTTGTCAGCGATCATAAGATCGAGATCGTCGTAATGCCCCTGGGTCAAACGCGCCGCAGGCATCATGCTATGAACAAGAAAGAATGCGAAATCAGATTGAACGAGTGCAGCTTCTGTTTGTCGCAACGAAAACAAATTGCATTGCATCCAGTAAATGCCTGGGTTTTTGTGTTCGGGAAGTTGCGTTGAGGCCTGCTGAGAGCGAGTGAGTGCAATGATTTGATGTGTCTGTGAAAGACGACGGATCAGGTCCATACCCACAAAACCTGATGCACCTGCGATAACCACTCGCGGTGCAGGAATAGACACTTCAGTCATGAAACTCCTTAGCGTGCAACGAAATCCGGCATGAAAATGTAGATGGATTTCCCAGCTTTAAATTTTCCACAACCGGCAAGTTCTACATCTTCCAAAAGCTCAGCTCGAGAGTTGCCAGTTCCGGTGGCAACAGGATTGCTCGTTAAGCATAACTCACTCTCGTTCGGAAAATCACATTTCATGGTGTCATCAGAGATCTGTGTGGAATCTTTGTCGATGAGTTTTATCACAGTTCCCCACACCCGGGTCTTCGAAATCGCAATGAATTTGCGGCCTGTGCAAACTTTGACTACCTCGTCTAATTCTTCTGGTACAGGGAGTGGAGGAACGGTTGCACGTGCCACCGGAGGCATCGTAGGTGCGGGAATTGGGGGCGGTGGAGAAGGCATCTTAGTTGTTTTTGGCTGAATCGGTTTGGTCGTTGGTAGTGAAACGCTTGGCAAACGAACCGGTATGCCCTCTGGAACTGCTAAGGGGCGCGCCGGAGCAGAAATTGGCTGTGGCGGAGTCGTCGTCGATGGTGAGGAGACTCTGGCTGGTGCGTTGTCGTTGTTTAATTGGCTTACGAAAGAAACCACACCCTTTCCTACAACCTCTTCCATCCAAGGAATGAGAGGCGATGCTAGGGTATATCTGGCCGTGGCTCGTTCGCAGAATGCTGGCCCGGCGCTCGTGCTTGCAACCAAGAGGAGTTCGCGGCCAGAGTCGAAAAAAGCTGGTCCGCCCGAGTCGCCTTCACATGAACTTTGGCCGTTCATTCCTATCAATGAAAAAACACCAGGGATCTGACTTCCCGGACCGGATGATTTCAGCATCGGAAAGTCAACACTGCGAAGCTGCATCGTTGTTTGCATCAGTCTGGTTGCCATCGGTGCATCTTCAGTGACGATTCGGCCGAGCCCTTTTGCTTCATTTTCTGCAGCCATAGCATATTCACTTTTTGTCAGACCAAAACCGGCAACAACAAGAGCACTTGCAATTGGAACCTGATTAAAGTCGATCACTCTCGCCGACTTAATTGAAGCGGGAAGTGAGCAATTGAATTTCACCAGAGCAGCGTCAACACTGCTTTGTTCCATTGATATTTTTGCATCTTGAGAAGTGAATTCAGGATGGATGAAAATGGCACTTGCTCGATATATTTTCTGCACATTTCCGGTGGGATCGAGGAATTCTATGCTGTGTTCTGCACCGCGTGGAAGATTCTTGAAGCAGTGTGCGGCTGAAAGCACCACACATTCGCGAAAGCTTTGATCACCGCCATGCAAGAGTGTTCCAGTACAGGTTGAGCGAAAGTTTCCTGAGGAAAGGGAATATGTTGAGCGGAGTCGAACGATGCCCATGTTTTGAACTCGCGACTCTGCAGCAACTCCGTTGGTAATTTGCACAACACTGTTGGACATCGGATTTTTGCATCCCATGTTCAAAAGCGCAGCAATAAAAACCAATGGCAACAGTTTCATACCTCTTCCCTGTTGAATACCTCTGTTATGCCCTGAAAGGTTTCGGAAATTTATTTCCCTATGTTAGTATGGAGACTTGGCACTCCTGTTAAGGAGTTGTTTTTGCTTGGATAAAATTATGTGTAGCATCATAACTGTCAAAACTTCTCCGGCTGAGTTGTCTCGAACCTTCGGTCGCTTTGATGATCCTGACGGTCTCGACACTCGAGGGATTGAAATACGCGTGCATGGATTTCTGAAAAAGGAACTTGCCCCGGTTCTTTTTGTCGATGCACAAAAGCGGATTGCATTGCGGATGAAATATTTCTCCATGTGCCCAGATTGGGCGAAGAGTTGGCCGTTTGAATTTGAAACTTACAACGCAAGATTGACAAGGCCCAAGCGTTTTAAAAATCAGAACTCCGGAAAATGGGAGCCTCTTCGCGATTCAAGAGAACAAACCCTCACAGAAGACATCACAACTGTGCCAACTTTTCGAAGAGCATTTGCAACAGGTCAAACGTGTCTTGTTCCTTTGTCCGGTGCTGTTGAATCTTGTTATTTTGGTGAAAGCGCCGGAAAGGTTGTGCGTTTTTCGAATAAATCTGGTCAGTTAATTTTTGCGGCCGGACTTTGGAATGACTGGTTCAACCCGCTGACAGGTGAATTTATTCCGACATTCACTCTTCTCACTGATGAACCTGATTCAACGGTATTTGCTCATGGACACGATCGAAGCATCATTCCAATTGGTCACTCTGATTGGATGAGTTGGTTGCAAGATGCAATGGATGCTTCTTCACGAGTGCATTTTCTTCGCTCTCATCGCATTCAGCCGGAGTGGACAGTTGCGGTTGAGCGAGACCTAAAGTTGGGTTGGCAGAAACGAGCCCCCTCCCCGGATGAAATTGCGCAAATAAAGGTATGGCACCCCGTTTAATGCATTTTAACGCCCAGTCATGGCAGCTTTTACCAGAACAAGCCGACCACTCTGATAGTCGCTGAAGGCTTGTTCAATTTCGGCACGCGTGTTCATCACAAATGGTCCGTATTGAACGATTGGTTCTCTGATGGGCTTGCCTCCAACAACAATAAAGCGCGTTTCGGCAGACGTTGAATTTACAACGACGGAATCACCTTGCGAAAAGACGCTCAGGCTATGTTTGGGAAGTGATTGTGAGTCCGATTCTGCAGAACCCTCAAATAAATAAACAAAGCACGTGTGGTCAGGCGGAGTTGAAAATTCAAAAGATCTGCCGTTCTCTAAATTAACATCGAGATAGAAAGCATCTGTGTTGGAATCTTTGATGACTCCGGATTGGCCATTAAATACGCCAATCAATACTCTGACCTTCACTCCTTCGAGAATCACCTCGGGGACGGCCTCTGGGGTAAATTCTTGGTATTCTGGAGTTGACATTTTCTCTTTTGCGGGAAGGTTGATCCACAGCTGAAAACCGCGCATCAAGCCATGCTTTTGCTGAGGCATCTCAGAGTGTATTACCCCGCTGGCAGCTTTCATCCATTGAGCTCCGCCTGCCCGTAAATCACCTTTGTTGCCCATGCTATCCTTGTGAAGCATATGACCATCGAGCATGTATGTGAACGTAACAAATCCACGGTGAGGGTGGTCAGGAAATCCGGCGATATATTCGTTTGGGTTGTCGCTGCCGAAATGATCGAGCATCAAAAATGGATCAAGATTTCTTAGAGCTTGTGTGCCAATGGTTCTGTGAACTGTGACTCCAGCCCCCTCGGAAATTGCTTGCGCTTTAATAATGCGATCTATTTTGCGAATATTCATCAGTGATCTCCTCTGATCGAGATTATCATGGTTTCGTTTGAGAGAAAGAATGATTCTTTCCTAAACAGTTTCAGGGCACTGTTGATTTTCGCTCAGTCTGAGATTTTAACTGCGATCGTAAGTCCTTCTCCGGTGGGAAGCATGGTCGCTCTCCAATGAGGACTCTTCGCAACCTTTGCGTTGAAAGATAGAACTCCTTCGGCATCGTTTTTTTGCGAATCGGTGTCGAATGTAGTTTGCAAAATCAGGCCCCATGCAAAGGTGTTGTCGGCTAAGATAGCTCCTCCCAGGCGCAAGTTGCGTTGAGCCCATTCTAAATATTTTGGATAATTGGATTTGTCGGCATCTAGAAAAACAACATCGAAGGGGCCTAGATGTTCAACCTTCTTGAGATTTTCGAGTGCCGGTCCTTGATGGATTGTTACCTTCTCACTGACCCCAGCGTGGGCAAAAGATTCGGCACAGATGCGAGCATTTTTCTCATAGAGCTCAAATGCATGCAGTTGCCCATCGTGAGGCAGTGCCCGCGCAATACACACCCCCGAATATCCAGCGAGAGAACCAATTTCAATTGCTTTTTTGGCGCCCATGGCACGAATAAGAACTTCAATATGCAAACCGTCCATTTGTCCGACGTGAATGTTAGGTAATTTTTCGTGGGCTGCGCGAACACGAATCTCTCTGAGTGTTTCGTCTTCAGGCTTAAAACACTCATGAACGTATTCTGCGAGTTCCGGACTCGTGCAGGCAAATGATTTAATGGGCGGCGACAATGCAGACCTCCTGACCATGACAATTCACAAAGACTCATAATGAACAAATTGACTGTTGCTTTGTCAATCATCCAGTATCCCGTCCAATGCAACAAGAACTCGTCTCAATTTTTGAGACTTTTTTTCTTGTTGTTGAAGTTTCACGACCAAGATAAAGGAGATAAAATGCAGATGAAAAACGCTTCAGTTGTGTTTGGTCTTGGCTTAATTGCCTGTCTGGCCTCATCAGGAGAGGCATTTGCGGAATGCAAAGACCTCATTCTTCGAATGCAGGACTCCAGCGGCAAGACAGCCGGACGTGAAATTACGATGTTTTTGAACTGTCACGAAGGTTCCTATCAAATACCGTCGGCCTCAACCATCAACGTTTTTGAGTGGAAGGAAGGTCGCTTGTGTCATGGCCACCGAGTTTGCGGAAATGCCAAATATTGGAATGGCCATTTTGGTGTTGCTGGTTTGTGGTCATGGGGCAATACAGTGACCGATTTCACATCCAATACAAAAGTGGTCAACCAATTTAAAAAGCTCGCAGATGGGTCTCCTGGCGGACGAGGCGGTGACGCTCTGGCGCTGGCGAGCAACGACAGCAAAAACATTTGTGTGAATGTCAGT
>CAIZJW010000151.1 GCA_903933385.1 uncultured Silvanigrella sp. | reverse complement strand
GACGAGTGGTTGGTAACAACTGCTCTAAGGTGAGTTCTTACATGGACTCACCGACAAAGGATTCTCTTCGTGAGAATTCCTTCCAGGTCAAATCTTCACGCACTCTGTGACTTCAATCTCTCTCTTGAGAAAGAACCCGGGTCTGTAGCTCAGGTGGTTAGAGCGCGTGCCTGATAAGCACGAGGTCGGCTGTTCAACTCAGCCCAGACCCACCATCTCTCAAAAAATCCTCTGCACATGCAGAGGATTTTTTTTTGTTTTAGAGGCTGTGCAAAATGACGTTTAGAAGAATTCTTCCCTCAGAACGTGTTTCTCCTCGCATCCAGAACGCTATCAAGAATTTTCACCCAGTGATCGTCGAACAGGTTGAAAATGCAATTGCAAAAAATGCCGTTGTTGTTGTCGGTAACCGAGGGAATTACTTTGTAAAAAAAGCGCGCAAAAATCTCCGGAAGTGGAATGTTGCGTATGAGTATTTAGAATTTGGAAGTTATTTTAGCTTTTGGAATGAGCGCCAGACTCTCAAAGCTTGGACAGGTTTTTCAACTTTTCCAATGATTTTTGTGAATGGCGTCTTGATAGGTGGAAATTCTGACCTCGAAGCTGAAAAATCTGATGGCACATTTGATTCCAGATTCAAATGAGCATGCTTCAAGTTTTGTTGTGACAACCAGGAGAGCGAAAAGATGAATTTTGCTCTTTGGCAATTGTCCATTCATCGGGTGTCAAGGTGTGCAAAGATAATGCTCGGATTTGTGAAATGACTTCTGCGAGAACGCTTTGAACTTTTCTATGTCTTGCTAGTAACTTCAGTCCAGAGAATGCAGGCGAGACGATCACAATCTTGAAATGACTTTGTGCATCGGGGCCTCCACCATGCTGCCAGCTCTCATCTTCAACTTGAAGTTGAATGGGCGAGAACTCTTGTGTGAGCCGCTCTTGGATGATGGTTTTGAGAATGGTTTTCAAGGATATTCTCCTAAGCAGGTTTATTGCTCATTCTCTTTACACTGTTCAACGTAATTCCACGAATAGTTCAGTCAGCGGATAAAATGCTCGGCTGGTGGTTTGAATTAAATCAATAAAATCAGGTACTCAAATACTTTTTCGGGGTGCCAATTCTGGCACGAGAATTGCAGCGGTCCCGGTGGAGGGTTGTGCTATGAATTCTGAATTTCCTACGTCCTTTGCTCAAGAATCTGATGCTGTGAAGTCAGTCAGGGATAATAAATCCTCTCGAGATAGGCACGGAGCAGTTCATCAGAAAAGAAGTTCAGGGCGCCAAAACGTGATCCCTATGTCGCGTGCCGCCGATTCAATGCTCGCCACCTCCTCAAAGATAAAAAAAGGTTCAGAGTCATCTGATTCGGTTGGTTATCCGATGAGTGAATTCGATGATCGAGCGTCGCATCATCACGGCGAAATGCGCAGCCCAGTGCGACTTTTTTTGCGCATGACCCTTGGCAGTGTTCTGGTCGGTCTTTGGATTTCAATTGCAATGGGTCACTTACATTCCGATTCGCAATTTATAAATGGACTTCGAACAGCCATCTCATCAATCTTGGGCTCCTCTGATGTCGAACAAAAGCTCAGTTTGGAGGAGGTGTCTCCAAACTCTCAACCTCAAACGACCATCATGGATGCAGCCAAGAATGCAAATCCTGCGGCTGAAAATCCTGTGGCTGAAAAGCTCGCGACTGAAAATCCTGCGGCTGTGGCTGCCTCTTCAGTGCAGCAAGCGTCAATCGAACCGAACGAGAGCAAGGCGTCTGTCGGCGCCCCTTCAAGCCCAGCTTCAATGTTGCCTGCTGATTTAGAGAAAATGGCTAAACTTTATGCCGACCAGGGGGCACAATTGAATGCAATGGAGGAGCATATTGTTCGCTTGATGGTGGAACATGCTTCCCCTGAAAGTCTCAGTTCATTTCTTGATTCAATGGAGAGACGTCATCTAGCAGCGTTGAACTCTATGAAGGCTTTGAAAGAGGCAGGCAAGAGATCTGCGCGCTGAAAATTTCAGTTAATATTCTGCACAACTCACTGAGCCGACAATGGACAAACCATTGTCGGCTCAGTTTTGTAAGGTGCGAAACCGGGAGTACAATTGAGTGTCTTGCGGGGAGCTGCGATATGGTCAGTCGAGAATTTGCAGAAAATGATGCGGCGCGCGAAATACGTGCAGCGGTTATGTTTATCGATGTTGAGGGTTTCTCTCGCATCATGGGAAAGAAAAACCCCGAGATTGTATTTTCCGAGTTGCGGAGCTGTTTAACTCGGATCTCTGCAATTGTTGAATCGCATGGTGGTCAGGTGAATAAAACACTTGGCAACGGGTTGCTTTGTTATTTTACTCATTTTGATTCTGTATCAATTTCTGATGAAGAACTCCGTGGGTTTATTGAATCTGCATTGCAGAGTGCGATTGGTATTCAGCGCGAGTGGGCGCAAGAACTTCTTCAATCGGAAACTTCGCCGCAAGAGAAACTTCATAAAAACTGGCATGCCTTGCCCCTGCGCATTGGTATTAATGCAGGTTCGGTTTACTGGGGTAACGCAAGTATCAACGGGGTATCTCCTGATTATACCGTTGTTGGTGAAACCGTTAATTTGGCCAAACGTCTTGAAGGTTCCGCTGATGTTTTCAAAGTTCTCGTGAGTCCAGCTGCAAAACTCCTGCTCGATTCCTCAACAGGAGCCATCGATTTTGGAGTGGGCGCTACCTGGGGTAGGCGTTTTTTGCAAATAAAACATCAGACTGGTTTGTTTGAAGCTTGGGAGTGCAACCCTTTTGGGGCTGATTCCGAACTTTTGAGGGGTGCGCAACGCCTTGTTAGAACGGGTCATAAACGCACCAGTACCCGTGTGCCCTGGTTGTGTCATGTGGCATTGAACGCAACTTTGCCGAGTGGTCCGGTCGCTCGAGTTGTAGATTTTTCTGAAAACGGTTTCTGTCTTGAGTTTTCTCAAGCGTTTGCTCGCAAAGAGCAGTTAGATGTGGCGATTTCTACAGCACGCGCCGACTGGAATACAATTCTTGTCTCCAAAGGGCTCGCGAATGTGACCTGTGATGTGCGTTGGGTTGAAAATGTTGGGCAAATGCACTGGCACGGGGTTGCATTTGTAGGCTTTCCACAGGAGCAGGCGAGAGCTCTTTCAGATCTGCTGATTCAATTCAACAACAGGGCCAGCGAGGAGTTTTGAATTTCCATGTCGGCCAGCGATACTGACGCAATTCTTGCCTGCCTTTTTCGAAGCGTACATAGCCGAATCAGCTTCTTTAATGAGATCCTGCACCGAGTCTGCCGATTCTGGGAAACATGCAACACCGATACTCGTTGTTACGTTTAGGTCGAAGGCCGACTCAACCCCGCTTGCATCACGCAGGTCGTATTTACTTTCAGCAAATGCAGTTCGAATGCGCTCGGCAAGAATATGTGCACCATCGAGTGATGTATTTGGGAGAATGACACAAAACTCATCACCTCCGTAGCGGAGCAGTTGATCGGAATCTCGGATGAGCTCTCGGAGTGTGCGAGCTGCTGCCTTGATCATTTGACTCCCAACCACATGTCCGAGCGTATCGTTCACCGATTTGAATTTATCGAGATCGAGAAACAACAAAGAAACTGGTCCGCCGTAGCGTTGGCTTCGGGCGACCTCTTGGCTCAGTGATACGTCCATGAAACGCTGATTATAGAGACCAGTGAGTTCATCTACGAGGGAGAGCGAATTGGCAACATCGAGATTCTGGAAGGTGCGTGCAGCCTGCATCGTGATTGGTGCCACCTGATTTACCATTTCTAGAAGTTCTGATGCAGACAATCCTTCTTTCGTCAGCGCAACATAGCCACTATTTGCAGTTGGGCTCTTAAATTCAATCACTACGAATTGCCCACACACAGCTGCCTCGGTTCTGGGCGGAATCAGTGTTACGGAATCCATCTCGGCAACATTGTCAGGAATTTGCGATCGATTTCGTAAAAATGGAGCCAGCGAACTATGGATGAGTTCTTGAGGTTCGGTGCGTCCAATACCTGCTTGGCGCAAATCGAGGAGAAGTTCAGGAAAGGAACGATGCGCGTCGAAGAAGAACGAAAATCCTTCGCTGACTTTGAGTTCCCGAGTGATAAGTCGAAGATACGTTTTGAGGAGACCTTTCTTTTCGGAAACTCCTGCGAGAGTTTGTGCGATGCTCAAAATATGCACCGCGTTGTTCAGTGATTTGTTTTCACGGAGAAGTTCGCCATGCTGCTGAGCCTTACGCAATGCGAGAACCAGATCTTCGAGTTGCACTGGCTTGCGCAAGAAATCCATGGCTCCAGCCTTCATTGCGGCTACGGCTGTATCGACTGTCGCAAATGCAGTGATGGCGATGACAGGGATATGTGACCAGCGTTTTTGCCATTGCTCGATTAAGTCGAGTCCGTTGCCATCAGGGAGAATTAAATCAACTAAAAGGAGTTGCGGTCGCAATACTTCTGATGAGTCCCAGTCTTCTGAATTTCTGAGGCGTTCATTGAATGCGCTTGCCGTAGCAAAATGCTCAACCACCGCGCCTGCATCTTGCATCCATCTTTGATAGACGCGCGCTGTCGTGAGATCGTCTTCCACGAGATAAATGCGAACGTTCTGCAGAACGCGTAAAGATTTTGAAAGTTCTGGGCTTTCAGTCTGCATGAGGTTCAGACTCCTGTTTTAAAACATATTTCCTTTGATTGAACCAGATTTTATGAAAGAAGGCCAGTGAGTTCGACGGCAAGCCACGCATGGGCGTTCCGCTGGGTTCGAGTTTGTTTCTCTAATTCCGCAGCTACCATAAAGAATCGAGCCCATTTTTCAGGCGGCAAAAGCTTTGCAAGACGCTCAATGCGGGCCTGAGACGGGTAAGGGATTTTAGCCATGTCATGTGCTTGGCGTGCTTGACCGGTTTTATTGAGTGCTGCTTGAAACGAAAGAACTTGGCGGCCAGTATACGCTAATGCTGACACTACGCTGCCCGCATCTTCTCCCGCTTGTTCGAGTTGACTCAATCGTAAATGTACGAGGTTTGTGTCACCGCTTGAAAGAGCTTCAACGACATCAAAGGCATCTAGGCTCGTTTTTGGAACGAACGCCGACTCGAAGGAAAGTCCTCCTTTGCTCATTCGTTCAAAATGAAGATCGCATGCTTCGAGATCGCCGCTGTAATAGTCGTAGGCATGATGAGCCCAAGAGAGTAATTCCGGCTTGTTGGCTTTTGCCAAAGCATTTCCATGCCTCGACATAATAGAAGTCAGAAGGGTGATTCCTTCGCTTCGCGAGGGCTCGTAAATAACATTCACTTCTGCTTTCCACGGAAGTGATTTTGGATCAGGAGCGCCGTGTCGGGTTGAGGCGGGTGCGAGAATGTAAAGTTCCTGTCGTGGTGGTTCCGAAAGATGGTTTAGTTGAGCTGAAAATTCACTCCACTGTTTGGCGGAAATTTTCTCTGGCAATTCAATCCAGACCGGTGCTGGTTCGCCAAAAAGATCGGAAGTTGAAAGCGCTTCAACAGCAGGTTGCACCGGTGATTTCCCAGCGTGCAAGATGGGTCGTGTTCCAGCGAGTCGTTGCAAACGTTCGCCAATAAGGCGGCGAATGAGGGAGCTGTCGCAAAGAATGATTCGCAGTTTAGGCTTTTCCGGTGTGACTGCAATCAATTCAGAAATGAGTTTGAGTGCATCGATCCTTTGGCTCATGTCTGTTTGGTTCCCCGGAGCGGTGAAAAAGGAGTGGACTGCTCCAGCAAGGAATCTTTTCTATTCAGTCGGGCGCGCAAGGCGTGATCTGCCAGGACAATCCAGGTCATTGCTTCAACCATGGGAACGGCTCTGGGAAGAACGCACGGGTCGTGTCGGCCTTTGTTAATCTGCAGTTTTTGTTTGAAGCCCTTTTCATCGACCGTGTCCTGAATGGTACGAATGGTAGAAACTGGCTTGAAGCCAACTGAAAATTCGATGTCCATGCCATTGCTGATGCCGCCTTGTATGCCACCACTGTGATTCGTTGTTGTGACGATACGTCCAGTTTTAGGGTCCGTTGTGAAGGCATCGTTGTGAGTTCGGCCGGTCATGTAGGTGGAAGCTAAACCTGAACCAATTTCAAAGCTACGTGATGCTGGAAGACTCAGCATTGCTTTTGCAAGTTCGGCTTCGAGTTTGTCGAAGACAGGCTCTCCCCATCCCGCTGGGACACCTTGTGCTCTGCAGCGAATGAGTCCACCTGCTGTGTCTCCAGAGTTCATGAGTTGAGTGAGAAAATCCTTCATAAGAGCTTCTGTGGCGGAATCTGGAACGCGCAATTCACTTTCATCAACGATTTTTTGCGTGAGCGTTTCTGTGATGATTGGGCATTCGATATGGGCCATTCGCTGCACCCAGCTCACTACGTTGATAGGTGACGAGTGGATCTGTGCCAGCATTTGTTTGGCAACAGCGCCTGCCGCAACGCGCGCAATGGTTTCGCGGGCACTCGCGCGTCCACCTCCGCTGCGGGAACGGTGTCCGAATTTTGCATCGTACGTGAAATCAGCGTGGCCCGGACGATAGAGTGCTAGTGTTTCGGAGTAGTCGTCAGGCTGAGAATTGGTGTTTTCAACAAGTAGCGCGATAGGCGTTCCAAGAGTTATCCCACCTTGCAAGCCAGAGAGAATGCGCACCAGATCGGGCTCCGCGCGAGGCGAAGTGAAAGCGCTTTGGCCTGGGCGACGGCGGTTGAGCTCAGCCTGAAGAGCCTCAACGTCGATAGCGATTCCTGCAGGACAGCCATCGATTGTGCAGCCTACGGCCGGGCCGTGCGACTCACCGAATGTGCTGACCCTAAAAATAACCCCAGTTTGACTTGCCATTTCTTTCCCCGTTCCGAGAATGATTGGTTCTAGCCCGAGATGTGGGCCAGCTCAACAGCTACGAGTGGGAGATGGAAAGTTTATGACCGGTCAAGCCCAGCGTTTTTGTGGTGAACTTGCCGAAAGAGGGCTTTTTCTCGAGCGATTGCTAGTCATCGAGGAAAATGATGGGCGTGATCCTCAGCCGCTCATCACCGCCAAGGGTGCTCCCCCTGATGCCCTCAAGTGCGCAGCTGCTTTGGAGGCTTCTGCTCGTGGTGCTGCTGTCTCGGGACGGTGCATTATTTATCTCATGACAGTGCAGCGGCGAGGTCAAGACAGCGCAGGATTTGCGGTTGCAGCGGCGCTCTCAAAAACCATGCGCAAACCACTTCTCGTTGTAGAGGCAATGTCGGGGAATGCACCTTGGTCGAGTGAGAGAGTGCATTCTTTTATTGGTCAATCGGCAGCCAGATCAGCCCTGGAGATACCAGGATATCTTTTTATTCCTCAGGGATTTGATCCTGGCATTGACCCTGAAAAGAATGTTTCTGCTCGAATTGAGTCGAGTCTAAAGCCTGAACTAGCATTCACAACCGGATTAGTTTCAGAATTCGATAAAGTAACAAACGCATCCATTTTACCAGCCCTCCTTGAAGATGCTGCTGCTGTGGTTTGTGATTGGGCACCGTTTTATATTTTTCCTGATATCGCATTGCGAGCAAAAAGAACTCTTGAAAAAAAGAACCCGAACGCACCTTTTTTGTTGGTAGACGACGTTGGACTTGTGCCTCTTTTTAAATATGCAAAAGTAGAGTCTGCGGCTCGTTTTATAAGGCCGAAGCTGCAGCCTTACATTGCATCAGCAGAGCGAGAGAGAAAAGCAATTGCATCATTGATTGCTGAACGCCTTGTGTATTCCGACAAACTCAAACTTCAAGGCGAACTTCTTCTTGGGGATGTTGTTGCAAGTGAGAAATTTGAACCGCGTGATTACGGGCAAGCTATAGCAAAATTTGCGCGAGTGAGCTCTTCAGTGCCTGCCATAGCCAACATACTAGGTGGAGAATTCTCTGCGCTGCAGCGACTTGAAGAATTTATCAAGAACGATCTGCATCGATATGGCACCGACAGGAATCATCCCGACGAGTCGTGTTCCTCACGGCTTTCGCCGTGG
This sequence comes from uncultured Silvanigrella sp., assembly GCA_903933385.1. GTDB lineage: Bacteria > Bdellovibrionota_B > Oligoflexia > Silvanigrellales > Silvanigrellaceae > RFOM01. The sequence continues at coordinate 1,112 of CAIZJW010000151.1, read as the reverse complement.
CTTCACTTCGGCATGATTCACACCCGTACCATTCTTTCGCACGTTGCAGAGTCAATGGGGGTCGCGCAAGCCACCGAAATTCACAGTGAGTCGTCTGCAGCTAAGTTCGTGGATGAGTTGGTCACATGGCGTGAGCTTGGTCAGAATATGGCTCACTATGCCTATCGCAATGGAGTTGCATTAGGGCATTCTTCGCTGGTTCCAGGTTGGGCATGGGATACCCTTAAGAAGTTCGCACCTCCTGCAGTGAAACAAGTTTCACTCGAAAAACTTGAAGCTGGTGAGAGTCCCGATCCTGTTTGGAATGCAGCGCAGCGCGAACTTTTGAAAACTGGAGTGATTCATAACTACATGCGCATGCTGTGGGGGAAGGGGATTGTTCGTTGGTCGAACGGCCCCGAAGAGGCTCTGCAGCGGCTTGAGTATCTCAATAATAAGTACTCACTCGATGGCCGTGATCCCAATTCTTACACCGGAATTTACTGGTGCCTGGGCAAATTCGACAGACCCTGGCCACCTGCGCGTGAGCCTTTTGGAATGGTCCGCAGCATGACGACCGCTTCAGCCCAGAAGAAACTCCGCATGGGTGCCTACCTGAAAACATGGACCACCAATGTAAATTCTCTATTCACCTGAAAAACTCTGTATTTATTGGGTTTATTGGAGTTGTTTTTTGATTGACCCCATTCGTACGTTGAACTACGAAGATCAGTGGGGATATGTCTTGGTATTTCGTGCCCAACACCTGTGTTGTTCAAGAAAGAACCCTTGGCATTTTTGAAACGTAAACCGGAAGGTGTTGTTTGAAAGTGTTCTTGCAGAGCATTCTTCTCGCTCTTCTGTTTGTCTCCGAGTCTGCGCTCGCGCAGTCATTATCTTTCAAGGATAATTCTTCTTTTGTTTTTGGCTTAGCCACGGCTCCTGCTCACAGCGAAGATGCGCTGAATGATTCATGGTTGAACTTCGCGCGTGAGGGCGGGGTTGCGGCATGGAACAACGTTGCCAATCCAGAAGAACGCCTTAAGTTTTGGTCGGAGCCCGAAACCGAATTGTCTTGGGCTGCCGCGTCGGGTGTGAAATCATTTCGATTGGGTTTGGACTGGGGCCGATTG
>CAIZJW010000150.1 GCA_903933385.1 uncultured Silvanigrella sp. | reverse complement strand
CTTGAAAAATTGAGTTCAGGACAGCGTGATACACTGCGCGCCGCGCACATGGGATACATTTTTCAGGTGTTCAATCTGTTGCCGTTTTTAAGCGTGATGGAGAATATTCTTCTGCCCGTGCAGATGAATAAGCACCGCGCAAGTCGCTTGCCACAGGTGGCATCTCCGCGCGAGGAAGCTCGTCGCTTAGCCGAAAAGCTTTCCATTGGACATCTTCTCGATGAAAAAGCGGGTCAATTGAGTGTAGGGCAACAGCAGCGTGTCGCTGCCGCTCGGGCTTTAATTGGAAACCCTGATCTCATTGTTGCCGATGAACCAACCTCAGCTCTTGATTCCGATCTGCGGGAGTCTTTCGTTTCAATGCTCTTCGAACAGGCTCGCGAGCAAAACTCATCAGTTCTGTTTGTGAGTCACGACAGGTCCTTGATGCCTCTTTTTGATCGCGCAGTTGCTTTGGCAGATATCAATCAGGTGATGAAGGGGGCGGGAGCATGACGTTGTTCACCATCCTATGGAAGAGTTTATGGAATCGCAGACTCACGTCGGTTCTCACCATTTTCTCAATTGCCTTAAGTGTTCTGTTGCTTCTCGGAATTGAGCGTGTTCGGCTTGGGGCTCGTGAAAGCTTTTCCAACACAATTTCCCAAACTGATCTCATTGTGGGTGCCAAAGGCGGAACTCTTCAGTTATTGCTTTATTCGGTGTTTCGTTTGGGCAGCGCAACTGCGAATATTTCCTTTGAATCCTATGAAAAGCTTCGAAGCCATCCTGCTGTAAAATGGGTTATTCCCTATTCGCTTGGGGATAGTCACCGTGGTTTTCGGGTTGTAGGCACGAATGAAGATTTTTATGCGAATTATCGCTACCGCCAAGACCGCACAGTCACCTTCGCTGAAGGTCAGGCTCCCATGCAGGTTTTTGATATTGCTTTGGGCTCTGAGGTTGCAAAGGCACTCGGTTATAAGCTTGGTGATAGCGTTGCCGTCGCGCATGGTGTGACCGAAGGGCCCGCCATTATTTCTCACGACGACAAGCCATTCAAAGTCGTGGGCATTCTGAATAAAACCGGCACACCAATCGATAGGTCACTCTATATGACCTTGGAGGGGTTGGAGGCCATCCACATGGATTGGAAGGATGGCGCTCCTCCTCGCCGGGGAGATGAAACTCCAGCCCAAAGCATTCGCAAGGAAGATGTCAAAATTGGGCAGATTACAGCAGCGTTGGTTCGCACTAAAAACCGATTTGAAACTCTTTATTTGCAGCGTGAAATCAATACGTATGCAGATGAGCCCCTGATGGCTATCATTCCCGGTGTTGCTTTGAGTGAGCTTTGGTCTGTTGTCTCTTATGCTGAAGACGGACTCCGCATTGTTTCATGGTCTGTTCTCGTCGTTGGACTTCTTGCAATGCTCATTGCATTGTACACATCGCTCCAGGAGCGGCGGCGGGAAATGGCTATTCTGCGCAGTGTTGGTGCTGGTCTTAGTGCTATTGCGTTGTTGCTTGTTGCGGAAGCATTTCTGCTGACCATCCTCGGCGCTATTGTGGGCGTTGGCCTGACGTACGTTGTATTGATAGCTACCCAGCCTCTCATAGAGTCAACATTTGGAATGTTGATTCCCATTCAACCTCTCAGCACTGTTGAATGGGCTTTTGTCGGCGTGATCTTGGTTTCGGGTTTTTTAATTGGAGTTGTCCCTGCAGTGAAAGCATATCGTAATTCCCTGGCAGACGGTTTGGCTGTCCGCTTCTTGATTCCATTGATTGTTTTCCTTGTTCCAAATCTGTCAGAGGCAAAGCAATTGCAGGTTGGTTCGAGTGTCATGTGGTTGAAGGAGCTGGCAAGCGAAATCACCTGCGGCGGCAAAGGGATTGAATTGCTCCCGGCACTTGTTCCCGCAGGAACCGATCCGCACACTTATCAGCTGACACCAAGGAGCAGAATGCTTTGGTCGAAGGCTGATCTTCGTCTTGTGATTGGAGAGGGATTTGAAAGTTGGCCTGAAAGGAATGCGGGGCAGGCAAGTAAGCTTTTTGTTGCCACAAAAAATATTAATTTACGGGCGATTGAGTCCCACAGTGATCATTCTGGCCCGGATTCAGAAGGGCATGCGCATATGCCGAGCAAGGGTGTGAGTCAGCGCGATCCGCACATCTGGCATTCTCCCCGCCTCACGCGTGAGGTTTCACTCAATCTGTATAATTTTCTTGCGCAAAAAGTGCCCTCGATGCGCAATGAATGGGACACTTGCCTTCGAAGCTTCGCGCAGCGCACCAAGACAGTTGAAAGCGCGTTGCATGCCAAAATCGCAACCGTTCCCTCGTCCCGCAGAGTACTAGCCACCAATCACGATGCCATGGGTTATTTTGCAAATGCTTTCGGGTTGAAAGTCATTGCCATTGCGGGTGTGTCGAGTGAAGCGCAGGTCACTCCTGGCCAGTTGAAACAAGCTATCGATGGCATAAAGAAATTAGGCGCCAAAGCGGTCTTTCTGGAAAGCTCAGCATCTCCTGATACTGTGCAGAAGGTTGCGGCCGAGGCTGGCGTGAAGGTGGGTGGAGAGCTATTTACAGACGGATTATCTGCTCCAGGCACCCCTGCTGGAACGATCATGGGACTCTGGGAAACTAACGCGGAAACAATCGTCAATGGTCTGCGTCCCTGAGGTGAATTAAACATGTCGTTGGTTTGGGAAAATTTAGTCGTCGGTCATACAAACCGCCCAGCATTAAATAGGCCTTTTTCAGGGAGACTCGATGATGGCGGTATTTATGCCATTATTGGTCCGAATGGATGCGGCAAATCGACTCTCCTAAAAACCTGGCTGGGGTTACTCTCAGCGAAATCGGGATCTGTTGCAGTCAACGGACACGATCCGGCATCCAGTCAGGTGCCGCTTGCTTATGTGCCGCAATCACAGCAGGTGAACAGATTTTTTCAAGTGAGCGTGCAAGATTTTGTGATGCAGGGGTTTGGTCGCAATCCTCCGCCGCGAGATATTGCACTACAGCGTGTGAGAAGTGCACTTGTTCAATGGGAACTGAGCGCCGATGCGCAAAAATCTTTTCATTTGCTCAGCGGTGGACAAAAAACCAGGGCGATGGTCGCGCGTGCGATTTTAGCCAATCCGAAAATGATTTTTCTCGATGAACCATTGGCGAACCTTGATACCTGCTGCCAGGAGCAGCTGATGGATACGTTGCATATTCTTGCGCATCGCAACAACATCTGTGTGGTGATGGTCGACCATCATTTCGAGGCTTACGAAAAGTTCCTTTCGGCTCGCTTTTTGTTTGAGCGTTCTCACAATGAGGAAATCTGCTCCATCCGTTACGAACCAAAGGACGACACATGCTGCAAGAGTCACTGATTGATTTCTCGATGTGGCAGAGTTTTTTTGAAGCTGATTTTGCGCGCATTGCTCTCATTTGCACTCTCCTTGTGGGAGCGTTGTGCGGTGTGTTGAGTCCAACCATTGTTCTTAAGCAGCGTTCCTATGTGGGCGACACGTTGGCTCACCTTGTGTTTCCGGGCCTTGTCGCAGGATATTTCATCGCTGCGGCTTTTGATTTGCCTTTGTGGGGCACTTTAATGGTGGGTGCTGCTGTCACTGGTTTGGTGGGCAGCATTCTTGTGGAACGTCTGGAGAGAATTCTGAACCTTCCTCCCGACAGTGCCGCAGTTCTCACCTTGACCGGATTTTTCGCTGCGGGAGTGGTCGCAGTGTCGCGACTGCGAGGGACGCGCATTGATCTTGAACGTTTTTTATTTGGAGATGTGCTGAACCTCACAAATCTTGATGCAGTTGTTCTCGGCGTCGTGCTTGCTGTGGTGACTTCATTCGTGGTGGTTTTGAGAAAAGATTGGGATGCCTGGCTGTCCGACCCCGAGTTCGCACGTTTGATGGGTTTTCGGGTCGCTTTGATTGAGCGTTTGTTTCCGATTGTTGTCACAGCTGCAGTGCTCACTGGCTTGGTGGCTGTGGGCGGGCTCATGATTTCTGCACTCCTCGCAGTGCCCGCTTCTCTATTGCCTCCAAAATCGGCATTCTCGATTCCTGCCCTGCTTTTTAGCATAGCACTCTCTCTCATTGGCCTCTTGGCTGCCTTTGCTCTCGACTGGCCTGTGGGCAGTACCATCGTGTTGGTAGGCTTCGTCCTTGTTTTGGCAAAAGCCATCGTGATAAGCCTCGCCAAGCGCGATTCAGCCGCTTCGATTTAATTTCACCTATGTTCCAGGGGAGCAGAGCCTGATGTCAGATGCTGTTTTTGAAATCAAGAAAAGCAAATTTCTTGAGCACCGCGAACGCGGCAACCTGGCCGACAGTTACCCGAAGACGCATACGGTCGAGCAGGCGCTGACTCTCGCCGAAGCGACACGTGGCGTTGCTGTGGCAGGTCGCATTGTCGGTTTGCGCACAATGGGAAAAATTCTGTTTGCTCACATCTTCGACCACACAGGGCGTATGCAAATTTGCGTGCGTAAGAGTGAAGAGTCGCCAGAAATGTTTGACACCTTTGTGGCTGACGTTGCCGTCGGAGATTTTGTTGGCGTGACTGGCGAAATCTTCAGAACCAAAACCAACGAGTTGACAGTGCGGGTGGAATCTTTCCAGCTGCTAAACAAATGCCTACGTACTTTACCCGAAAAGTATCATGGCGTTGAAGATATCGAAACTCGCTATCGGCAACGTTATCTCGATATTATTATGAACCAAGAATCGCGTGATGTATTTCGCAAGCGAATTGAAATTGTAAAGTCGCTTCGGCGTTCACTTGAAGATGCGGGCTTTCTCGAGGTCGATACTCCGGTGCTGCAAACTCAACCCTCGGGTGCCTTGGCGCGTCCGTTCCACACGCATCACAATGCTCTCGACATTGCGTGCACGCTTCGAATTGCACCTGAAACCTACTTAAAGCGCTGCATCGGCGCCGGGTTCGATAAAGTCTATGAATTTGCACGGTGCTTCAGAAATGAAGGAATTTCGGCGACTCATCTCCAAGATTTCAGCATGCTGGAATTCTATGCGGCTTATTGGAATGCAGATGTCATGCGCACTTTCGTTGCTGACATGATTCACTCTCTTATCAATCGCGTCTTTGGCACTGCCGAAGTTAAGCTTCATGGGCATGAGATCAGTTTTTCTGGCCAATGGCCCGTCTATGATTACAGCGACCTAGTTCTTCAAGATTGTGGAATTGACATTCGAGTTGAGTCAACCAAGGAAACCTTGGTGGCTGCTCTCAAGAGAAAAAACATTCATCTCGACGATCTCGAATCAATGAACTGGGCTAATACTGTTGATTCGCTCTACAAAAAGGTGACTCGACCAAAACTCACACAGCCCTGCTTCATCGAGCGGTATCCAGCCGATATGGCTCCGCTTGCGCGGCGTAATGCCAAAGATCCACGCTACGTCGATATGTGGCAGTTCGTGGTTGCTGGCGTGGAAGTTGTGAAGGCCTATTCCGAGTTGGTTGATCCGCTCGATCAGCGTGAGCGTTTTGAAGAGCAAATGCGTGCGCGCGAAGCCGGTGACGAAGAAACCATGCCTATGGACGAAGATTATCTCACCGCGATGGAACATGGATTTCCGCCCATCGCCGGTGTTGGAATCGGAATCGACCGACTCACCATGGTTCTGTGCGGATGCGACAACATCAAAGACACAGTTCTTTTCCCTTTGATGCGACCCGTGGTGCAGCGCTCTGCCGAAGAAGCTCAATAAAGAGGGTTTCTTTTCTCGCTATTGCTGCACTTGATCACGAAAAAGCCATGGAGGCACTTGCGCGTGACACACTCACAGTATGCTCCCTCGGAACATCCACGATTGTTTGTTTTTGATGGAATGGCGCTGCTCTTCCGTTCGTTCTATGCCATGAGCCGTGCCGGTTTGACGGCACCCGATGGCACGCCAACAGGCGCGATCTACGGATTTCTGAAAATTCTCCAAAAGCTCGTGAAGGAGCAGAATCCAACACATGTCGCCGTGACGTGGGACCGCAAAGAGAAGACCTTTCGACACGAAAGCTATTCTGAATACAAGGCAAATCGCTCTGAGACACCACCTG
>CAIZJW010000149.1 GCA_903933385.1 uncultured Silvanigrella sp. | reverse complement strand
GGCCTCACCTTCAAAGATTCAGTTGGCAACCTCACGCCAAGTCAGAAGGTATTCTCGCTTTACGAAAACGTAGGAACGTCTCAAACCGCAGATCCTTCGAATGTAAAAACCGACGGAGCCGCCTGCACTGATTCCAAAAAAGCAGCCATCGGCGACAATTGCTATGTCAGAGACGCGGCTCTCAATGTTGCACTTGAAGTAGGAGATTCAAATCACCCCGCTGGAAATACTGGCTTCCCAAGTCACAATGCCGGACTAAGCTGTATCAGTTGTCACCAAAGCAAAGGTCCAGGTAAAGGTCTGCACACCTTCTCTGGAACTGTTTATAAAGCTGACCAGACAACACCTGCTGCTGGGGCAATTGTGAAAATCTTCAACGAAAAGCCGCCAACCGGCACCGACACACGCGTGCCAGTAAAGCAATTCGAGACCGACAAAAGCGGCAACTTCTACACTACAACTGACTATCTCGCTCAACTCACAAATTCCAACAAAGAGTATTGGGTGACCGTAACGGATGCCGACGGTTCAGGTGCAAAGAACATGAATTCATCAAAGGTCACCGGACAATGCAGCCAGTGCCATGTGGGCGGCCAGCGCATTTGGATCAATAAGTGATTCGTTCTTCCCTGGCGAAAAATGAAAAGCGCGAAAGCCTGCGGGCACAAAAATGTGTCCGTTGGCTTCTCTCTATTATGGCGCACTTTTCAGCGATGATTGCCTTTCAAAATGCAGAGGCACTCGCGCAACCACCTTCAAAGAAAGCCGCATGGGGAAAAGCACTCTTCTTCGAACCAAAGCTCTCTGCAAATGGAAAAATCTCGTGCGCCACATGTCACGAACCAGATCGAGCATTCACTGAAAATAAAAACAGTTCAACGGATATCGAAGGACACTCTGTTCACAGGAATTCTCCTACGCTCATCAACGCGGCGCACATGGATGTTTTGACTTGGTCGAACCCTGTGCTCCGTAAACTTGAGAATCAGATTATCGTGCCGCTCTTTCTTGATACCCCCGGCGAAATGGCATTAGTGAGAGTTTGGCCAAGAGTGCGAAGTGAACTCTTAGAGAAATCGCCTCACGTGGAAATGTACCGCGCTGCGTTTCCCGAGGAAAAAGGCCCCCCTGACACCCGTCATCTTTTCTCCGCACTCGCGGAATATGTGCGCACCCTGGAGGCCTTCGATAGCCCGTATGATCGTTTTCTTGCGGGCGACCACAAAGCACTGAGTGCACAAGCTAAAAAAGGCCGGCAACTCTTCTTTTCAGCCCGGGCAAACTGCTCAGCATGTCATTCAGGAGTTCTTTTCAGCAACGCTGCAAAGAAGGAGTTTTTGGAGAAAAAAGATCCTCTCGCACGTTCTCCGGCAAAAGATTCGCAAGGAAACATTCTTCAATTTGCACACAATGGTCTTTACAACTGGGACGAAAAGGGAGGGGTTCCAGAAAAACATGAAGGGCTCTATGAATTTAGTCTCAAACTCGAAGACCGAGGAAAATTTCGGATTGCCCCGCTGCGCAATGTTGCTCGCACTCCTCCCTACATGCACGATGGAAGTATAGCGAGCCTCGAAGAGGTTGTTGAGCACTATAATCGCGGTGGACTCAACAAATGTGAGAAGAGAAAAAAATGTTCTTCTGCTCCGCAAAAACACTCATTGATACGCCCTCTGGGTCTTGAGCGCGCCGAAAAGCAAGCTTTGGTCGAATTCCTAAAATCTCTCTCATCACAGCGCTTCTAAATCCTAAAAAGTACGTTGCAATAGACACCGTCACACTCCTCATTGAAGCTTTTTTGCTGGAGTGATAATGCTCTTTTTGAATCAACTTATTCAAAAAATGTAGCTTTTTTAAGTTTGGAATGAAACGTGACTTTATCTGAATCAATTGGAAATGTTTTTGCCGACACAGATTTTCCTGAACTCAACGGCGGCTACTACGAGAACTGCACGTTTCACAAATGTAAGTTCATTGGTGCTCCAATCAAGAATTCTAGATTTGTCGAGTGTCGTTTTGAGTGCTGTGATCTGAGCATTTCCTCTGTGACGGGAAGTTCCTTCCGCAATGTGACATTCTCCGACTGCAAGGCAGTGGGAGTCAATTGGAGCACGAGCGCAGGAATTCACTCTGGTTCCTTTCTCCAATGCAAGCTCAACGATTGCACTTTCACGCAGCTTGATTTGAGAAACATAGTATTTAAAGAGTGCAGTCTAGAAAACGCCGACTTCCGAGAGGCACGCCTTGAGAAGGCAAATTTTGCGGGTTCCAACCTCACAGGCGCACAGTTTAATAAAACTAATTTAATTGATGCAGATTTCTCTGAAGCACGTCATTATTTTTTTGATCCCAGAGGCAACAAGCTCAAGAACACAAGAGTCAGCATGCCTGAGGCCATCGGATTGCTTGAAGTTTTGGGAGCGACGCTGACGCATTAGGCGTGAGAACTCTGAGCTGTGGAGAGCCTCGGAGTTCTCCTACTTTGGATCCTTTACGTTATTTATCGAAATGGTTATTGCACGCAGCACTGACAATCCGCCTGAATCTCGACTCGTGATAATAATCGAATAGCGAATTCTTTGTCATTACAAAACACACATCAAGTTTGAAAAGATTGAGGCTCTACATTTTGTAATTCAACAGAGCGCGTTTTAAAGACCCATAGTAACTGCAGCCTGAGAGGATGAAACATGCAACAGCAGTCATGCGGTTCAGTGCGTCTAAAATTTGCTCGGCGTTATTTCGTCGTTCTTACGCTCGTTCACATTGTCCTACTTGGCAGCGCAGGTTGGGCCTTCGCCTCGGATGAACAACCCGATTATCTTCAGAAAGATTATAGTCTCTCTTGCCATGGTTTGGAGACCTTTGACTTCATTCTGGAAGCAGGACAGCTCGTGGGCGAATGGTGTCGTGAGCAAAATGCACGACTTGGAGATCGTGGCTGTGGGCAAGAATCTGACATGTGCCTTGAGGAGTTTATTCGGGCAGACAGGCCGGGCTACTCGCTCTCGATTTCCCTCGGTGCGGCCTATACAAAAGCGGATGCATCTCTTTCGGGGAGAGACATCGTTTTCGGCGATTCGCGTTGGGCGCGATCGTCTGACACAAATCAAACGTCTTTGCCCACGAGTGATTATTCATGGTCCACCGACCTATCACAGAAAAGGTTGCAAATTTTATTTGGTCTTGGGGTTGAGTTTCCGCTGGGCGCGCGCACTGTGATTCGCAAAACCTGCGTAAATCCGCTGGCAAGCCCCTATGTAGAGATGCTTACGAGCAACACTCTTCAAAGCAATTCATTCATCCAAAAATTCAGGCAGAATTGTAACTTGGCAAAAAATTTCTGATCAACTCTTGAAGATTTAAAAAACATCCACAGCTGAGAGTTGTTGGATTCGCATTAACTTGGGAGGAATTCATGCGGACACGTTATTTACTCGCCGTTTCGTTACTGAGCACAATTTCCGGGTGTGGGCAAAAGTCAAAGAATGATTCCAAAGTCATGGGACGAGAAGGTGGCATCGTTGTTGCGCAACAAGGAGACTGTGCGCAGCTCGACAACCTCCGGCTTGTTCTAGAGACCTCCTCAACAATCGGCCAATGGTGCGCAGATCAAAATGCGCAATTGGGTGCGCGAGGATGCGGCGTCGGTTCTAATCTCTGCGTTCAGGAATTGCTCTTAGCAGATCGAGATGGTGGCACCTTGCAATTTGGTGTCTCTGCCGGAGTCGACATTTTTGATGCGACGGCCGATTCAAAATTTAATGGAAATTCCTCCAACAACGGTAGTTTCTCTCGGCCACCGGGGCAAACCATTTCTGTTGGCTCGAGTTCAAATGGAAGCGGCAGCGGCGGCGCAATTGGCTCCGCGACCGGCGGCTCTGGCTCGGGTTCAGCATCGGGTGGCGCAAGTTCAGGAGCCTCAGGAAACGCTTCAGGTTCAGGCTCAGGAGGCGGACTGGGCGGTGGAAGTGGCGGCGGTGCAGGAGCCGGAGGAGGAATTGGCGGCGGTGTGGGAGCCGGCGGAGGAATTGGCGCAGGTGGTGCAATTGGAGCTGGAGGAGCCGGTGGAGCTGGTGGCAGCGGTGGCTCAGGCGGAATCGGTGGCACTGGTGGAAACGGCGGAATCGGTGGCGGTGGAAGTGGAACTGGCGGCAGCGGTGAACAATTTGCGTGTCGCTATTTCAATGAACTCGACACAACTGAAGGTCAGGGAAGCAACCGCTTCTGTGAACAGAAACCGAATGAGAACAGCTGCGAATCGGGTAATCCAGAAAAAGATGATCAAGATGACAATGGAAACTATTTCAAGGGATGCCGCTGGATCGATATCAATTCGGGTAATGGCACACAAGGTGGACAAGGCGGACAAGGCGGACAAGGTGGACAAGGCGGCCAAGGTGGACAAGGCGGCCAAGGTGGACAAGGCGGCCAAGGTGGACAGGGCGGACAAGGCGGACAAGGCGGCTCAGCTGCAGCTGGCGGAATTGGTGCAGGCGGAGGAATTGGCGCCGGAGGCGGAGGTGGTGCTGGAGGGGGCAGTGGAGGCGGAGGTGGTGCTGGAGGAGGCGCCGGAGGCGGCGGTGGCAGCGCATCGGGCAGCGTAGGTTCAGACGCCAACAGCGGAGCGGGCTCAGCATCCAACGGAGGCAACTCGGCATCAGGTGCGGGCGGCGCGAGCAATAGTGGCTCTGGTTCGAATGTCGTCATCAGCAACCCAGGAGGCTCTGGAACTCGCAGTTCATCAGGGAACTACTCCGGAACCTCGAGAACAAACTCAAACGGCCACCGTTACGGAGTGAGTTTATGGATTGGTGCATCCATTCCGCTTGGGCAACGCAAGTTGAGCAGAATCACTTGTGTCAACCCACTCAACAACCCCTACACCATGATGATTGCGCAAAACGCAATTATGAATCCAACGGTGCAAGGTAAGATAGCAAACGTCTGCCGCAAATGATTGAGGCCCAGCCATGAACAAACTCTCACTCAGAATAATAATCGCTCTGATGGCGAGTCATGTTTGGGTGGCCTGTGGTCGGACGGAATCACCGTCCGACCCATCGCACGCAAGCGTGTCACAACAACATCCGAATGGTTCCGCAGCCGACCTCATTATCCCGCAGGCTCGGTGGTGTGGAAGCGACCCTCATTTTGAAAAGACGCTTGAGGAAATCTTTTATCAATTCGTAGATAAACTAGCGCAAAAATGTAATGCACAGAATGCACAGGAACGCGCGGCAAAAAGATTCGCATGCGCTCCTGATGAATGCCTTGAAAGCATCACAACTGGAACCCCAGCAGATGGGCGACGTTTGCGAATCGATGTTTATAACAATGCCTTCACAGGCGGGATAGGCCTCCAGATCAGTTGGAGCTCGGATCAAAATCTCTGGAATCGATCATTGCCTTCTCTCGGTGCCAACTGCATTCACTCGACAATCTTTGCCGAAACGCATTTCGACCTGCGCGAACGACTCCGTGAAAAATCATTTGAGGCGCGCGCCTCTTGCGAGAGAAACCAATAATAACTTCGAATAGGAACGATTTTACCGCTGAAGAGCGCGAAATTTCTGCCTTAGCTCACGCCATAAAAGAGGAAGCTATGGAAGAATTCGATCAGGGTTTGCAAAGCCGAGCGAACCGTGTTGCAGTCCTTGTATTCTTCTGCGCATTGATGGTGGCGCTCGCAGAATTAGGGGCGGCTCTCACACGCGGTGACCTTGGCTTTAGCACCCTCTGGCCACCATGCGGTTTGTACTTTCTCGCTCTGACATTTGCTCCGAACATTCAGAGAGATTGGACCACTTTATTTTTTGCTGCAGCTGTAGCAAATATAATTTCTGACTGGTTCATTCACAATTCAAGTTTCTTGGTCACAGTCTGTTTCATCGCAAGTAATTCGGCCAGTGCAATGTGTGCTGCCGCGGTGGCGAGACAATCTCATTTGATATCTGGCTCAAGCACTCGTCTGCGAGAAACGTCTGTGCTGATGGCCTGCGGACTCCTCATCCAAGCGCCAATGGCCGCCACATTTGGACTTTGGTTTCAAAACCTATTTTGGAATCAAAATTTGAACTGGCTGAAATGGGTTGCTTGGTGGTCTTCGAACGCAATTGGCATTTCTTGCTTTGGAAGTATTTCGTTTTACCTACTGCAACAGATTACAACTCCGTTTTTTTCTAAAACATCAGCTGCAAATCGGCTCTACAACTATTGGGATGTCCTCGACGGATCCCGCTCCGAGCTTGCTGGGCTCTGGATTGCATTCATTGCACTTGCATCAATTTTATTATTTGAGTTGATGCCGCCCTGGGGTTTGTTTCTGCTGAATGTTCTTCCCTTGATATGGGCATTTCGCTTTGGCATTTTACATTCATCGCTTGTGCTCGCGGTTGGCAGCATTGTCCTTATCTATCATACAATTTCAAGTTGGGGATATTTGAGTCCGTTTTCTGGGATGCTCCTGTTTAATCCTCCTTCGTCACCAGAACTATTGAAAATTTCAACCG
>CAIZJW010000148.1 GCA_903933385.1 uncultured Silvanigrella sp. | reverse complement strand
TGTTCGGGGTGTTTTGAAATTAATTTTTCAAGCGCAGATATTGAGGCAATTCTTGAAATTGTGTGTTCTAAATACGCTGCCTTTAGATACTGAAGGTCGATACTCTGTGGGTACTTCTGTAGCCCTGATTCCGCGTATGCTTGAGCCTTCACAAACTGGCCCATCTTCGAATGCGAGGCCGCGAGGAACTTGAAATCATCCTCCTCCGGTTTTTTTAAGTTTGCGGACGCATAGCCGTTTAAAAGAGATTCAACCTCTGGAAATTTTCCCTCTTCTATTTTGATTTGGATGATTCTCTGTTGGGAGACTTTTACAATTTCTGACTCACCAGTGATGAGTTGATAATATTTCAGTGCCTCAGGAAGATTCTTCAAACGCTCCTCGCACTGCGCGGCATAAAAGTACATTCTTGATTTATCGCTCGCCTTATCAACGAGCTGAACAAATCTCTTCTTTGCCTCTGAAAATTCTTCTAGCTGAAAAAGAACGTATCCGAGCTGGAAGATGAGATCGGCGTCGAGTTGTCCGTCGTCGTCAGAGGTTGATTCCAGGCGGAGAAGAAGTCGTCGGGCTTCCTGGAATTTATTCAGCTTGAGAAGTTGAGTGACATAGTACCGAGCGAGGGTGTCATTTTCTGGCTGTTTTTCATACGCTTCTCGAAAGTAACGCTCTGCTGCTTGAAAATTTTGTTCCTCTGACGCAATGAATCCAGCGAGTGTCCAGGCTTCGATATTTTCAGGGGCAACTTTGAGAAGTCGATCTAGTAGGTTCTTGGATTCTTTGAATTGCTTTTCTTCTGATTTCAGGCGTGCGAGCCGAAGCAAAAAATATGGTGATTGTGGCATCGCCGCGATTGCGCTCATCAGCACGTCTTTTGCTTTATTTTTTTGTCCCGATTCAATCAAGACCGAAATATAACGCGCAGCGACTTCTTCATTGTTAGGATGCCGCCTGTAAGCCTGTTCAAGAATTATGACAGCTTCATCCCGGGCTCCCTTGAGCTGCGCGATATATGCTTGCGCGAGGGCGGGCTCAGGGCTTTTTGGATAAAACAGTTGCAGTTTTCTAGATATTTGCTCACCTTCAGCCAGATCTCCGTTAAGAGTCACGAGCCTGACCAATTCGATTCCGGAAACGAGAGTGGGATGCGAGCTGAAAACTGCTCGCATGAGCCTCGTTGCTGGCTCAAGTTGCTTCTGATTTATAAATTGCTCAGCCATCAGGAATGCAAGATCGGCTTCGGAATCGGACAGTGGGCCTTTCGACAACTGTTCGATCACTTTGTCCCAGTCAGTAGCGCTGCGCTGGGAAAAGTAGTCTTTTCCTCGTAGCTCGAGTGTTGGGTTACTTCCTGGATTTTGTGTTTCTCTCTGAGTTGACTGACACCCAAGTACGAGGAAAAGTCCCGAAAGGATTGAAACTTTTGAAATGTTCTTTTTGATATTGGAATAATTTATTGCCGTATATCTCATTTTAGGTGCTCTCAAGCGACGAATGTAGTTTCCGTGGTAGTCCATCGAATGAGCCGCTCGACATGAACACGATCGTGTCGCCGGGTTGTGCTGATTCGATCAGCTGCTTTAAAAGAAGTTCATTGTCGGAGAAATAGGTTGCCTTGGGCCCTATGAGGCTTGCGACTCTTGGCCCGTTGAGAGCCTCTTCTTCTTTCAACCGCATGTCGACTGGAACCTTGCCCAAATATACGACGTCAGCAGTCGAGAAACTTCCTGCAAGTTGATCCTGAAGCACACTTCTTCGCATCGTTGCGTTGCGTGGGTCAAAGCACGCGATTAATCGTCCTCGTCGCTTTGCTGATTTAACGTACGAACGGAATGCTTCTAAAGTGGTTGCAATTGCGGTGGGGTGATGTGCAAAGTCATCAAAAACTGCAATATCGCGCGTCTGGCCGACAAGTTCGAAGCGACGTTTCACTCCCAAAAATGTTCCAGCTGATACTCCCCATTCTACCAATTCATTTTGCGTAGGATTCAAACTCGTGAGTTTTGATTGGCTCACGGGTGTGCCGTGGTCAATGCTTTTAAGAGCATGCAATACCGCAAGTGCAGCTGTTGTATTCATTGCGTTATGTGCGCCAAAGAGTCGAGTTTTGAAAGTATGAAGCTGTCCGGATGGTGATGTGCATTTTATGCTTGTTCCATCAATCAAGGTTTCAAATTCATTAAGTTTCCATGTGTTTTCTGTTTTTGTCTTTCCGGACTGCCCGAACCAAAGAACAGTTGCGTTCGCTCGCTCGACAATTTTTACAACGCGCGGATCATCGGAATTTGCGACAACCACACCACCCCTGTCACGCGTCAGGCAGGCGAGCCGGTAAAACTCTTCTTCGATGGCTTCAATGTTTGGATAAATGTCAGCGTGATCAAATTCAATGTTGTTGATAAGGGCCACGCTCGGCTCGTAATGTAAAAACTTTGGTCCTTTGTCGAACAGTGCAGAGTCGTATTCATCGCCTTCAAGTACGAATAGGTCCTTCGCACCCAATCGAAATCCATGCTGAAAATTTGCAGGTGATCCACCTACAAACAACGATGGGTCTCTTCCTAGATGACTCAGCATCTGCGTGATTAAGCTGGTCGTACTCGTCTTTCCATGCGTTCCACTCACCACGATGTTCTTTGTTTTATGTAAAAAGAATTTTCGCAAGGCAGAAGGAAAACTGAAAGTCGGAAGATCAGATTTCAGCAAAGATTCCATTTCGAGGTTGGGTTTAAGTTCAGCATTTCTTCGAGTGATTACGTTCGCAAGGACAACAGCATCAGGTGATGTCGTGATCAAGGTCTCGGAGTGATAGCCAACAGTTTGTTGGAGTCCAATATGACGGATGACCTCGTCCATGGGCGGATAAATGGGATTGTCACTTCCAGTAATTCTAAATGATGCTGACTTGAACAATCCTGCCACGGCAGCCATGCCTGTGCCGCCCACACCTGTGAAGTGAAGTTTTGGTTGCTCATTCGTTTCATGTCGCATTGTGATTGGAAAAAGAGTTGCGGGAAAACGAGTTGCTAATCCGTCGCGATTTCTTTTCTCGAATGAAATTTGAACGGTAGATTCCAATTGACTCATTGAAACCTTGCATGCGGAGTTTGCCACAAGTGGGAGTCGATTTTCTGCATGCCCAAATGCTGTTGTCACCAAAACAGGAATTCGTGTCTTGCGGGAAAAGAGCTTTGCAATTTCTATCTCTGTTGCATCTGTGCCATCTGCTTTTGGACAGTGAGTGAAATGACCCAAAACAATTGCAGCGCATTGTTCTATCATTCCAGAGTTCAGGAGTGAGTCGAATTTACGGACAATTCGGAAGAGATCTTCGTTGATGTCCTCAAGAAAGAGAATTGAATTTTGGGGGATGGATACGTGTCGGAGACATGAAAAACTTTCAGCAAGGCTCAAATTGAATGGGATACATGGTCCTTCGATTTCCCACCTTTTCTCAGGGGTATGACTCGACCAAGTTGCCTTTAGGTTCATGGGCTCTGGAATGTGACCAGCGATGATCCGGAAGAGAATATTTGAATCTTGATTACCTTTTTCGAGGAGCGTCGGATCAAATGCATGATTGGCATGAATGTAGGTCAAGTTGGGATGTCTTGCTGCCAGGTAATTGCCAAGAAAAGAGTTGTCTGAAAATCCAATAAAGGTTTTGGGCGGGAGCACAGGCGGCAGAAGGTTTTCCAGGAACTTGACGAGCTCGGTCGTTCCGAATCCACCTCGAGAAGCCCAAATGTAATTGAATTTTCGTTGCGTCAGTGCCTGAGAAAGAAGAATGGCTCGCTCAAGAGGCTTACCTGCGGTGATGTCAAAATCTTCGGCGACTTCGGGAGAAAGTTCGGTCAATGGAAAACCGAGTTGCTCGAGTTGAGCAATGCGCTCGGCGCGTTCGGATTCTGTCAGTTTTGTTTTGCCTGCGGGGTGAACGAGCACTCCAAGCAGTTGAGTCATACCCATGAGCAAAAGCCTCCCGGAGTTATCATGATTCGAGTTCCAAACATGATGAACTGAAAGAGGCGATTGTGCCAGCGGCGGGAATCAGTATCGTGGGATGGATGGGTCAATTATCTGAGCAAAACGGTCGATTCCGCCGCGCAACGAAACAGCATTCGGGAGGCCATTCTGTCTCATGTACAGCGCAGCATTCAGACTGCGTACACCATGATGACAGTAGACGATTACAGCTTTCGACTGTGTCCCATTTTCAAAGACGAGTGGCATTGTCTTCTCTGAAAGAAGAATTGGTGTTTCGCCGATGCGGCAAAGGTCAAACTCCCACTGCTCGCGAACGTCTACCAACAACACGTTTTCTTCTTTGATAAGCTTGGCTGCCGCATCCGCGTCAATTTCGGCAGAACGCATGTCGGTTATTCCGGCATTCAATGAATCAACCATCGCATCAGCGTCTTTGCTATGTTTCTGAGCAACCTGTTCGAGTGTTTCATCGGGTTCAAATCCACAAGATGCACATCCTCCAACATGAAATTGTGCATGCAGCATTGCGCGCGCGAACGGATAACGAGTTTCAACTTCTTTCATTGTTGATTTGAGGCTGAATTCCAACATTGCTGCTCTCTCCATAGAAAATGACACGTTTGGCGGTCGGATCCTTGTTCATGACTGAGGGCACGCTATAATCCCAAGGCCAAGAACTCAATTCTTTTTTCGGCAAGGAAGCGATCTTATGCAAGATGTTTCGCAATGGCTTGCAGAGCGGCTGATGAGTATGACCGAGGCTAGTTTCGCCCGTGCTCCTCATCGCCGCGTCCCTGAAGCATGTCGCAAGATCGCAGAATTTTCATATTTTTCTGTGCCCCTGGCGAATGGTACCGGAGGGGCCGTTTTAGCTTCTCCCCGTGAACAACGCACCGGACTTCCAGTGCTGGTTATTTTGAATCATGCCCTTGGTTTCGACGCCACCTATCCTTATTGGCACTGGATTGAGGCACTCAATGCAAAAGGATTGCATGTTTTGTCGGTAGACTGGGATGGCCATGGGGTCACCGGTGGCTCTGCGCTTGATATGCAAACAGCTTCGCGTTCACTTCCTCTCTTACTCCAGCGACTTTACGGTGAATCGGGCGCTGCTACCTTGACCGCAAAACGGCCGGGCCCCCTTTGTTTTCTTATGGGGCATGCGGCTGGAGCTGCTTACGGATTGCTGACTGCATCTCGAAGTGACTGCGCAAAGTTATTATCGGGCGTGATTGCCGTGAGTCCGACGGTCAATACCTGCAGCGATGGAACATTCCGGCGCGAGCGCTGGACAGTTTTGAATCCAATGGCCTGGTTTAAGGACTTCCTGGCTCTGGTACCTTATTACGGAGTTGGTGGTGTCATGCCGCCGTCCGTAAAACGCCAAGCAAAGACTTTTCCTTTGCGTCTCAGGATTGGAATTGATCGAGAGTTGCAATTGGCAGACTTTGTGAGCGAAACCTTCGCAGCCCGAAAAGTCTTAAAAAATGTGCAAACTCCTGTACTTTGGTTTCACGGAGCCAAAGACAAGCGAGTACCCTTTGAGCGTGCCTTGCCGCTCATGAC
>CAIZJW010000147.1 GCA_903933385.1 uncultured Silvanigrella sp. | reverse complement strand
GGCTGAGGTGATACTGCTGGAGGTGGTGTCGGAGCTCGCGCTGCGGCTGGAGGTGGCGTCGGAGCTCGCGCTGCGGCTGGAGGTGGCGTCGGAGCTCGCGCTGCGGCTGGAGGTGGCGTCGGAGCTCGCGCTGCGGCTGGAGGTGGCGTCGGAGCTCGCGCTGCTGCTGGAGGTGGTGTCGGAGCTCGCGCTGGGGCTGAAACGGAAGGTTGGGATGGAGGTACCGGAGCGGTTCGCGGCAAGGGGGGCTCCGAAACTCTTGGCACAGCCTCCTTTAAAAGCATTTCTTCAACAACTTGTCTCAGTTCGTCGCTGTGAAATGGTTTTCGAAGGACCGAATTAAAACCAGCGCGAGTAAAATCCTCCAGATTCTCTTCGCTTTCAGCGAGCAGCAGAATGCGTGGGCTCACAAAGCTCAGAGCCTCAAAGTACCGAGCGTCAATCATTCCACCAAATCGGACATAGGAAATAATCAAGTCCACTTGTCCGGCAGCAAGATTTTGATCGGCTTCCGATGGCGTTCTTGCAACCGCAATCTCCATGCGCGGATCGTCGGCAAATGTCAGCCGCACGACTCTGTGCATCACTGGGCTGTCATCCAACAACAAAATCCTAGCCATCGGTGTAGTCCTCGCCGTTCTGCGTGGTTTCGGGCATATACATATAGGATAAGATGACGTGTGACTGAGAGAGAAGCACCATTGGTCAGTCGCATGACAGAATCTTTTGCAGCAGCGGAAAATTCAGCATCGTTACGTTACTTACAAGAAGGACGCCCCATCCATGACATCAGCCATCTACGCCGGTTCATTCGATCCATGGTCAATCGGACATGAAGCAATATTGAAAGCATCTTTGGACGTTTTCAGCGAAGTTCATGTTTTGGTTGCAGTGAATCCAAGCAAACAGGGAACTCTCGGGCCAATGGCGAGGGCGCGTATTATTGCAAGTGCGATCGACCCTTGCAGCAACTGGTGGGACCAAGAAACTCCATTCCACATTGACGGAAAAATTGTTGTCGCAACGACGCCCGGGCTTGTGGTTGAATATGCTGGAACACACGGAATTCGTCATCTTGTGAGAGGTCTACGATCAACCACCGATTTCGAATCAGAGTTCAACCTCTATTTCTCAAACAAAACCATCGATTCTCGAATCCAAACTTGGGCTGTCCTTTGTCCACCTGAACTCTTGCACTGCTCATCAACCTATGTCCGCTCGGTTGTGGGTAATCCAGCAGCGAAGAAAGTTGGCACAACCTTTGTTGCTCAGTGCGCTATGTTGAACGCCCCAATTTCATTCGGGCGTCTCTTTGATTTCATTCTCTATGCTTCCACATATCGCTTTGAACAGGAGGCCGTCGACCTAGACATTGGTCAGCTCAAAGCAACATTGCAGGGGCTTTTTACGACCTTGCTGAGGAGCGAGGAAAAAATGAGGAGATGGCTCAAGCACGAACCTGATTTGGAATTGGATGTTCTCATGAGCAAAAGCAAACCAATCATCCACAAAGCCTTTGAACTGCATGAATATCCCAAAGAAATTGTGTGTTCCGGGTGGCTCGCACTTGCTCAAGGGATATCCGAAAAAATACAATCAAAAAAGGATGTTAGCCAATCATTACATCTCCTCTCGACCTTGGGTGGTTCGCTCGGAAGAGGCCATATTCCACTGTTTGACACAAGTTATGCCGAAGAGATGAATAGCGGGTCTTAAATTAAGGGGAGACTAAACCATGGAAATCCAAGCAACAGATTTTCTCGACCTCGATTCAACACTTTCTGCGGAGCAAAAACTCGTTGTGGGCATGGTCCGTCAGTTTGTCGACCAAACTTTCCGACCACATCTTCGAAATGCCTACGAAGAGGGAACTTTCCCAACCGAATTAATTCCAAAACTAGGCGAGCTTGGTTTACTCGGAGCACAACTGAAAGGTTACGGCTGCAGTGGCCTCGACAGCTTAAGCTACGGCCTCATCATGAAGGAACTCGAGCGCGGAGATAGCGGTTTGCGCAGCTTCGCAAGCGTTCAAGGTGCTCTGGTCATGTACCCTATTCATGCCTTCGGGAGTGAGGCTCAAAAACAACGCTGGCTCCCACTTTTGCGCGAGGGAAAAGCCATTGGTTGTTTCGGACTGACAGAACCCGATTTTGGTTCCAATCCATCAGGGATGCTCACCAATGCCAAAAAAGACGGCTCTGATTGGATTCTGAATGGTTCTAAAACTTGGATCACAAACGCCTCTATGGCTGATGTGGCAGTTGTGTGGGCGAAAACCGAACAAGGCATCCGTGGTTTTATTGTGGAAAAAGGAACAAAAGGATTCGAGCAGCGTGCTATTCATGGAAAGTTGAGCTTGAGAGCGTCGGTGACAGGTTCCCTCTTTTTCCAAGACTGTCGTATCCCGGCTGAAAATATGCTTCCCGAAACCGTAGGCTTAAAAAACGCGCTGATGTGTCTCAATCAGGCTCGCTATGGGATTGCTTTCGGTGCGCTCGGTGCAGCCGAGGACTGCCTTCAAGAGGCAATCAATTATAGTAAGAATCGCATCATGTTCGACAAACCTCTGGCCTCTTTTCAATTGATTCAAAGAAAATTGGCGATCATGGCCACACAAATCACCACGGGCAATTTGCTGGCACATCGCCTTGCACAACTCAAGATTGAGGGATCACTGCAACCTGCCCAAATAAGCATGGCAAAACAAAATAACGTGCTTCTGGCACTTGAGGCTGCGCGCACGGCACGGGATATTTTAGGTGCAAACGGAATTAGCGATGAATACAGATGCATGCGCCATGCCTGTAATCTTGAATCAGTGTTTACTTACGAAGGCACTAATGACATTCATCTTTTAATAGTCGGACAAAGTTTAACAGGGATTCAGGCCTTCACATGAGACTTATTGATACACATTGCCATTTGTGCAGCGACAAACTTGCGAGCAATGCAAATGAACTTATTGAACGTGCCCGTGAGTCACACATCGCAAAAATCATAAATATTACCTATGATAGCCAAACACTTGAAACGGGCTTGCAGCAGGCGGAACTTTATCCAGAGCTCGCCCTCACTGTTGGCATTCAACCTCACGATGCTGACCAGTTTAAACCAGATCTATTTGCGCACATGGAAAATATCGCAACACAACATGAAAAGGTTGTCGCGATCGGAGAAATTGGACTCGACGGCTACCACAAGTTTGTTCCAATGCAACAACAGATCATCTGTTTCGAAGCTTTTCTTGAATTAGCATTGCGCTGCAATTTACCTGTTGTTGTTCATGTGCGCGACACCTTTGAAGATGTCCATTCACGCTTGAAGAATTTTGCTGCACGTGGTGGTCGCGGAGTCATTCACTGCTTCACGGGCACTCGAGCCGAGGGCGAAGCTTTTCTCGACCTTGGTTTTTACCTTTCATTTTCTGGAATAGTAACCTTCAAAAATTCCGATGCTCTTCGCGAAGTTGCAAAAATGGTGCCAGACGACCGCATTCTCGTTGAAACAGACAGTCCCTACTTGGCCCCTACTCCGCATCGAGGCAAACAAAACGAACCTGCATGGGTCAGTGAAGTGGCAAGATGCGTTGCAGAAGTGCGAGGAATTTCATTCGAGAAATTTGCAGAGCAGTCGACCGAAAACGCACTCCGCCTTTTTAGTCGCTTAAAAATTAATTAAAGCTGAAAATCCTTTTTGATTCGCAGCGTGTGAGATTTTCATGATTAGCCTTCCGATTGACGCTCTCGAAAACGAAATCATCGCAGCGTTACGTGCGAATTCCACGCTCATTCTGCAAGCTCCGCCGGGCAGCGGTAAAACGACCCGAGTGCCACAGTTTCTGCTCAGATCTTCTGCGGGAAAAATCCTTGTACTTGAGCCGAGGCGCTTGGCAGCGCGAATGTCAGCCGAGAGAATCTCTGAGGAATTGGGACAAACCTGTGGACAAGACGTTGGGTTCCAAATTCGTTATGAACGGATGATGAGTTCAAAAACAAGAGCCCTCTTCATGACAGAAGGTCTCTTTCTACGAACTCTGCTTTCCGATCCAACACTCTCTGGAGTTGAGTATGTTATTCTTGATGAATTTCATGAAAGACACATGCACTCCGACATTGCATTTACCCTCACGAGAGCACTTCAGGAAAGCAATCGGCCAGATCTCAAGCTGATAATCATGTCGGCAACTTTAGATACTGAGAAACTACTCGCTAGAATTCCGAATTCGGTTCTGCTCAAAGCCGACGTCCCGACATTCCCGGTGGAGGTGGAGTTCGATTCCTCCCCCGATGAGCGTCCGCTTGAATGGCGCGTTGCAGTGGCTGTTGAATCGTTGCTTCAAGACCCGCGCTGCCCCGGCGACATTCT
>CAIZJW010000146.1 GCA_903933385.1 uncultured Silvanigrella sp. | reverse complement strand
GCTCAACTCCTTCGCCTTCTTCCGGAGAAATAATTGCAACAGCTTGAACTACATTTTCAAAATCTTGAATTGCTTTGCTGAGGGAAAGATCACCCGGGCTTGTGGCCAGCAGATCAGTAATCCCCTGAACAAACCTCTTGGGATCAAGAATCCCCGCAGGGGAAATACTTTGGTTCAAGATTGATTCCATGGGCCCTAGGGCATCTGAGAGCAGAGGGCTTTCAGGTTCTGTAAAAAGAACATCCAACCCTATGAATTGAACACCCGCATTTTTCAGGTTCTTAAATGCGTCTGAGTATGAGTTTCGCGAAAATGGCCAACGTCCGAATTTAGCAATCGACTTTTCATCGATTGCTAATATTCCTACACGACCGCTCATTGGCCGACTCCCTCGAGCGCGTAAACGCAAGTCGAAGATGGTTTTGTCAACCACGCCAACGAAGCTTTCACTTGCCGCCGAAGGATCAATTTCTTTCAGTCGGGCATGGCGAATAATCAAGGTTAGAAAGACAAACATGATCAGGACACCTAAATGCCAGGCAGCCAAGCGGAATCTTTTAATTTTGGTTGAACTCATGAACAAGCCTCGTCAGCAGCAGTTTTGCTTGCCTCGAGTTTAGCAATCGCAGGACATTTGAGGTTACGGAGTGAGAGGATTTTGGCATTGGAGAATCTGGACTCTCGACTGCCTATTGTTTGGATTCACCACTCCACTCTGAGTGGCATCCTCTTCGCTGTTCTCGACGATTGTTTGATACGTTTGTATTTGTGCAAAGCGTTGCGCTATTTTCGCAACCGCAGTTTGAAACCGGAATCGTTCAGGGTCGGCCAACAGAAGAGCACCATTGGGTTTGAGGAGCTCAGTTGCGATGCGCGGCAAGCTGTCTAGATGCGAGTCATCATACAGAACATCGCAAGCAACCACGATGTCGAAGCTGTTTCGCAAATGAACCGGAGCCGCTTCACACCAATCGAGGGTCTCAAACGGAATTTTCTCTGCGCCCTGTAGCTCACAATTTGCAGCAAGGTAGGTCGCATAAGCAGGTTCGTAGTCGGACGCTGTTACTGACCACTTCGTCTTTGCTGCAAGAAGCGCCGCGAGAAATCCAACGCCAGAGCCTAATTCAAGAACTCGAACCGAATTGTCCGAGGGTGATTTTGCAACGATTTCAAACCTTGACTTGTCTTCGTTAAGCCATTGCCAAAGAGCTCTTGCACTTGGCCAAAGAACAGCACCAAATGGGCAGCGCTGCTGATTCCACTCATCGTTTTGCTCTCCAACCTCAATAAAATGGGTGAGCAAAGAATCGATGTCAGGCGCCATCCAAACCTGGAAATTATCTCTTCCAACCCGCACAGTGCGAAGTTTTGCTTTCTCAAATGTGAGGGCTGGGTGGGATATTTTCATCGTAAGCAGCGCTTAAGCCTCTTTATTCATCATCAATTCAATGCAGCTTGTGCACTGCTCAAAATAGCCACAGGAACACGGTACGGAGAGCAACTGACATAGTCGACTCCCACCTGATTGAAGAATTCGATGGAGCGCGGATCTCCTCCGTGCTCCCCGCACACTCCCACCTTCAAATTTGGTTTGCGTGCTCGTCCCTTTTCGGCAGCCCATTGAATTAATTGCCCGACGCCATCTTGGTCGACAACCGCAAAAGGATCATCTGTAAGAATGTTCTCACGTGCGTAAACCTTCAAAAATGGCGCGCTATCGTCGCGCGAGAAACCAAAAGTTGTTTGAGTGAGGTCGTTTGTACCAAAGCTAAAAAAGTCTGCGTGCTCGGCAATTTGATTTGCTGTCAGCGCGGCCCGAGGAACCTCAATCATTGTTCCAAAGGGGATGGCTTCACTTTGGAACTGAACATTGAGCGCACTCAGAGACGTTTTGTAGGTGTCAGCTGCTAATACTTCGAGTCTGCTTCGCAACCATTTTAGTTCCTGAGCATGGCCAACCAAGGGAATCATCACTTCAGGTTTTGCGTCAACACCTTCTGCATGAAGCTGGGCGGTGGCCTCAGCAATAGCTGCCACCTGCATTTCATAAATTTCCGGATGGCTAATTCCAAGGCGGCATCCACGATGTCCAAGCATCGGGTTAGCTTCATGCAATTGCGCTACGCGAGAGCGAATTTCATCCACTGGCATAGCAATTTGGGTTGACAAGGCGTGCATGTCTCGTTCGGTTTGTGGGAGAAATTCATGCAGCGGCGGATCGAGAAGTCGAATGGTGACTGGATACCCTTCCATCGCCTTCAAGATGTCAATAAAGTCTTGGCGCTGAAACGGCAGAAGCTTGGTGAGTGCGCGCGCGCGCTCTTGCTTTGTTTGAGCCAAAATCATTTCGCGAACAACAGGCAGGCGTGCCTCATCGAAGAACATATGTTCTGTGCGGCATAGGCCTATTCCCTCGGCACCGAATTCACGAGCTGCGCGTGCATCGCGGGGTGTATCGGCGTTTGCCCTCACATTCATAACACCAAGATCTTTTGCCCAGGCAAGGAATGTTGAAAATTCTGGGCTCAGTTGAGCTTCGCGTGTGCTCACTTTACCTAGCATTACTTCGCCCGAGGAGCCGTCGAGGGTGAGCCAGTCACCTTCAAAAACCTCAATTCTTCCCACTTTGAAAAAGCGATCTTTAATTGAAATACGAAGGGCGCCGCATCCTGCAATACAGCTCTTGCCCATTTGACGCGCCACAACCGCGGCGTGTGACGTCATACCACCGCGCGCCGTCAGAAAGCCCTTCGAAACATGCATTCCACCGATATCTTCCGGGGAGGTTTCATCGCGTACGAGAATGACCGATTCGCCACGGGCGGCCCATGCTTCTGCGTCTTTGGAATCAAAGACAACCCGACCAGAACATGCACCAGGCGACGCCGGTAATCCTTTTGCTATCACTTGTCTGTGAGCTCTTGGATCGAGGGTTGGATGAAGGAGCTTTTCAAGCTCGTTTGGCTTAACGCGGACAATCGCTTCTTTTCTATTCAGTAACCCTTCATTCACCATATCGACGGCCGTTTTCAGAGCAGCCTGTGTGGTTCGCTTCGCGTTGCGGGTTTGGAGTAGCCAAAGTTTACCCTCTTGAACGGTGAATTCGATATCTTGGACATCTCGGTAATGACGTTCAAGAGTGAGACGAACCCCATTCAATTGCTCATAGACTCCGGGCATTTCGTTCTGCAGCAGCGATAGAGTCTTCGGAGTGCGAATACCCGCCACCACGTCTTCACCTTGAGCATTTACGAGATATTCGCCGTAGAAAATATTTTCGCCTGTCGACGGATCTCGCGTGAAGCAAACACCTGTTGCGCTTGAATCACCCATGTTGCCAAAAACCATGGCGCAGACATTGACTGCCGTGCCCCAGTTTTCCGGAATATTGTGAATCTCTCGATACTTCTTCGCGCGGTTGCAATTCCAGCTGCGAAAAACGGCAGAAATGGCTGCCCACAGTTGTTTATTTGGTTCTTGGGGAAATGCTTCGCCTAGCTCGCGTTGGTATATTGCTTTAAAATCTTCGACCAGGTGTTTCAGGTCTTGTGAATTTAATTCAGTGTCATCCACAACGCCGCGGTGCTGCTTTAAATTCTCAAGCGCATCTTCGAGGATATGTGCATCCAAACCCTTGACCACGTTGGCAAACATTTGAATGAAGCGACGATAGCTGTCGTATGCAAATCGCGGGTTGTCGGATTTTCGCGCAAGCGCCTCAACAACTGCATCGTTCAAGCCAAGATTCAAAATGGTGTCCATCATGCCGGGCATTGAGACTCTGGCACCAGAGCGAACGCTGACAAGAAGTGGGGTGTCTTGGCTTCCGAAGTGAGCTTCCATTGCTCGTTCCATGCCTCTGAGGGCATGATTCACTTCGTTTTCGAGGGTCTCTGGGAACTTCTCGCCACCTTGCAGAAAATCCATGCACACTCGGGTCGAAATCGTAAATCCGGCAGGGACTGGAAGACCAAGGGAAGTCATTTCGGCAAGATTGGCCCCCTTGCCGCCGAGTTCGGCTTTCATCTTTGCATTGCCGTCAGCTTTTCCTTGTCCGAAAAAATAAACGAGAGTCATGGTAGGGGCCCCCAGCAGCGTAGGAAGTTGGAGCGGGATAGCTTGAAACTCAGGGATGCGATACCGGAAATGCAGTCAATTGTAAAATAGGCACTTAAACTTAAGCGAAGGATTCAAGGTTCCTGTTGACCCCTCTGAACCTCTGTGCTACCTCGGCACGGCTCAGGCTACCGCCGCGCTTTTTGGGGCGTTTGGTTCGCTTGCAAAATTCAGATTGCTCGCTGGTGTACACGCCACTGGCACGTTTTAAGAGGTTTTATATCATGAAAGAAGCAATTCACCCCAAGTACGGCCCCTGCGAAGTTTCTTGCGCATGTGGCAACATTTTTCAAACTCGCAGCACAAAGAACGTGTTGAAGGTTGATATCTGTTCAAACTGCCACCCGTTCTTCACGGGTAAGCACAAGGTTGTAGATACGGCTGGTCGTATTGAGCGGTTTAACCGCAAGTACGCTAAAACCGGCGCAGCTGCGAAGTAATACGGCTTCCGAGTGGCCTTCCGCTTTGTATGATGTTCTCGTTGCAGAACTGATGCTCGAGAAGGTGTCTTGATGGCTCTCATTGATCAACTCGCACGCCTCGAACGGCGATTCCTGGAAATCGAAAGTCTGCTCCAGCAGCCTTCGATTTCTGGGAACGCCTTTGAATTTAGAAAACTCAGCAAAGAGCATTCCGAGCTCAGTGAAACAATCGCTGCGTTTCGCTCGCTTAAATCCGTCGAAAAACAAATCACCGACACAGAACAGCTGGTTGCGGAAGCAAGTCCAGATTTTATAGAGCTCGCAAATGCGGAGCTTGTCGATCTGCGCAAGCAGCGAGTGCAGATGGAGCACGAACTTCGAATTCTCCTGCTTCCAAAAGATGCTAATGATAGCCGAAACGTCTTCTTAGAAATTCGAGCTGGTGCTGGTGGCGACGAAGCTGGGCTCTTTGCCGGGCAGCTTTTTCGCATGTACAGCCGCTTTTGCGAGCGCAATGGTTACCGAATTGAACTCATTTCGATGAATGAAAATGAGCTTGGTGGGGTAAAAGAAGTCATTGCCCTCGTGTCTGGTGAAAACGTTTATCGAACGTTTAAATATGAAAGTGGTGTGCACCGTGTTCAGCGAGTTCCTGCAACCGAAAGTCAGGGACGAGTTCATACATCAACCGTGACAGTCGCTGTGCTTCCAGAGGTTGAGGATGTTGAAGTTAACATCAATGAATCCGACCTGCGTATCGACACCTTTCGCGCGGGTGGGGCTGGCGGACAGCATGTCAACCGAACCGACTCAGCGGTGCGTATTACCCACATGCCAAGCGGTTTGGTTGTCGTTTGTCAGGATGAACGTTCGCAAATTAAAAACCGTTCTAAAGCGATGAAAGTCTTGCAGGCAAAACTTTTTGAAATGGCGCAGGCTGAGCAAGAAAAAGCCTTTGCGGCTGAAAGAAAACTGCAAGTGGGGCGAGGCGATCGCTCGGAAAGAATTCGGACTTACAACTTTCCCCAGAGCCGAGTCTCCGATCACCGAATCAATCACACAACTCATGCGATTCAGGATTTCATGGAAGGTGACATTGGTGATATGCTGTCGCGTCTGTCGGCTTTCGATCAAGAGCAATTGCTCAAAGAACAAGCTGAGCGCGAGCTGGGGTAAGAATGTCTCAACAATCTGAAACGTGGACAGTGCGCGATGTACTCAATTGGACGTCGCAAAAATTCGCTGGTCTCGAACTTCCAACTCCACTGCTTGATGCTCAGCTTCTCATTGGCTCAGTTCTTTCATTGAGCAAAGTTCAAATATACACACAGCTTGATCGTCCACTGATTGAGAGCGAGCGCTCTTTGCTTCGCGAGTTAGTGCGCAGACGCCTGTCAGGAGAGCCTGTTGCCTATCTGTTGAGCCAAAAAAGTTGGCATGACCTCGATCTGTTTGTCGACAATCGGGTTTTGGTTCCACGACCCGAAACTGAAACTTTGCTCGATGTGGTGCTCGCTATTTGTCGTCATGAGAATCGCCAGCCAAAGAAGATTTTAGATTTGTGCAGTGGCTCAGGATGTTTGGCAATTGCGCTTGCAAGAGCTTATCCCGAAGCTCAGGTTGTGGCTGTTGATATTTCTTCTGAAGCTCTTGAAATTGCGCAAATCAACTGCGAGCGAAACTCAGTTACAAACATTCAGTTGCACAAAGCTGATGTGTTATTGCCCGAAACATATGCAGATGGGTTGTTGTCGGGGCCGTTCGACATCATTGTGAGTAATCCTCCGTATGTGTCTGAGTCAGAATGGCTTGGATGTGACGTCTCGGTGCGTTGCTTTGAACCCAAATTGGCTCTGGTGGGTGGTGAGCAGGGGTGGTTGATGCCTCGCCTGCTTTTGACTCAATTGTCCTCGAGTGGACTGCTTGCTCAAGCCGGAGTTTTGGGTTTTGAACTTGGAATATCTCACCCGGAAGTTTTATCGCGCGAGCTAACTTCTCAATTAACAATTCCATTTTCTGAGCCAATGCAGGCTGTCGCCTGTCAGCGTCCTGTTTGGGAGTTTCCGCGAAACCAGTGGTTCGCTGTGAAAGATTATACCCAACGCAGTCGCTTTCTTTTTGCAGTCAAAGATCAGCTTTGAGCCAAGAGATATTCTTGAAAATCGCTCTAGATTTTGAGGTGTTTTTTAGATGCTGCCTCTACAATGTGTGCGATCTCAATTCCGATCTCGTGAAATCGTGTTTTGCTCAGGCGTGTGAGTTCGGCGCCTGAATGCATGAGCTGTGTGCCAGTGATTACAAATGAGTCTTCGATGCCAAGGCCCTTGAGGAGGGTACTCTGTTCACCAGAGATTCGACCAAAGACTCCGGCGAGTCGCACTCCATGCTCGTGTGCAATTTGAGCCACAATAGATGGAGCCTTTCCGGCGAGCGTCTGAATATCGAGACAGCCCTCTCCACAAACAGCAAGGTCTGCTCCTTGGAAGCTCTGAGCCAGTGCTGCCACTCGTGCAATTCGGGATGCGCCAAGTTCCATCGAGAAGTTTGGAAAGATTGATGCCAAGCCTAAACACAATCCCCCGCCGGCGCCGGTAAAAGGACTTTCCAAGCTTGGAATGAATGGATTCGATTTGTGCAGGTGCGACCAAAATATTTTCAGAGCCTGCTGAACTTCGGGAATTTGTTCATGGGAAATTCCCTTTTGGGGCAGGAAGTCTGCGAGTGATGAGCTGCCTCCCACCGCAGGTGCGTTTACGTCGCACAGCGCTACAATCTTTGTTTTGAGCATGAAGTCTGCAATGGGTGC
Source organism: uncultured Silvanigrella sp. (assembly GCA_903933385.1). GTDB lineage: Bacteria > Bdellovibrionota_B > Oligoflexia > Silvanigrellales > Silvanigrellaceae > RFOM01. Next base: position 15,808 of record CAIZJW010000146.1, on the reverse strand, counting down.
TCGAGTTAAAACATTTATTCTCTGAGCGTTTGAAAGACTCGGTGCGAGATCTGTTCCATCAATATCTTGGGCCTTTAAGCCAAAGACCTGCGCCAATCCCCATCCTCCATCGGCGGTCATGGTTCCACCTACGGCAATCCAGATTTCTTGCGGGCGAAGATCGAAGGCTTTTTTTATGAGCAGTCCGAGGCCCATGGTGGAAGCCTTCAGGGCGTCGCTTTTGTGAGCCACGGTACGAGCTGATCCAAGCAGCTCAGCTGTTTCAATGACTGCAACTCGACGGCTGTTGTGCCAGTAAATATGAGCTTCTGTGAGTTTGCCAAAGAGATCGGGGACTTCAACGCGCATGGCTTCCAAACCAAGATAACCAGCCAAAATAACTGCTGATCCATCTCCGCCATCAGCCATGGGTCGCAGTGCGACTTCTATTTTCGGATTGCGTTGTCGAATGCCCTCGGCGAGGCATTCGTTGGCCTGCTGCGAGGTCAGGGTTCCCTTGAATTTGTCGAGCGCAAGCACAACGCGCATGATGTCCTCCCGGTACGCACAAGCCCTCAATGCACGTAGTATAAACGAAATAAATCAGATCACTAGGGTGCGTTGATTTTGAGACGCTCCTTTGGTATTGACACCGGGTCAAACACATACTCGTAAAGGAGATCACTTCATGGATAGCAAGACCGTTGAGGCGAAGGTTATCAAGATTGTAGCAGAAAAGCTCAACATCGAAGAAAAAAACGTCTCGGCAGCTTCACGCTTCCAGGAAGATCTTGGCGCTGACTCTTTGGATATCGTGGAACTCCTTATGGAGATCGAAGAAGAGTTCGGAACTAGTATTTCGGACGAAGAATCCGAGCGCCTCAAGACGGTTGGAGATGCCGTCAAATTCATCGGCAGCAAGCTCTGATTCTTCTCTTTCAAAATGGCACCTTCGGGTGCCTTTTTGCTTTTTTGCACAGATCAGTTCAGGGATGATTAAAGCAAATGAAAATAGCCGTCGCATCAGATCATGCAGGTAAAGAACTTAAAAGTTACATCATCGACTTTCTTAACCTTACAAATCACGAAATTCTTGATTACGGCATTGCCGCCGATTCAGTTGGTTCCGTTGATTATCCCGACTACGCAGACATTGTTGGTTCCGAAGTTGCAAGCGGCCGAGTCGACCGCGGCATTCTGATTTGTGGCACTGGCATTGGCATGTGCATTTCGGTCAACAAATTTCCTGGCGTTCGCGCTGCTCAGGTTTTCGATGAGTTCACAGCTCGTATGAGCAGGGCTCATAACGATGCCAACGTGCTCTGCCTGGGTGCTCGTACTATCAATCATCAAAGAGCGGTTGATTTCGTGAAAATTTGGCTCACGACTGAGTTTGAAGAAGGTCGACATCGTTCACGCTTGAACAAAATTTCGACAATCGAAAAAAGACTGTCATCCCTTTCGAACGCAAACGACAATCATCGCTGAGACTGAAAGGTTTACCGTGAATCAAATTCTCTCCACGAGTCGTGCGATTTTGGCTGAAAGTGATCCTGCGATTGCAAAGCTTTTGCAGGCAGAAGCTCATCGTCTCGCTGATGGTCTTGAGCTCATTGCTTCAGAAAATGTAGCCAGTCCGGCAGTCTTAGCTGCTTTGAGCAGTGTGCTCTCAAACAAGTATGCCGAGGGCTATCCGGGCAAACGCTATTACGGTGGCTGCGAGTGTGTTGATGAAGTTGAAACGTTGGCCATAGAGCGAGCAATGCAGCTCTATGGAGCCGATCACGTTAATGTTCAGCCGCACAGCGGTGCTCAAGCAAATCAAGCCGTATTTTTGTCTTGCCTTAAACCCGGCGATGCCATCCTTGGAATGAATTTATCTCATGGTGGTCATCTGACTCATGGTTCTCCCGTGAACATGTCGGGTCTTGTGTACAAAGCAGATTTTTATGGGGTGCGAGAATCAGACGGACGCCTCGACTACGATGAAGTTCGGCGCGTTGCGCATGCAACAAAGCCACGTCTTATTATTGCGGGTGCCAGTGCTTATCCAAGAGTCATAGATTTTGCGGCATTTCGGGAGATAGCAAACGAAGTTGGTGCTCTATTGCTGGTTGACATGGCGCACATTGCTGGGTTGGTTGCTGCTGGAGTTCATCCTAGCCCCATCCCCTTTGCTGACTTCGTGACGACAACCACCCACAAAACACTCCGCGGTCCACGAGGCGGTATCATCATGTGCCGCGCTGAATATGCAAAAGCCATCGATAAGGCCGTGTTTCCCGGCACTCAAGGTGGTCCGCTGATGCATGTGATCGGAGCTAAGGCGGTTGCATTCGGAGAGGCATTGACTCCCGAATTCAAAACTTATGCTGAAATGGTGGTCGCAAATGCGAAAACTCTGGCGGCTCATTTGTCGGAACGCGGAATAAAAATCGTATCAGGTGGAACTGACAATCATCTCATGCTCATTGATTTGCGTGAGTCGCCTTTGAGTGGAAAAGATGCTGAAGAGAGGCTTGGCCGCATAGGCTTGACGGTCAACAAAAATACTGTGCCTGGGGAAACCCGCAAGCCAATGGTGACAAGCGGAATTCGCATTGGAACTCCTGCAATTACCACTCGGGGCTTGAAACCCACAGATATGAAAGAGTTGGCTGAATCTATTTATTGTGCTCTACAAGAGTCTGAAGGACAAATGGAGCATGCGAAGGGTCTCGTAACTCGTCTGTGTCAGAAATACCCTCTTTATGATGGGGTTTTTGCCTCGGCTGGATATTCAGTTCCAAGGGTTTAAGCAGATTCACTCGGACTTCCCGGGGAGAAGCAATGAAGTGCAGACAATGTAAAAGCGAAGAAACTAAAGTTCTTGAGAGTCGAGAAAGTAAAGATGGGCTCACAGTTCGTCGGCGTCGTGAATGCCACAACTGTGGATTTCGTTTCACGACTTTTGAGCGCTCGGAAGAGCTTCCTGTTTATGTTGTGAAGCGCAATGGTGCTCGCGAGCCCTTTGATCGACAGAAATTGCTGCGCAGTATGACTGTCGCCTGCCAAAAGCGCGCGGTGAGTGCTAAAGAGCTCGAAGGCATTGCAGATTACGTTGAGTTAACTGCCAGTCAGCGTGAAGATCGAGAAATTTCCTCTCAAGCTATTGGCGAATTGGTGCTCGATGTGTTGCGGCATTTGGATCCCGTTGCCTACGTGCGATTCGCCTCAGTTTATCGCGCTTTTTCTGACCCCGAAGACTTTCTTCGAGAATTGCAACGCCTTGCTCAAAATTCGCGCTTTAATAAAACACAAGACGACCTTGAGAACTCCGAGTCGCTCCAGTAACACATCCGTTTCGACCAATTGTTTTGGGGGAAACTGAGCAATGTTCACAGGACTGATTCGAGATGTTGGAAAGATCGTTGGCTGGCAGCGGCGCTCCGATTCTGCCCAGTTTTCAATTGAAACAGCCCTTCCCGTAGCTGAACTTTCTCTGGGCGCGAGCATCGCCTGTAATGGCGCATGTCTCACTGTAGTTTCGGTCGATAAATCATCATCAGGCTGCAATGTTTTTCAAGTTGACGCGGGCCCCCAAACCCTCGCTCTGACTCGTTTTGGAAAGTCCGATTTTGCTGGCATTGGCGAGCTTGTTAATCTTGAACCCGCGCTGCGTATGGGTGATGCCCTGGGTGGACATTTGGTCTCAGGGCATGTTGACACTCTTGCGAAAGTTCTCGTCAATGACAGCACTGTTGATGGCTTCTGGCGACTTAAAATTGAATTCGCAGCAGAGTTTTCTAAATATGTTTTCAAAAAAGGATCGGTTGCGGTCTCTGGTGTTTCCCTGACGATTGCAGACTGCAATACAGATGAGCATTGGTTAGAAATCATGCTCATTCCTCATACACTCGCACAAACAAACCTTCAGCAATTACAGTGCGGTGCGCCTGTCGAAATTGAGTTTGATTCTCAAGCCAAAATGGTTGCGGACATGCTTGCGGTCATGCTACCTACTCAGCTCAAAACACTCATACCTAAGAACTGAAGCTGATGATGCGAGTCGAGCGGTTTTACCATAGCGCGCCGAGCGCTGCTGAGAACAACGTCGAAGCAATTCGTGGGCATGGAGCCACGTCTGCTGCCGTATCGTTGATTGAGCGCGCTTTTCCTCAAGGACTCGAACTTTCAGCGTATGCACTCCGCAAGCGATTAGTCTGTCCTCGTTGGTGGCTTATCGGTGTCATGAGTCAATGGCTCGCAAAAGATTCTGATTTTCTCGTAGGGCAGTTGGGATTGAGGGAAGGTGATTTCATACTGAGTGGTTCACCATTAAGTGCGAAGACATTTCCACTGATTGTTTCGCTCTGGACAGAGCTTTTAGCTCAGCTTTCAAGTGACGGTAATCAAGGTACAACTGTTGAGCTGAACCTTGGCCGCATTCTGAAGGGCACAGTTCATGAAGTTCATGAACAACTTGAATTTCTCACGTCCTATTTGAGCTCGGCTCTGCGAATCCAAAAAATGAAAATGATTCAGCCGAGGAGTTCGAATCGCCGCCAGAAATCCCAACAGTCTACTTCCGCGGTTTTACGTCCAGATTCTGTGGGGCTGGTTCAAATTGTAGAAAATGTCGTTCTCACAGATGCCGTCAATCAAAAGCTCGTTGTCACATTTACCCGTGATCCGAGGAAACTCTTCTCGCTTGAAGTTGAAGAAATGATTCCCTTCTCGCTTTTGTCGCATGAGCGTGATGGGCAGGGGTTGTCTGCGTGTGGATCGGCAACGGTGACACTGCAGCCTGATGTGTTGCAGGCTATGAGCCGCAGTCTTTCTCCCAAAAAACTGATCCCATATCTTTCGCTCGAACTCCTGAAATCAAACAAAATAGTGCCCGGCGACAAAGTTAATAATCTTGAAGAGAGTGTTTGGCGCGGCCGTGCTTTGGGTAGCAAAGAGCTGACTCAAATGCACAAAGATCAGCTGGTGCAAGCGCGTTCTTTTTATGACCATGGTTTATTGAGCTGGGAGAACGAAGCCCCGCGCCAGCGTGTGCGTGCGCTTGTTGGCAAGGCATCTGTATCGAGCTCCACGAGTGGCATAGTGCATTGCTGGCGTCTTTCTCAACACGCAGTTGATGCCATTCAGTTTGAACAGGCTCTTTCATCTTTTTTGCGAAGTCGTGAAGCGTTGAACAAGCCGTCGTTGGATTGCTCTTCCCCACAGCCAAGGGAGAGTCTTCCCGTTGGGGAAACTTCACATCAAAGAGAGATTCACCCTGTCGTGGAAGCTCCACAGCCAAGAGTGAGTCTTCCTGTTATGGAAGCTCCGCATCAAAAAGAGATTCTCCCTGCAGTGGAAGCTCCATTCAAAATGAGCCGAATTGAGGTTTCCGAAAAATCCTCTCAAAAAGTCCTGGCTTCGCATCTTGATGGTGTGCGTCACAATCCGCTTTCATCTCGAGTGGCAAGCGAACGTCAAGTTCCTGCAGGTACATCGCGCAGATCTCATGGAGTAGTGGTGATTGATGCTCCTATCACCCGATCTGCACCACAAAAGTCAGTTGCAAATACAGCGCCACGAGAGCCGAAAAACAAAGATGTTTGGACGGATGATGAATTTTTAATGTGCGTGGCTGATTTCTATGAATCTCTGACTCCATTGCAGCAGCAGGCTTTTGAGCGTGAGCGCAGACGCATGAGTCCTGAGCAGTTCCGCGCCTACGTAACGCCAGCTTTGATGCGTCATAAAATTAAGAACGCTTGAGAATATCTTCCAAGCGACTCTTTGCAACATCAAAGCTACCGCCAACAATTTCGCTTAATTCAGTATTTGAAAATTTACCTAGAACATAATGAGCGGTTGCAGATTTGTGTTCTGGTTTACCGATACCGATTTTTAAACGGAAGAAAGAATCTTGTCCCCATCTGGATAGAATATCTCGCACGCCGTTGTGACCGCCGTGTCCTCCACCAACTCTCATTCTGACTGCACCGGATGCCTGATCAAGATCATCGAAAACGACAATGACATCTGAAGGAGCGAGTTTGTAGAATTGAACAGCCTCGAGTACCGAGCCGCCCGACAAATTCATAAATGTTTGCGGTTTGAGGAGTAGAAGATCGAAGCCTTTCCAGTTGATTCGGCAAACCAAACTGTTGAACTTCGTTTGGCTGAACTGTGCACCGACAGATTCAGCCAAATTTTCCAAAAACATAAAGCCCACGTTGTGACGCGTGAGCTCGTATTGAGTGCCTGGATTTCCCAGGCCAACAATCATATGCATGGAGAATTAGAAGCGCACCAATGATGCGAGAGCAAGGCTACGCGCAGTAGTTAGCTCAACGCCTTCAGGAAAGCTTACGTCGCCAAGGTTTGCAGACTCATCAACTTTCAACCGACTCACATCAACAGTGAGGGATGTTGGAAGTTTGTTTGCTGGTCCCTTCACGAGAAGTGAACGAAGAAGAATCTTGAAAGAGCCTTCCTTTTCTTGCTCGCGTGTGAGGCCAACGAAATTAAGTGGAACCTTAACCTTCACGACTTCAGAAGCGCCTACTTCCTGGAAGTCCATGTGAACAGGTGTGTCCTTCAGAGGATCAACCTGAACATCACGCATCAAAACTATTGTCGCTTTGCCGTCGATCTCAAGTGAGACAAGCGTCGAGCGAGGGTGCTGTTTTGGTAGATTTTTCAGGGAGATAGAGATAATCTTGTTACCCGACTTGCCAAATACAGTTGCAGGAACGAGGCCCTGTTGGCGCATTTCGCGCAGAGCGCCTTTGGTCGACAAAGAGCGGGTTTGTGCAACGATTTTAATTGATTCTACTGACATATTAAGACTCCGATGACGTGCCTCGTACTGAGCTCAGCTCAAGTGAGCCCCGTGGATACACCAGAACTTTTTAGTCGGCAAGTCACAAAGTGTCTCTGTCTAGTTGACAAATTTAAGCCATTGAATACTTTGAGTCTATGTTTTTTTGGCACAGAGATCCGTGGCTTTATTTAGGGCCTACTTTGAATTCTGGGCCACCGTTTTATTGAGGAGTTTTTTTCTATGGCATTCACTCTCCGCCATGTTGCTCTCTGTTCGGTTGCAATTGCAGCTGCAGCCTGCTCCAAGAAGAAGGCTCCTGAGCCTTCCCTTCCCGACGCAAAAACGTCTGCGGCTTCTGCTGCAGCTCCAGCTCCTGTGGAAACTCCGGCAGCAGTTTCTGCTCCAGGTGCCCTCGACACAGCTGAATTTGCATCTGAAACTGTTTACTTCGACTTTGATAGCTACACTGTCAAAGCGAGTGAACAAGATAAAGTTCGCAAATTGGCTGCGGTTCTCAAGGCTGGCAAGGCTCCAGTTAAAATCCAAATCGAAGGCCATTGCGATGAGCGTGGTTCAAACGAGTACAATCTTGCTCTTGGCGAGAAGCGTGCCCGCGCAATCCAAGATTCATTGGCATCTGAGGGTGTTGCTGCCTCTAACATGACCACTATCAGCTATGGCGAAGAGCGTCCGGCAGTTGAAGGTCACGATGAGTCTGCATATTCCAAGAACCGTCGCGGTGAGTTCAAGAAGCTCTAAGAGCGGCGCGAATAAACAGGTTTTCACAACTGAGCCAGATCCTCTTGGATCTGGCTTATTTCTTTTCTAAGCTTTTCTAGCTCTGAAGCAGAGTTCTGTGCTTCGTTCTCGGCGTTTCTGAGAACCACACACTTCGAAGGGTTAGCCTGTGTGCCTGGCCCATAGTACTGGGCAATCCATTGAAGAGTTTGCTGTGCAATTGCGACGGCTCCGCCGGGTCCTGCAACGACACCTCCGATGGCTGCTGCGATTCCAGTTCCAAGAAGTGTTGCGAGTGCCTTGGTTCTTGCTTCCTTCACTGCGTCTACTGCGGCGTTTCCTTCGCAGCGTTTCTGAGCCTCGAGAGCGATTGTCAGATCGTTTCGAAATCGCAGCGTGACAGCCGCCAAAGCCCCTTCTTTATTGAGCATTAGCTGAAGCAAACGAAGTTTTTCTTCAGTCACCGTATTTCGCAGTGAAATACCATCGGTGCTGCTCAGCTGGAACGAGCAAGCCATTCCAGTAGGATAACTTTCTGAACTTCCCGCCGAGCGACATGGATTGAAAATATAGAAATAGCTGCCCGTTGCTGCGAATGGGTCCGAGAATGAGACGCGTACGAGCTTTTCCCCAAGTAATCTGCAGTGGGAAGTGTCGGAAAGAGCAGATTCCCAAATGGCACGCGATTCAATTTTACTCAAAGAAATCATTTGTCCATCGGAATTTCTCGCTGGAATGCCTGTTGCCGAACGGAGTGTAAAGTGTGATGAGCATCTAATAACCTGTGCAAAATCGGCGTTTTGATAATCGACAATAGCAAGAGTGTCGAAACTCGTTCCCTCGCTCCGAACCAAATTCAAATTAATTTTGGTCGGTGTCTCTTCAGTCTGCGTAATTTCTGCAAGTGCATCAGAGCTTTTGCCCGGATTGCTCGTTTCATTCGTTCGGATTTCCTTTTGAGATGCACTTCTTGAGCCAGCACCGCATCCACTAGCCAAGGTTTGATTTATTAATATTGCCGAAAACAAAAGAATTTTTGGTCTCATGGAAGAAAACCCTCCGGCAACGAAAGTCCAATCCGTTGCGCCTCGTCCAAATCAGTGGCGAGCATCAGTTGCAGGTCTTTGACTTTGAAGAGATCCGCGGCAGCTGAAATTTTGATGCTCTCCGCAGCGCTGCACGTCTCCTTGAAATCATCTTTAGTTGTAAACAGCCAGAGCAAGATACGCGTGATTGCCTGTCCCGTCTTTTGAACGTCTACATCCGGTTGCCAAATGGAATCGATTTTATCTTTCCAATGCATTCCGGGTGTTGATGGTTGTGGTGAATCGGGAGTCAATATTCCAATTAAAATAGAGCTTCCATACCCAATAACATTCGCAATAATGCTTCTTTTCAGAAGTCTTTTTGTTTTGTCCCAATCAGAAATATTGCATTGCGCATAGGCATCTGAAAGTGCAGCTGCTTTGTTGGGAAAGGAGGCTAAAAGCTGCCTGATCATCGTAATTCTTTGATTAATTCGAATGAGCAGTTCATTCCTAGAAGAGCTTTGTTTGTTCTGGTATCCAAGCAAAGGCATGCTTGTCGTCACCACGTCGCTGCATGTGAAGTTATTAGACTCAAGTTCGGGCAGACACGCACGAGCATACCAGCGCCAATCACCCGATGGTGCAGTTAAATCAATGAGTTCAGCTTGTGGATGTGCTTTCGAAACTTCGCTGCATTGAACTTTGATATCGTTCCAGAATTGGTTTGCTTTGAAATAGTTCCTGGCGGAAAGCTCGCTATTGAGCTCGCTTGCCTCATCGTCGTAAGTTGAAACGGCCCCCTGGATTGTCGCAAACGCTGGGCATCTATAAATCTGAAATAGAATGTTGGAATTGTGGACTGCGAGTGGAAGAAGAACTGGAGTCTCGTAACCATTGAATTGGGCAAGACCAACGGTTGGACGCTGAAGATGATAAAGTAAATTCAATTCTTTGTGAGATGTCTCGCGTTGCCTGTCATAGTTGCTGAAGGAATCTTCACTCAATTTTCGTGGTGCATTACTTTCTTGATTGTGGATAGAATAATATTTTCCGCAGCCAGCAGTCATCAAAGGGAGTAGAGGTAGAATAATTTTTCTTTTGAAAAATCTGAAGAAAATCTCAACCATGAGCACTCCACTTCACCACGCGCTGTTTTGAATTGGACAATCTCTTCTTCTCATCAAGTCGATATATGCAGGATTGGCGGTCAATTCTTTTTCAATCCAGTTGAGCGAACCTCTCTGCAATGCATGATTGATGCCATCCTTTTGATAAATCCTTTGTCCATTGACCTTCACAGCCATAGCAGTCAGTTGGTAACGATCTGTTTCGCGATTTTGCCATTCACATGCGGTACCGAGGCCCTTCCATGTCGACCAGCAATTCTTAAAATGTTGGTATCCAACGCCGCCTTTTTGAATTTGGATGCTGTTTATGTCGCCAATGGTAAGGTCGGTTGTAGCATTCAGAAGCCAGCGTCCATCTTCACGGAAGAGTGCAAGTGACTTTTCGTCAGGATTAGAAAAGCGAAGGCCTCCTCCAAAGTCGATTGTGGTTTGGGTTGGGTTACCAATATTTGAGAGTTGCTTCTTCACAGCAGCCCTGTCCCAATCCGAAAGAGGAAGATGAATTCCTTTAATCTCGATCTCGATGTTACGAATGACTTCCTTGCTCCAGCAACCAAGTTGAAGGTCGCCTCTGAGGTCTCGTCGCAGTCTGGAAATATCTTGCGCGACTGCAAGAAAAACATCTGCGCGGGCCTGAAGATCGCGTCGAACTAAATTTATCCAGTCTTCGAACTGATTCGCTGAAACTTCTTTGGATGCATCTTTGTTTTCATTTGGTAGCTTCACAACTTCTGGCAAAGGTGCCCTGGCAATTGCCTCTTTGGAGAGGACATCGAGTTCGTTGTCTTCAACATGGCAATCATTTGAGTTAAGTGCTTCAAACAAAGGAATCGGACTGAGAATAACGGCCGTGTCGGTTTGGCTGCCGAGAAGGAATTGCTCCTGAGTGAGAAGTACTTTTTCATCGACTTTAAAAACGAGTTTGGCGTTTTCGAGATTGGGAAGTGAGCCCTCAATCATTTTAAGTTTGACGCTTCCAATGTCGGAAAGTTTCAAATCTCTCAAATTTCTATTTCCGGTTGAGGTCCAGGTCAATGCCCTCTCTTCGCCGGCATCGAATGCATTAGACTCAATGAAATTATCGAGTACGAATCGAAAACGTCCAGAGACACCGCTGAGACGAACTTTGAAAGCACGGTTGTCCCAGGCTCTGTGTTCAACACGACACGCCGCACCACTGCGCCAAGTTGAAGGTGAGAGTGGAGCATGGACAATGCAGCTCGAAAAGAGTTGCGCTTGCCTGGAACACAGAGAATTTTTTACTTCAAACAGGCGCAGTAGCTGTGTGTTTGTTTCATTGGCATCATTGGCAATTTTTGCAGCGCTGGATTTCAATCCAAGCAATCTCTCAGCCCAGCTTTCAGGGTCAAGAGAATTTGAGAATTGTTCGGAATTGCCATTATTTTTATCCGCAGCCTGGGACGACTTTTCAGCTTCCTGGGCGACTGAAGGATCACTGCAGCCATATATAGAAAAAAGAAGTGCAAACGTGGCCGAAGTGTATATTTTCGTTCCGCTCGTTGCATGCATGACACGTTCCTCTGCTACTCGTGTTTCAGCTTTGCTCACTGTGGTTCGGCTTTCTGTGTTTTCACTTTAAGGCTGCATTTTCCGCTTCGCGGCAGAATCTCTCCAGTCAAGAGCGACGACTGCGTGCTTACTTAATGAGCACTTTGAAATAAACTCTAAAGCAGGTGCCGTTTTCTCAACCCTTGGTGGGAGGCGAGTCATGCGGATTACGAATGGTGATGTTGTCTTTCTGCGGAATGGAAGTCCGGCACTTGTAAAAGAGGTGAATCGGGAAGCTGGCAAGGTGCTTCTCGATTACGATCTCAAAGATGTTCAGAAGATGACCGAGCATGGTTTGAAGAATCATCTCAGTGAAAATCAGCGGGCTTCTTACAATGTGACATTGCGTGAAGTGGAGAGCTCAGACAAACACGAGGAGATTCAAGATTTGCATGAGGTTATTCAAAATCTGCGAGCAAATCGAAGGACAGATCCGAAGGTACTTCATTACCTTGAAAACGAGCTTATGCATCGCATGCATCGCGAAAATTATACGCCACCAAATTTTGAAGTAGATATGGACAATTTGCCACAATATTGATTTTCAGAGGGAGGTTTCGTCATGATGTCTATGCCTGTGCCCAAGCGTAACGCGAATATGCAGATTGGTGATCTCGTGCAGAAGGCTGGAATCTACACCAAGCCTGGTGTAGTCACCGAAAAAAAGGAAGATGGCACTGTTGTCATTGATACCGATCCAAAACAGATCGATCGTTATCATAAATATGGAAATACCAGTGGTTTGACACCACAAGAGAAAGCTCGTTTTAATTCCATTATGGACGAAGTCATGGAGTCAAAAGAGGACGGAGAGCGTATCAATCGTCTTCAGGAAAAAATAGATATGGTCAGAACTGAGCCAGAGGGAAAACGCGTTTTTGAGACCCTCGTGAATCAGCAGTCAATTTTGATTCGGTACGCTAAGGAATTGCCCAGAGTCTATGGCTACGATTCCGCCCAAATTACTGGTTATTGATTATTTTCCAATGCAGAAATTCGAGAAGATGCTCGTGAGAACATCTTCTGTTCCGATTTCCCCGACAAGGTCCGCGAGGTGTTGAGCCGTCAGGAGCAGCAGCGAAGCGATCTTTTCGGGGAAATCATTTTTATGAGCCAAAGATATCGCATGCTCTAAAGTTTCCATTGCCAATTTAGCTTTGTCTTGTTGGCGTTGAGAAATGAGAATTGGCGATTCACCAATCCTCCCATAATTGACAATCAAATCGTATTTCTTCTCGAGCTCAGTTTTGAGCCAACTTGCATCCGAGTTGGCACTGGAGCAGGAGACTAAGCTTCGCTCTGTCGATTTTGCAACGACTTTGAGTAGTTCAATCTGATGTTTGAGTACGTCATTCCAAGTGTCTTCTTTGCTAAGGACTACGATTTCTTCGGTGAATTGCGACAGTCCTTGGAGTGGTTTCCTTAGGTTTTCAAGTCGATATTCTATCTGCTCGGCAAGTTTTTTCTCATCGAGAATTGTTGGGTCGATAATAAAACAAACAATATCTGCTTTTTTAGCACTTGAAATGGAGCGGTCGACTCCTATTTTTTCAATTTTGTCAGAAGTCTCTCGCACTCCCGCTGTATCCATCAGAACGAAGTCACGACCATTTAAGGTAAGCCTGTCTTCAACGACATCCCGAGTTGTGCCCGGAATATCAGTCACAATAGCACGGTCACTTCCGAGCAGGGTGTTGTACAACGATGACTTTCCCGCATTCGGTTCGCCCAAGAAAACGATCTTGATTCCTTCACGGATTTTTATCCCAGAGACATAGGATTCAAAGAGAACTTGAACTGCATTTTTGATCGAAGTGAGCTCAGCAATTTGTATTTCACTACTGTATGAACCGACCTCGTCTTCTGCGAAATCTATATGAGCCTCAAAATACGCCATGACGGCCACGAGTCGTTCGCGCAATTCTCGCGAGTGCTTACCAATGGAGCCTGTTGAAGCTTTGCGGGCCAATTCGATTCCTGCAGTGGTGTCTGCATGAATCAATTGATCGATTGCCTCTGCTCGCGTGAGGTCTATTTTACCATTGAGGAATGCTCGCTGAGTAAATTCGCCAGGCAGTGCTTCCCTACAACCCATTCGCCGCAGGAGTGAATGCAAGCGAGCTGCTATGAATGGGTTTCCGTGACATGCTATTTCCAAGGTCTCTTCGCCTGAATAGCTGTTGGGAGCTCTAAAAAGGGTGAACACGCAATCGTCCACCACTGACCCATTTTCATCAATCAAGAATCCGTACTTTGAAGCTGCGTGTTTTAGCTCGAGCGGCTTTCCAGGTGTGGATGTCCCGTCGTCGTTTTGAGTTGCACATTTAACCAGGTTGCTGATTTTTTCGTAGCAACCTGGTCCCGAGATGCGATGTAGTGCAATGGCTGATCGGCCCTTTGCAGTACTCTGAGCAAAAATCGTATCGGTTGAGCTCATGAGCACGTTCACCGTTTTTTAGATTAAACTTCCGAATTCAGCGACGGGCTTCCGTTTTCATGATCTTGTGTCTGATTTTCTTGTGTCTGGGAAGGCGAAGAAACACCGCGCTGCGCTCCGTGTCGGCTGCTGCCTCCGCGGCGTCCACGGCGTCTGGATCGGCGAGGTTGTCCTGCCTCTGCTCCCTCTCCCCCTTGTGCTGTCCAATTTCCCTGGCCTTGCCCTGAGCCAGTGCGAGGACGATCGGAAGATTGGCGGGGGCGCTGATCGCGATTGTTGGAGTCGGATTGCCCACGCGCAGGGCGCAGCGTTGAGTACACGACCAATTTTCTGTTCTCGCCGATACCGACGCTCTTGGTCGCGATTCCGTCCATGTTTTCCAGTGCAAGGTGAATGATTCGTCGCTCTTGACTGCTTTTGGAGCTGAGCGTGATTGTTTTTCCGTTTTCCTTAACTTTCGCCGCAACATCTAAAGCAGTGTCGCGCAATTTGTCTTCTCTTTGCTGAGCGGCAGTCCCAGCATTTAGAATGACTCTTCCAGAAATGTCCGCAAATCGCTTTTGGGCGATTCTTTTAAACAGGTGTTCAAAAGCGCAAGACAAGCGATCGCTTCGCACGAGAAGCTCTTCTAGGTTTGGAGCATTGACCGTTACAATAACTTCCTCGTCAGAGAGGAATTCGAGTTTGGGCATGGGTGTCGAGTCAGGGTCAAAACCCTGAGCGAATTGCAGAGCGAGTTCGAGAAGCAAACCTTTGGATTCCTCAGAGTTCAGAGGAAGTCTTGGTCTGATGATCCTTTCAGCTTGCTCTTCCTCACCCACGTTTTGCCGGGGTTGCGGACGCAGTTCACGGCGGGGTTGCGGCTGCGAATCTCTGCGATTCTGGTTGGGTTGTTTTGCTTGGCCGTTTGCTCTTGGCCCACGGGTGTCTTGGGACGAGCGAGGACCTGCGGCTTTGCTGTGGTCTTGTTTTTCCTGCTTGGGCTGGCGACCGCGGTCTTGGCTTGTGCGTTCGCGTGGTTGAGGCTTGTCAGAGTCGAGGCCACCTGACATAGCCTGACGGACGGCTTCGCGCGCAGCTGCTTGCACATCGTTCTTGTTATCAACCCACGCTTCCAGGCGCACGCCTCTTTGGAAAAGCTTTGAGAAGAGACCGCCAGAGCTTTGAGGAAGGATATTGTAAGATAAGAGTGTGACGTCGGTCCCCAAGGCACGCGCAGCTGTCGCGAGCGCTTCGTCGAGAGTTTTGCCGTTAAATTCCTGTTTGCTCATTAAAAACGCTCCAGAGTTAAGCAGAATTGTGAGTTTGAAGTCTCATTCTGCAATCGGATGTCTAGAAAATCCTTTTGTTAGGCATCCTTGTATTTTTTCATCATGTACTGCTGCTGCAATAGAGACAGCACTGTGTTCGTAATAATATAGAGAACTAACCCGGATGGGTAGGTCAACATAAAGACAGCGAAAATGACTGGTAGCCATTGCATCATTTTTTGTTGTGCCGGATCCATGGATGCAGGCGCTGGCGTCATTTTTTGTTGAACGTACATAAGAACAGCCATGAGAGCCGGGGTTATGTAAAGCGGATCGCGTGCCGTGAGATCGTTGAGCCAGCCCGCGAAGTGTGCGTGTCTCAGTTCAAAAGTGTGCAACAGAACAGCGTTGAGGCCAAAGAAAATAGGCAGCTGAGGAAGAATCGGAAGACAACCGCTCATTGGGTTGACCCCACGTTGGCCCATAATTGCCATCATTTCTTTTTGCTGCGCCTGCTTGTCGTCCTTGTATTTTTCTTTAAGTGCATTCAGCTCGGGCTGAATTTTTTGCATCTTTTTGCCGGCAACAAACGCTTTCTCAGTCAACGGATAAAGAATGACTTTGAGCACAACCGTTAAGATGATAATTGCCAAGCCCCAATTGCCCAAAAGGCCTTCGCACCACTTAAGAAAATAGTACAACGGCCAGGCAATGACAGAGAAAAAGCCATAGTCGATGTTCTTCTGAAGATTCTTGCCTGAAAAGCTTGCCAGAGCAGATTTTGATTTTGGTCCTGAATACATGTCGAAAGACAATGTTTTACTCGCACCAGGCTGCAAATCGTTGACTTGTGTGGTCAAGAGAACGTCATAAAGGGT
>CAIZJW010000145.1 GCA_903933385.1 uncultured Silvanigrella sp. | reverse complement strand
TTTTTATCTACGCCGGCCGGATTCACGAAAAACCGGAGTTTCCCATAGGTAATATCGATGGCGGAATCGATTGTTGATTTCCCGTTGTTCCCTTTTCGATATTGATCAATTCGAACCGACGATTTCTCGTACAAGGTAAAAGAACTGCCATCCGTGAATCGAATCTGCACAACGCCACCTGGACCAGTTTCGATATTGTCGGTCTCTTGAATTTCCCGACCAACGACCACTCGACTCTTTCCGCCATTCTGAACTATTTCAACTTGTCCGGAGACCGCCGAAACGCGCCCCGGAGCGTCCCCAGCAGCCATAGCTATTGAGCCTATCGAGCTCACAGCCACGACATTCCAATATAAAACTCGGGCACGATTGACAGAAAGATAATTCATCGGGATAGCCCCCTCTGTCGGATTGATCGGCCTTTAGCCGTCTTTGATTGAGAAGGTGTCACGATTTTGAAGATTGAATTGAGCAAAGCCGAACAAGTCTCTGAAAATGTTGGGGGCTTTTTCAAATGAAAAGTCGACCCCTCTTCCAACCTCTCGTCCGAGTGGGTGGGCGGCGCTCGCGCCAAGACGCGATCGCGAGAACACGTTCGGGGCCTTTACTTCTCCTCTGCTTGACTGCAATAAAGATGGAAGAAATTGTTTTTATTGACAATTATCACGTAGAAACCGGAATCGTAGCTTCAAAAAAACAGATTTCCAAATTGGCTGTCGTGAGGAACAGAGCGAAGAGACGCATCAGAGCCGCCCTCGAAGAGCTCGACCAAGACTCGGTTCGCACTGAGATGCAAAAACGCCAGATTGGCAAACTGAGATTGCTTCTGGTGTGCCAACGCGAAACCCTACAACTTCCCTTTGAAGATCTTAAAAAATTGCTACATCGAGGACTGATTAAGTTGGTTTCTCAGCTTTCACTGACCGAAAAGGATATTAATGTCCAATAATTTCAGAGAACTGACCCACCTACCAGCGAAGTTTGCCCTCTTCTTGATCCGTGTTTACCAACGGTGTATCTCTCCAGCGCTCGGGCCTAGATGTAGATTTTATCCGACTTGCTCTGAATATGCGCGTTTGTGCGTGGAGCGGCAGGGATTTCTTATTGGAGGTGCGCGAACCTTTGCCAGACTTTGCAAGTGTCAACCCTGGCATCCGGGGGGAGTGGATGTTCCATTTAGGGACGAAACTCTCAAAGAGCAGGCATCACCCAACCCAAGATTCAGGAATATCTTTTGTGATCACTAAAAGTCCGTTTATCTCAGGGAAGAATTATCGACTCGCAAGCGTCAGCCTCGCCGTCGCAACTGCTCTCTTTTGTTTCTCCGCTTCGGCTCAAAATGAAGCTCCACCAGCGCCAATCCCCCCTGTTGCTGATTCGATTCTCGTAAACCCTCAGGTTGAATTAGACCGGGAAGATCTTCTCATGCGATTCACCCAAAGTGGTGCTTGTATTGAAGATATCCAACTCAAAGGCTTCAAAGAGAACTCGAAAGATTCTGAGAATGCTCACGTCACCGGCGGCCACTTTCCGTGTCGAGCACTTGGAATCAAAATTGGAGCACAAGATCTCCGAACCAACACTGCTCAAGCAAGCTCTTCAGGTGCTGGCTCTGTTAGTTTGATTCAAAATTTTGAAAATTTAGAAATCACGCGATCCATTAAACTAACACAACCCTACTCAAGCGAATTTTCTCTATCAATCAAGAATAATGGCACTACGGCATGGAGTGGACCTGTATCAGTTGATTTGGGAGGAGTCTCGGAACTTAAAGGTGCAGGCGATATCTTTGGTGGCCATCCTCTTGAATATCGAGAAGCAACTTACCAATACGAAGACGAAGTCAAACGTGAAACTCTTCCATTCGACGACGCCCCAACACTTGAAACTATTTTAGAGAAAAAGAACTTTCGGCCAGATTGGGTTGCTGCAAATTCTCTTTATTTTGCTCTTATTTTACTCCCCAAAAGCCCCGATGTATTCGATTTCTCCGTTATTAGAACTGGTTTCAACTCAGCTGAAAATAAAACGACTCCACCGAGCAGAACCCTTTATGACGTTCTCTTGACCACACAAGTCAACGATTTGCAGCCTGGTGCGAGTAAAACATTGTCTTTCGACATGTATTCAGGACCAAAATCAAAATCTGCTCTGGCAAGCTTTTCTGG
>CAIZJW010000144.1 GCA_903933385.1 uncultured Silvanigrella sp. | reverse complement strand
TCTAGGTTCGAGTCCTAGTTCCCCAGCCACTTCACTCCGTATCATACAACTTTGGAAAATGAGCCGCTCTTATCAGCGCAATCAAAAAGTCCAGTGAGCCAACCAGTTCAGCTGGCAAACCCCCGAATACTCGGTGAGCGAGCGATTCACGAATCTCAAGTTGCAGCTCTGGTTATTCCCCGAAACAGCTGCACCTTTGAACCTCCATGTCGCTTCGTAGCCACTCACCGAGAGTGACACAATTGTCGGAAGGCCCCACTGATTGAGAACAGTTGAAAATGATGATCCCGCAGCAATGCGAGATGAAGGTTTAGCAGGGGCGGTTAAGGAACCTTCAGCAAAATTGATGCGCGAGGCCGGACACTCGTCGTAGGCAACAAGCCTTGCTCCCTGAAAAAAGATACGGCAATTGAAATCGACCGAATTACCAGGAAAATTGATGTACTTCCAAACCCGATCGTAGCTTGGAACATTGTAATATGACCACGGCGACTCGCGCACAATAGAGGCAGGATCGCTCCATTTTTGCACCACACTTTCAGCACTTTCACCCACACTGATGCGTTCCAGAACGGCGGCTTGGGAACTAGTTAAAGCACCTCCACTGCCCGTTGCTGTTCCGCGACCTTCACTACCAAGACCCGTTGAAGCAGGAATTTGCACTCCCGCCTGATTGCTCTGGGCCTCGCAGGCATAGAGTGTGAACTGAGTTTGAAAGGTGTCGAGCAGCACAGGCATACTCGTTGCTGTTAACTCAACGCTTTTCTCCACAGCCGATAAGTTGTAACAAAATTTACGCACCTCTCCGCCACGCGAAAGCACCACATTGACTCGTTTGACGGCTCTAATTTTATAAGAGTTGTTATTCGCTAACTGAGGCAAATCGACCCTAAACTTTCCATCTGAACCAACAGACACTTCACCGCTAAAACCATTTTTTGTGGTGGGTGCGACGTAAACCTTCATACCTTGTGCGAGGTCAGTAAACCCCACCACTGCCTCAAAGCGAGCTTCCCAGCCTGCATATCCAGCTGCACCTACCTTTTGCGACAATCTCTCGACCTCTTGAGAATAAAAATCTTCGCTATCTTCATAGCGCACATCATCAACCGTAATTTGAAACGCACTGACAACAGAGCCAGAGAGTGTCGCCCGACCACCCAGGCCCGTTTGAGGATGAGCGGCCGATGTCCTCCATTCGGACTCGGGCTGGTGGTAACTAGAAGTGTCGGATTCCGAAAATAAATCATCTCCACAACCAGCAAGACTGCCAAAAATTGACAAACATAAAACGGAAGTAAAACGAAAGGGATAAATCATTATTCCCCTCCTGCAATGAAGCCTCAACGGAAGATTCCGCCTTAACATCACAAGCGGCTCGAACTGCGACAACCTGTGACGTGGTCGCTGGGTGGGCTTAATTCCTAACGACACTCACACAGCCGACACAACCTGACGCCTCCCGGAGCGAGAAGAATTTATGGACTTCGAAGGGAGGGCATCATGCTCAATAGCATGCATGAGAAAAATAATACGGAGAGCGACAATAGCTCCTTACTCGTTGTCATTGGACGCGCGCCGAGGCATCCGAAGGTGAGCTCTCTCATCAGCCATTTAAACGAACATGAGTGGCAGCTTCTATGCAATACTCTTGCTGGCAAATCTGAAATACACAGTTTCATTCCCGAGCGACGATGCGTCATTCTTCCCGACTTCGAAAAACATAACGGACCGATTGCACCAGTTGTTCAACGAAGTGTGCGATTGCTATTTGAAGAGCACCAACGCCACTGTGCCTCAGCATCCATTGTAGTGCTCAACTGCTTTGCTGAGGGAGGGCGTACACTCAAAGAATTGCATCGTGCATTTGCCTTGCACCTGACACTCAATGGCATGGCGGGTAAGGCTCTGATATTGAACGTGGACAGGTTTTGAGAAGCGAAACTAAAATATCTTATAATAAATGAGTCGCTCACTTAGAAATTTCTTAGGGAATGAGAAAGCCGCGGTGTTTGAGTTCATTCTCAAGGAATTCGATAAACTGACCGCCCTCACAGTCGGGAGGGGCTTCTTTTGCCTTCCCACGCGATTCATTCAGCACATAACGAATCTTCAGATTATCAATGGACCCGTCTTTACCAAGAGCCCAAATTGCGCTGATCATTTCGCACATTTGGCGACGCGCCGCCGACGCGTCTAGCTTCGCGTTGACTATTTCTTTTGCCTCTGGCCATTCGTCAATTAGCGCCTTGTAGCTGGCCCAACTCGCAAGCATCCAATTGCGAATTTCACCATCCTGAACTGAGAGTTCTCGGAAAATTGAGTCGGCGGCGGCGCGGTAAAACGCCTGCGCTACTGGTGTCTGCGAAGCGTCTCGCCAGGTTCCTCCTTGCCATTCAATGACCTTGTAAACGTAGCGTTCAGCCGAGAGAGGGGTGAAATCAACCCGGGAGCCATCCATTTGCAAAAGAACGTACACAGGCTCATTTTCATCATGAATTCTTTCAAAGATTCGGTTCACAAAATAGTTGCGAGAAAACTTTTCATTTGTGTTTTTTAAAATCCTTTTATAATCCTCATCGCTCAGTGCGCGTTTCGGTAGGGTGAGGAAACGACCACGACTGTCGGTTGCTCCCTTCAGCGGAAATTGAGTCGTTTTGATTTCAACATTGCCACTGCGATCAAATTCGCCTTCACCCAAATTTTCATTAAAATCAATGTTGACTGAGATTCTGTTTTTTGAATCTATATCAATCAAATAATGTTCAAATTTCATATTTGCACCACCCGAATGAACACTCCAGATCAGCGTCCTCTGATTCTTTTTTCCTTGAATGTTGGCAACGCTAAATACCCCCTCCGTGAGGGTTTCATAATTGATATGAAAGTATCCGATTATCTTCTCATTGCGTTCAAATATTAAAACGGGCTTGCCGTGGTACTCTGAACACAGATCAGGCTTCTCTTCTTGGAGAAGACTTGCACTCTTGAGAACGTATATACTGTAATTTTCGACGCTTATTTTAGCTTGTTTTGGATTTTTAGGGCTTTCGCATGCATTGAGATGAACGACGCCATTCATGAGGGCTTCGCTTTCAATTGTCCGAAATGGAATACTGTGAAGCAAGGGTGCAAGTTCTTGCAAATCAAACTCGGGCTGTTTTGGTTGTGGCAGCTGTTCCAGTTCAGCATCGTTGAGATTTGAATTGCGTAATTTATTGACCCACAATTTTGCATGATTGATGGTTTCGATAATGACTGATTCTATTCTGTTAATACCATCCTTGTATTCACCGTTGGATAAGAAATGAGGAAGTCGATTTGTAACAAAAACATAAATAAATAATAGACCAGCGATAAAAACGATGAAATTGAGCAATCTAAAAAAGAGAAATATCAATTTCATCACTGAAAACTCCTTTGAGGTGCCCCTGAATTTTCGGTCATCTCTTTCACAATTTTTGAAATCTCATTTTCATCTTGCTGTTCGATATTTTGGTCTGTGATTGTGCGATCTGGTGATTGAGAGTTCACGGCTGCTCCAGCTGTGGCAACAGCAGAGATATTTTTAGAGGCTGCATACGCGATAGCCTCGGGTGAATTCTGTTTAATTTCGCTCACCAAGATTCGCTTTATTCCAATATAATCGCAATTATTGATCAAACAGTGATACGAATCCAAATATGTGCTTCCGTTCTTGCCCCAATCAGCTCCCCATGAGTTACGTATATGAAACCATATATCGCCTTGTTTCTTGAGGCCTCGACTCACGCCACTCATGAGCATCGCATGGGAACTGCTTTTAGATTGTCGGCTCGCATAAATGTAGCCAGTTTGGCTCGTTTTCATTGATGAGATACCGGAATCAACAGAAGTTAAGAGAATGACGGGAATTTTATCACTGATTGCAAATGCCAGCTTCGAGAGCTTGAGAACCTCAAAATCACTCTCCTTCATTCGCACGTGAAGAATTGTTCCTGCCTTAAAGGGGTGGAGCTTTGATTCACTTTTAACGGTTGCAAAGAGTGCAGAGTTCGGGAGAAATGCAGCTTTCAATGCATGAGTCATATACGGTATTTTGTAGGACTCCCAGAAATACTGCGCGTCTACTTGGGCATCAATTTGATATCGACTTTTAAGAAGTGACTCAAAAGCCGCAGCCAATGCATATGCAGTGCAAGCGCCCTCTCTTTGTTGATCCTTTGGCTCTCCGAGTGACCAATCAATATTCACAGTGCGCTGATCGGCACGCAATGAATCCCTCAATTTTAAGAGTTCATTGGGAGCAATCTCTGATTGAAAGACGTTTGTTTGTTCAAAATTCACAGTGTTCTGTGGTGCTGGAATCAATCGTGGGATTGCTTTTGAAGATTGCAGTGCCAATCGCGAAGTGAACGCAGAGGTGGCTTCGCCGACAACCACGTGCGACTTCGATGAAAGCACCCTAGCTCCCTGTCCAACAAACCCAATTATAAGGTACACGAGCCAGCTATTGCCTTCGTTGGTTTCCAACTTTTGCTCGCTCATCAGCTCTCTCCTTCATATCGGCGAAGGGCACCGAACATCTTCAACCCCGATGGTAGTGAATATCGGGGTCTCGAGCGTCAGAATGTGACGCCTGTGCGAGCGTTAGAAAGGAAGACTTCCTTTGGGAAGTATAGTTCCGCACCGTCTTTCGAAAAATAACCCTGTAATTATGGTTTCCTGCAAAAATCACATCAAGAGCGTGTGCACTTTTCCGAAACCCGTGTCTGGGGATTTAACAGGATCTGGGAGAGCGGTTGCCGTGACCAACAATGAATTGCAGAAAAAGAAAAACGCCCGGCGTCCCCGTGAAGATACCTACACAATTGCGCGCCGGCTCATGTACATCTTAAATCTGTTGCGCCAACACAGCTCAACTCGAAAGCTCGATACCAATAAAGCCCACAAACAGCTTTTGGCCCAAGGCCACGAGGTTTCACTGCGCACAGTGCAACGCTATTTTAAAGACTTTTTCGACCATTACGATGGGGTGAAAAAAGATGACTCTTCACCACCTGGCTATTGGTATGAAGCAACCGTGCGAGAGGACATGCTTCACCTCAGCCGCGAATCTGCTCTTGCAGTTTGCTTGGTGGAAGCGCACCTTAAACATCTTTTGCCTTCGAACGAAATGAAACACCTGCGCCCTATTTTTGAACATGCCTCGAAAGTTTTGGAAAAAGCACGAGCAACGAAGCGTTACAATGAATTGCTCAAACGCATTGCCATTTTTCCACGCGGTTGGAAATTGATTGCTCCACACATTTCGAATCCAAAGATTTTTGACGACGTCATGTCGGCCATTACGGATTCTCGAACAATCAAAATGACATATCAAAGTGCTAAGGAAAAAAAGCCTCGAGAAAGAACCATTGAACCTCTTGGGCTCGTAGACCGCTCCGGAGTGTACTACGTGGTTGGGCGCGAAATTTATGGAAGCTCGGATTATAAGAATTGGGCTTTACATCGCATCGTGCAACTCGAGGTTCTAAGCGAATTTAGCTATCCAAAGAATTTTCAACTCCGGCAACACGCAGCCGAGGGCAACCTGAACAGAATTCATTCAGCAACACCCTTGAAAGTGGTTCTTCGCTTGAGTTCAGAAGCGGGAGCACACTTGCGTGAAGGCGAGTGCAAAATCTCAGACGACCAACAAATTCTCAAACAAACTGAAAATTTCATTGAAATTTCCTGCACCGTGCGCGACAGCGACGAGTTTCGCTGGTGGATTCTTGAAAAGGGAGCCGGCTGCGAGGTGGTGAGTCCACTATCTCTCCGTGAAGAAATTAGTGAAACGCTCAATAACGCGCTCTCAGTTTACAAGGCGGATTTGCGCAATCGGGCAAGTTAATTTTAATTATTGAAGGACATCTTTCATGGCTCGAATGATTCCTCATAACATCACCCCCGAAATGCGAGTGAAGTACAAAGTTCCCGACTCTGAAATTCGAGTCTTTGAAGAGCTCAGCAAATTGTCAGACGAGTATGTGTGCGTGTGGAGCGTGCCGTGGGCCGACAACGAGCTTCGCCATCGCACCGGTGAAGTAGATTTTCTCATTATTCATCCAAAATTTCCTCTTACAGTGCTCGAAGTAAAAGGGGGAAAGCTTAGTTGCCAGCATGGCAAGTGGAGCCGGCTCATTGGCAACACCCCTGAGGTTGCGGACTCTCCTATCGATCAGGCCTATAAAAACCGTGAGGTCCTCGTTCAGAAGATTCTCAAAATGCCTGGCATTCAAAGCAAAGACTTTATGCCCAGTGCTGCTGTGGTTGTGCTCACCGACACATCGCGTGCTTCATTGGTGGGCGACCCCGCATTTTATCACTTCGTTCTGACCATCGAGGATTTTGCGAATTTTCGTGAATGCTTAGAAAAGACTATGGCGACGCCTACCCAAAACCTCAACCGTTTCGGCACCGGCATCGGTCAAACTCGAGTCGATTTCCTGCACAAGATGTTCAGCGTGATTCCTAGTTTTCAGGTTCCCTTGCGTAGCCTCATGGAGCTCGACAACGCTCTGATAGAGCGCCTGAGCGTAGATCATTACCTTACACTCAACCAGCTATCCTCAGAACGAAAGGTTGTAATCAATGGCGGAGCGGGCACGGGCAAAACGGTGCTGGCCGTTCAGAAAGCCATCCGCGAAGCACAGTCGGGCCGTAAAACCTTGCTTGTTTGCTACAACGAGATCTTGGCAGCAAATCTGGCTAAACAGGTGGCTTCTTGCCCCGCGCAAATTAAGCGGAACCTCGTCAGCATGACTTATCATCAGCTATGCAAAGAGATCTGCAAAACAACCAACGAAATACCTCCGGGCGAGCGAGAAAAGCCGAAAGAGTTCTACGAAGAGCTCGAATTCAATGCTGAATATATCTCACTGAATGAAGAAGGTATGCAGCAGAAGTTCGATTCGATCATTGTTGATGAGGGTCAGGATTTTAAGGAATCGTGGTGGAAGGTACTCGAAGCCATAAGAGCTGAACATCCGGAGGGACACTTCTGGATATTCAAAGACGACTTTCAAAATGTTCAGCACGGAGGAAACTTTCCGTTGCAGGGCTTTTTCAATTTCCATCTGCTGAAAAACTTCCGCAACAGCCGCGAAGTTTTCAAGCTGATAAAAAACTCGCGACTCAACAGGTTTATCGACGGTACAATGGCAGTGGGGCCTTCGGGCGCCGAGTGTCACGTCATTGCGGCCTTGTCGCCCGATGATTTGCGCAACAAGCTTGCCGCAAAGATTCGAAAACTTATTGATGTTGAAAAAATTCCTGCAAGCGAGATTGTGATTCTCACCGGGAAGAGTTTGGAGAACAAAGAAAACATACTTTGCGGCCAGACCCATCTGAATGGAATCCCGTTGTCGCGTTCGGCTCAGGGCAACGACAAACAAGTGATGGTCGAAACCGTGCGCAAGTACAAGGGCCTCGAGAACAAGTTTGTCCTGCTCTTGGAAGTCGATGAAAACGACGAGGCAAAGTTTGAGAAAAATGAGCAGCTTGTTTACGTTGGGGCGAGCCGTGCCATGACGGCACTCACTATTTTTGCGCGGCAGGCAACCCTCGAGCGTCTGGGATTTTTGGAGCCCGACCCTATCAGGCAAAGCGCCTGAACATATTCAGTGTCCCACACTGACGAGCATTTTAAACCCTGTTCAAATAGACAACACGCCCATGCCCTTCGGGGACAACACCCGAGTGCCGCGTGAGCACCCACAGCACGGGATAGCGCGGTGGCGTTGAGGGAAACTCGCCAAATCCATCGGTGAAATACACCAGCAGATTTGGCGTTATGCGTTCTTTTTTTAGACGGGTGAACACCGGTCGGAAGTCCGTACCACCACCACCCGTGATTTGCAGATTGCGCAGAGATCTTGGCCTCACTCGCTGAATGGGAGCCTCTTTGCAGTCCACAGTCATCACGTTCACGTCTTCGAGGTAGCGAAGAATGCCAGCACACTCGCTAAGGAATTGTGTAAGCATGTTTTTGTCTACTGACCCAGACGTATCAATGGCAATGAAAATGCCATCGGGCTTTTCGCTGCGCAGCCCCGCTTGAACAACATCACGAGCGAGCGGATGCCGCAGATTGGGAGCATCGAAGCGAAATTCATCTGTGTCGGTCAGCCGCCCCGCAACTGTCGCAAGAAATTTTCTCCAATCAATTTCCGGTGAGGTGAGTTCGCTGTAAGCGCGCTTGAAACCATCAGACAACGCACCATGAATTTTCGCCCATTCGGAACCGAAAATCGTTGGAGCGAGCATGAATTTTTCTCTCACCCTGCGCGCAACATCTTCCTGGCCACGCAGGTGTTTTTCGATGAGCTCCTCAATGCGTTCGCGAGACACTGCCCACCCTCGAAGGTTTTTCAGTCGGCTGGTTGATGCGCCTGGTTTAGAGCAATCATCCATCCCGTCTTCATCAGATTCCCTAAGGACAATTCTAATCCTGAGATAATGATAAATATCCTGCACATCCATGTTTTCCAGTGCATGATCGAAAAAATAGATATCTTTGCGCTCAGTGTTCTTCTTTTGAAGATCAAGCAGTTCAACAACCCCGAGCGCTCGCCCCGGTAATGAGATTTCGCTCTTGCGTTGACCGCGCGCCTGTGCCCGTTGGTCGGCCAAATGCCGCACTTCGCGATTGGCCACAAACTCCATCGCAAGTGTCCAGATCTCGCGGTTGTGCCCTTTCAAAATAGCCTTTTCACTCAACCACGGGTGCAACAAAATGACGTGCATGAACTCATGAAGCACCACGGCCTCAACTTGGTTCTCAGTCAGCCGGTCGACGTATCGAGGGTTGTAAAACAATGTGAGTCCATCGGTTGCCATCGTTTCAAAACTCTCGTCGGCAACAATCTCAAGGTCTGCACACATGAAATAATAAAACGGGTGATGCACCTGAATGCGGCGCAGGGCATTTTCCATCTTTTCTTTTTGGTTCATTTGGAAATTTTGCATCTTCACCCTCCTTGCTTTTGCGCTGCTTTTTGCCTCTCAACCCACGTCAATCGCCTTGTTGAGCTGGGCCTGTTTGTCTGCCGACAGGCTGAGCTTCAGGCGACGGTAGATGAGATATTTCTGCGTGCTGTTGCCCGAACCGTATTGAACAAAGAAGTAAAGAAACGTTGTCTTGAAGTCCCCCGGCAGCGCGCTGAAGAAGGAATAGAAGTTTTCAGCATGGCTCAGGAGTTCTTCACCCATGGCTTGCGCCCTCAATGCAATGCTCACCGTCACGCCATACAGCGTGGATCGCTCCAGATGGCTCAGGTTTGGAATTTTGCCGCCCCGCAGCACTGCGTTGGGATCAATGGTTGCCAATGTTCTGAGATAGGCCGCGTAGCTCGCCGCTGCTGTGGGGCCCACAACCTGATGCGCCAGTTCACCCATGCGTGTTTCTCGTCCATTGGCCGTTACGGGCAGCTGAGCAATCGCATCGCTCAAAAATTGCCATGAGCGTGGGGTAGCAAAGGGCCGCTGTGAATCAGGCACCCTCTCCAAGTGGTACTGCGGATACGCCACATTGAACGCAATGATGCTCTCGTGGATTCCAAATGCTTGTGCAAAATTGCGCACCCATGCCTCCGCGTCGGCGCGAATTTCAATGTGCGCAAAGCGGTTGAGAAGCGCAGCTCCAACAGGCAACACACCCGGGTCGTCTGTCTCACGGTTGCCAGATGCGATGTAGTAGCAATCTTTGGGCAATCGCAACGGCCCAATGCGATGATCAAGAATGATCTGCAGCGCAGGAATCTGCTGGTAGTGCTTGGCACGGTTGAGCTCCTCAAAAATCACGACCGCAGGGCCCGTTTCTGGCAGGAAGCCAGATTTGTAGAGCTTGACCCGCTCAGTGGCATGGTCAGGCACGGCCAGAGCGTAGTCGTAGGGCTGCAGCTGCGGAGTGTCGACTTCGCACACCTGACTAATTCCCATGTGTGTGGCTGCATCACGGCACAGCGTGGATTTGCCAATCCCCGGAGGCCCCCACAGGAACACTGCACGGCCTGCCTTCCACCACAACATGATGTCTTCCATGGCCTCTGCATGCGTGCGTGTTGGAATGTCTCCAAGTGCAGTTGCAATCTTGCTCATGGTAGCTCCTCATTTAGTTTGAAGGTGGATTGTTTCCCATTCCGCAGGGGCTTATTTCCGACTCCTTACTTTCGTTTGGAAACGCGTCATTCTGTGACGGGCCTCCACGCGACTCTTTCTGTGATTCCATTCCGGCTTTCTTTTTACCAATTCTCTTCAATTCACACTGGGGTTGTTTATGAACAAGGACGTCTTTCGAAAGCTTTTGAACGCAAAAAGCCCCAAGGCGCGCCTCAGGGCCATTGAAGAATTGTGCAAAGGTGCAGACCGCGCAGAGTCTGAATTTCAACGATTGGATTTATTCCTCATACCTGTCATTGATGCTTTAGAACGCGAGCAAGATGCGGAAACTTTTGAAGCTGGATGCCATACGCTCTCACGCACAAACGCACATTGGATCTGGACAAGAAGTGAGACCCTCAAAGAGTTGTGCAGCGGTAGCCCTGCCCGTGAGGAAATTCTCATCAGTGTGCTCACGCGTCTGCAATTGTACATGGACGAACATTTGGGGGTTGAGAAACACTTTCAATACGACGAAATGGCACCGGCCATCCGTGAACCAGAGTTCTTTGCTCTTTTGCGCAACCGCGCAGAGCTCAACAGCGAATTTATTCTTTTCTGGATTCAAGTTCTGCAGTGGAGTTTTCAGGGCAAGAGATTCACAGCAGATATCTCTGCATCTGAGCCTTTAACGCTTGTCAGAGATTCAGTGCTGCTCACACGCTTGAACACTCTCCGACACAGATTGTCGCGCAAGAAAACGAAATAAAGAAGCCAAATAAATTCTCGGAAAAATTCAACTTCAACACATTGAGGAGGGTTCACCATGAACACACAACAATCTTCTGCTGCGCTCAAACTGGGTTACAACTTGGGAATGTTCTACATTCACTACCATCAG
The DNA here is from genome assembly GCA_903933385.1 of uncultured Silvanigrella sp. Lineage (GTDB taxonomy): Bacteria > Bdellovibrionota_B > Oligoflexia > Silvanigrellales > Silvanigrellaceae > RFOM01. The sequence goes on along the minus strand of CAIZJW010000144.1, from coordinate 17,265 downwards.
CTTTGGAAGCTCGAAAATGACGACTTTGATTTCCCAGAGAGGCTCGAGTCGTACATGAAAGATATCCTCCCCGGAGCCCAAACGGCTGCAGCCGGCATTGTGGATGCACTGCAAGAGCTCTCGGGAGAACCCATGCTCATCCAGAAAATCCTGGGGCCACAGCTCATCAACAACATTCATCACGTTTATGCCGTGGGCCAGTTGAGCGGGATGGCACGACATCCACTGAGTGAGGACACGGCCAGCCCCATCATGCATCCCAATCTGCTCACTGTTCTTGGCAACATGGCAGCTGCCATTGGCCGGGAGGGTTTTGCGTGCTTCAGCGACGAAGTGCGTGATTGGTTGCTTGAGGGTTTCCGCCTCTTGCGTGAGAAGCCTTCGAGGAGCGAAGTGAATGATGTGCAATGAAACGATAGGCGCCATTTTAAACAAAGAGTTTGAGCCCGTGCGCGTTTGAAAAAGATTGAATGACTTTTTGCAGATCAGTATTTAATCGCGGCCACACGAAATCGAAAGTTTCTTTCGGCACGCCGCCAAAAAGAGGTTCAGCCACCGAACCTGCAATGGCCGCCACTGTGTCGGAATCGGCACCCAACGAAATTGCGTTGCGCAGAGCGTCGTTGAAATCGCTGGCCTCGAGAACTGAAATGAGTGCCTGCGGAACTGTTCCCTGACACGTTTCATCGAAGCGTGCTGTGGGCCTGATTTCATCGACAGTCTTTGACAAATCGTATTTGAAACGGTCTTGAATGAACGTGCGGATCTCTGCTGCCGACGACCCTGTGCGAGCCAGAAAAATGGCCGCAGCAATCACCTGCCCACCACGGATGCCTTCGGGGTGATTGTGGGTGACAGCCGTGTAGGCTTCAGCCGCTTTTAGGGTGTCCTCAAGAGTTGAGTGAATGTACGCCGCAGGACTCACGCGCATGGCAGCACCATTTCCAAAGCTGTTGTAGGGAGCTCCGCCTCCGAGCTTCGCCCAATCCCAAAAACGGCCGCCGTATCCGCCGTCGGGATACTTCCAAAAATAATCAACCAAAAGTTTTTCGTAAGGAACGCCAGAAAGAATCGACTCAGCCATGGCCACCGTATGATAGGTATCGTCGGTGGGATGCGCTGCGGGCGAGAAAAATTCGAAATCTTTGCCCTTCCGTTTAGTGAATTCCCACACCGAGCCAATCACATCGCCGCAAACGGCTCCCATCATAACGTGTTCCTCCGAATTCAAAGCTTTGAAACGTTCTTGGGACTGATAAAAACACCTTCTTCGGAGTGCGGAAATTCCTTGTAGAATTCAGTCCACCCTTCAAGATGTCTCTCAAGAGGCTGGGCTTCTGTACTCACCTGAAAGGGGATTGGGCCTTTTTCTCCCTGCACCACAAAATCCACTTCGCGTTTGCCTTTCCAATAGAACACATCGTTGTATTTCTTTTTTAATTGGAGAAAGACATAGTTTTCAAAATCTTTGCCGATATCGGCTGCCCTAGACAACAAAACACTGTGCCTTAATCCAGAATCAATGGCATAGTATTTTTTATTTCGCTGAAGCGTTTTCGATTGCGAATAGCCGAAAAACGGGACTGAAAATATCAGATAGGCCTGCTCACATGCATCTAAATAACTCGACACCGTTTCAACGGCGACATCTGCAACGGCACTGAGCCGACGCAAGCTGGTTTCCGAACCAACAGCCTCAAAGACAGCCTTGACCATGCGCGACAACTGGAGCGATGACCGCGCTTTGACTTTCTCACGAATATCTCGTTCGACAATGTCCTTGAAATACTGTTGGAGAAGAAGCCTAGAGTCGGGAACTTGGAGTGGTTTGGGAAATCCACCCCGTTGCAAAAAATCCTCAAAATTCTTTTCATGCGTCAGCTTTTGATATTCAGAAAAATTGAATGGGAAGAGTTCACACTTCCAGTGTCGACCGGTGAGAGCCGTGGAAAGTTCGCCAGACAAAAGCGAAGCGTTTGAACCAGTCAAAAAGAAAAGGTTGCGGCTTGGGCGCTCGATTTGAGCATTCAGCCACCGCTCCCAGTTTTTGACCCCTTGGATTTCGTCAAAGAAGAAATACAGCTTTTTGCTCTGGCCAATCTTTTTCCTGAAAAACTGCAAGCAAGCATCCAAAAACTCGTGATCACAATTCTCGGGCAAACGCGGGTCTTCGAAATTCAAGAAGAGAGCACTTTCTCGCGGTATTTCGTATTTCTTCAGCATTTGCGAGAGAAATGTTGATTTCCCGCAACGTCGCACCCCTTGAACAACAATGGGCAGCGCCGGATCGAGCGTCTGTGGAAGAAGAACTTCCGTGCGTGCAACCGTTCGGGGGACGGCTTTATCCCAATAGCTCCAGTCACGGCAGACAGATTCCATTTGCTCTGGGGTGATCATGGAATTCCTCTTAATTATTACAAATCGTTAAGTACAGCGCGATATGTCGATAACAGTCGACACCCTCTCACTGTCGAGTGTATTCGACGGTTATACGATTGTCGAGTACACTCGACAGTCTTAAAGTCTTCGCGTTCGTGATTCTCGGCCGACTCCAGACCCAATCTATTCTTGCAAACAGACCTTCCACCATCCAGCTCGCACGCGACACAAAATGTCGGCGCTTGATTCGATACATTTAATATTCTCAGTCCAGTAGAACATCACAAAAAAGGAGGCACAGATGAAATCTCAACTGTTGGATCGTCTCACGGATTCGGTTGTCTTTTGGTTTCTCATTTTTGCTTTGCCTTCTCCCATGATTTACAGCTTTGTCCTGGCGACCGTTCAAAACGTGACCATGAAGGACAATTCTTCCCCTCTAGCTGCTCCCCGAGTTTTGTTGGTGCCTGCTGTAAATCAGATCGTCTCCACAGAAACCACGGGGCAATTCAAAAACCGCCTCTCGTTACTCAACCAAACATGCGAGAAGGACGACGGTGATAGCTGCTACGCTCTTGGTTTTGCCTACAAGGGCTCCTCAGACGTAGAGGAAGATGCACCTCAAGCTCGCCATTTCATGAAGCGTGCATGTGAGCTTGGCCTCGGCAATGCATGTGTCTCTGTGGCACGCATGTTTGGCACGGGTTACGGTGGAGAGCAGAGCGAAGAATTTGCTCTTGCTGCGCTGGACCATGGTTGTGAACTGAAACACGCAGAAAGTTGCCATGGCATTGGACATCGCTTCATCGAAAGTCAATTTGATGCCGACCATTTGTTAGCTGCTTACAGTGCGTTCACGATTGCTTGTAATTTAGGAAGTGAGGAAGCCTGCGATGACGTGAAGCTCATCGAGAAAAAAAACACTATCATAGACAAATCCAAGGAGAAAAAGAATGTCGACCATTCGAGAAGAATGTAACTTTTCTCATTGCCACCGAAAAAATCTTGCCTTCGCCCTCGCCAGCACTGCCTTGTCCAACTGAGGACACACGTCGAGCAGCGTCTCTGCGATGGCTACAGCGCAGGCGACGGCAGGCTCACGGGTGTACCAGTGATCCAAACTCATCCAATGAACGATGTACCTGCCGATGGCCGAATTCTTCCGCAACAATTCCTCCGCAGATTTTCTGTTGACCCTGAGACCCTCGAGAGTGCGCGCGACGATTGTGGGTTCGTCGCTCTGCAGTGCGCTCATCAGAATGCCCTCTCCAGCACGACCCGCAGAGAGTAACAAGGCCACCCCGCGGTGTGCGATATATCCATCGGGATCTCCAAGAGTGGTGAGCTCCGGCAAAAAGTTGGGATGAAGCGGAGAGAGCGCAATAATCCGGCGGCGCATCAAAGAATCACGCACTTTATTGATATTTTCCAAGCACAACTCTGGTAAAAATTGCAATTGTAAAGACTCACTGAAAGGCGTTGGATCCACTTGAATCGAGATGGCCTGTGCACTCAAACTCACAGCCATATTGGACGAAGCAACCAACTCTGAAATCAGAGCAAGCACCGATGGTTCGAGGTAAAAACCTGTTGATGAATTCTCAAATTTGAACACAGCCGCATTGCGGTTGAAATGCTCGCAGCGAGAGACAATCGCAAGACTTAGCTGCGCCAAAGCCGGTTCGCCCATACAGGTTTCTAAAAGGCTCACAACATCGGCAGGGCTGGCTGTCAGCACCTCGGCCAAGCGCCACAGACTGGCCTCGAGAACATCCTCGTCGCCTTCATTTATGAGCATTTCCAATATGGGCCAGACTATGAGCTCTTGCCTCTGCAAGAAAGTCAGCCCCCGCGCCTTGAGGCACAGATCTTGCACAGCGCCAAACCGCTCTCGAACCGATGGGCTCTTTAGTAAAGCAAAATGTTCCTCAAAACTGCCCATGTCGTTCACCTCCCCGATTTCCCAGGGAAGCATTCCTCCCTCTTTTTGACTGAAGAGAGGAACGGAAACGCAGGCGTCAAGTCACGACGCCCGCGCTTCCATTGACACTGAAGCACGCTCACACATGGTACGATAATTCCGCTTGAGGGGTTCTTTCCAAATCACTGCTCCCGATGCGCGCGGCGGTTCCAACTATGAGCTTGAATCTTGACTGGGTCCCAGAACAAAAGTCTCTCTTCCAAAAGCTTGTCCTTGAAATTCCAAGCCGAGAGCTCCGCCAGTTCGTGCGCGTGGAACTCACCCGAAGGCGCGGAGTCCTTTTCAACAGCAAGTTCATTGAGCCAAAATTTGGTCTGGAAAATCCAACCAACACTGTTGAGTGCCCCACGCTTGCAAACCTACAAGGGGTCATACTCGACCTTTTCACTGAGCCTCCGGAAAAGTTATTCTCGGGTGAGCTTGCGTTGCTTGCAGCCGGAATCGGTGAGGCGGAGAGTGCGGGACGCTCGCTGCGCCTTGTCCGGCATGCACTGCAGCTTGCCGCACTTTTTCATTCCTACTTGAAATTGGTCTGCCATCCACAAACGGCTCCGCGAGACAACGTGAACCGCAATTGGCAGCTTCAGCTGTGGGAAATCGTCATTCCACTTGCACAGGAACGCGCGAAGGCGCATGCGGAGCATGCAAACGCCCCGCAACTTGAGAACCACGATACGTTGAGGGCGGTTTGTCCGGCGGCAGAGGGGAATCTTCCGAGCGCGCTTGATGTGAGTTGGACGACATCTGCCAGCACACGGCAGGAGCTTCGCAACGTCGCTTCTGCAATTGCAACGAAGATTCGCAACCGCGAGATCACCGATTTGAGCCTCGTTGCCGTTGTTCTTCCACCCCGCCAAACGCAGGAATACGCAGTTCAGCTTTCGGGAATCTTTGCCGAGGAGTTCAATATTCCGTTTGTTTTGCATGAGCCGCTCAACAACGCAGGTTCGGCACTCGCACCGGCGTTCTTGCAAACGTTGCGGGTTCTCGCCGCTGGAAGCCGCAAAGCAGAGATTCTCGCACTCCTCTTGCACGATGCATTCGCGATTGTTCGTGATGCCGCAGAGGAACAGCTTCTGCGCAAATGGACCGACACTCTCGGAGTTGTGCACGGCATCAATGCCGATGACCTGAGCGAAACCTTCGTCCCAGAAAAAGACAGACACAAATCCTACCACTGGTTGCAAGCTATCGATCGGCTTGCAGTGATGGCCCTCTCAGCACCCGACACAAGCGATGCTACGGGTGTGCCCCGACAAATGCTCGGTTTGGTTCAGCGTGTGACAAACTTTGTTTCAACGTTATCCGATTTTCGGAGCAGCGATTTTTACCAATTAAAATCTTTGAATGATTGGTCGAAGACAACGAAAAAGCTGGCCCGCAAACTTTTTTCCGAAAAAATTGCCGAAGCTGATGCAGATGCGCAATCTGAATTTCATGACCTGTTGCGCGCTTTGGATGACGTCTCGATTGAAGGAAGCACCAGCGCACAGTTTGATTTTGTGATGATCAATGAACTCCTCAGGCGCCCGTTGTCGCGGCCGCGCAGGCAAGGCCGAGGTATGCACCGCCATGGTGTGCCTGTTTTTTCTCTCAAAAAGGGAGCGCTGCGTATTCCCTTTGAGCACGTCTTTTTGTTAGGTGCTGAAGACGGACAAATGCCGCGGGTCAGCAGAATCAGTGGAATGCACCTCTTTCCAAAAATTGCACTCGAACAGCCGGACACCGTCACAGCGTGCGACACAGAGGCTCTGAGAGAGCTTCTTCTAATGCCGAATCGAAAAATATTTATCAGCCACATTGAAAAGAACATTTCCAATGGAGAAAAGAAACGGCCTTCACACACACTGCTGAGCCTGATTCCAACTTTGAGCGCTAAAGATATCAAACCTGCCCCTGTAGTGAGGCCTCAGCCAGCAGTTTTTTTCGGCCTTCCTGTTTGGGTCGAATCAAACGAGCTGAGAGCGTCAACACCAGAAGAGCCAACGAGCGAGAGCCAGAGCGAGAGCTTTGGAAGCAAGAAAATAAGCGTATCCGTATTGGCCGATTACATGTCGTGTCCGGTTGTCGCAACCGCCAAACACAAGCTACGGATTGCGGAAAACCCGCTGCCGCGGGAAGAAGCTCGTTTTCCAGATGCTGAGCTCTCTTTTATTGGTAAAGTGAGTATTGCTGAAGAGATTTTTCAACGCTGGCTGTCTGATCCAGAAATGTCGGATCACAGCTGCGAGGAACTTTTGCGTGAGAGCTTGAGAACCCACGCCGCCCAAAGGGTGGTTCCGGCGTCGAACCGAGAAGAGATTGAGCTCAAACCACTGCAAGATCTTCTCTCAAAATGGCGTGAATGCTCTGCTCAGTACAGGCCATCTCATTTATTTTCTTTGGGTCGCACGGCCCACTCCAACGGTGCGTTGATTCTTCCCGAAATTAATTTGGGAGCAAACAGAAAACTCTGCGGTAAATTGCACGCTCTTGTTCATTTTGACGAAAGAACACGGACGGCGACCGCGACTGTGCTTACAAATTCGAGTCTCAAGAAAACAAAAATCAAGACAAAGCCAATCAGTGTCATTCCCCCAGAACCCAGCAGCAAGGCAATGCTTACGCTCTGTGCGCTCAGCCTCATTCCCGAACAAAACACACCTGCGTCCGTGAGAGATATCTTCAAAAAATTCAGAGACGCTCAGAATTGGCGTCTGCATATCCTGACGCATCAATTCGAAAGAGGTTTTGAAAATTATGAGAAAACTTTTGCGGCATGGTCTGCGAAAGATGCTCGCGATTGGTTAGGTGTGTGGAGCGACCTATTGAATTCAGATTCACTACCAAAATTATTGCCACTCAAGAGAATTTACGACGAACTGATTAAAAAAGGTCGCAATGAAACTCACCTTCCTACTGAATACAAATTGCGTGATGACTTTTTTAGGAATGACATCGACTCTCGCCCCTATTCTAGCCGCTATTTGCTCGGCGACGCGATCATGAACCAAGAATTTGAAGTCGAGCCGCTCGAAGTTCTTCGTCAGCGCTATCCGTGGATCTTTTACCCCAGACAAGGAAATGAACATGGCTGAGACACCCGAAGATGTTCTGAAAAAATTCCAACTGGGGCAACATTGGCTGATTGAGGCCAACGCAGGTTCAGGCAAAACATACACACTCGAGAACATTGTTGCTCACCTCATTTCAAACGGCATGCTTCGCGCGGATGAGATTCTTCTCGTTACATTTACCGTAAAGGCTGCAACAGAGCTCCGTGCACGTGTGCGCGAGCGTCTGCAAAAGTCCTTTTCTGATGAAAGAAATGGGGACAGCGCAAAACGTGATGCCATCGCCAAAGCTCTTGCATTGCCCGATGCGCTTTGGAACATTCAAACCATTCACGGCTTCTGCCAAAACGCCCTGCTCGAATTCCCTCTTTTATCCGGCACTGCGCCACACTTTCAACTTGTGGATGAAGCGGAAATCGTTCTACAGGTAATTAACAAAGCGATGCGATGCTCGTGGCTGAAGGGGGAGAGTAGTGCAATATACCACGCATTGAATGAAGCTCGGCTGTGCGGACAAGAGTTATCAAAGCTCGCTCAGGTGATTGCTGAGGTCTGGAGCTCGGGAGCGAGAACGGCTTTACCCGACGGAACTCTTCCTAAGGGTGCGCGTGCACGATTTGATGGCATCACACATGATGACGATCCTAAATATATCGAGGTTGCGCATACGCTCGTTCGCGAAGCATTGAACTTGCTCCCTCAAGAGATTGAAAGATTCCGAACCGAACATGGTCTCATGACATTCAACTCTCTTATTGCTGATCTTCGTGCGAAGGTCGACTCAGACACACCTTCTTCAAAACTCCTTCTCGACTCGCTGCGCAAGAAATTCAGAATCTGCATTGTGGACGAGTTTCAGGACACAGATGAGCTGCAGTGGGAGATCTTTCACAAGATTTTCTGCGAATCCAAAAATCATTCCTTCATTTGTGTGGGCGACCCCAAACAGTCCATCTACAGTTTTCGCGGCGCTGATATTGCTTCATACAACAACGCAAAAAAGTGGCTCACCACTCACAACGCATACATCACAAACCTCGGTGGGAATTGGCGCTCGTCTATAGCCATGGTGAGTGCCGTAAACGAACTTCTCACATCGGGGGATTTCGAATCACTGAATTATCAGAACAACATCTCAACCTCGATGAGGCCCACCGCCGGAATCTGGGAGGACCGCGAAATGACTCGCCCGCTCCCACCCATACGAGTTTTCAGAACCGAGGAAAAGAAAGGTAAAGTCAAACTTAACACACCCTACGCGATAGCCCGCGAAATTCATCGCATCATGAAGAACCCGCCGTGGATCTGCATCGGCGACGATATGCAACCACGTCAGCTCGGCCTCTCAGACATGATGATTCTCACAGCCGGGAGGCAGGGAATTAATAATGGTGTTGCGTCTGGCGATCAATCCGATGTGGTTGCAGCCCTGAATCATTTTCAAATTCCCTATTGGGTTTATCGTCATGAAAAGCTTTTCTTGATGCCGGAAGTTCAAACGCTACTCGATGTCTTCCTTGCGGCTCTGCAACCGGAAGACGACAAGCTCAAGAACCGCGCTCGGCTCGCACCGCTCATCAGCGGTCGCTCTGCATATATTTGGATGCCTCCATCCGGTTCCGCCGCACAGGAAACATCTGCTTTTCAGAGCGCATCGAACTTCATCAACGAACTCGGAATTCTGCTCCAAAGCAGGAAATACAACAGTCTTATGACACTGTGTCGCGCACGTCTCCAGCAATCACCTCACCTTGAAGAGCACGTCAGAGGCAATATTGAAGTGGCACTCGAGCAGCTTTTTGAAGTGGCTCTTATGGAGAATCTCAACGAATGGCAAACACTTGCTCAACTCCGAGAGTGGATCCTCTCTGGAGATGGAGCTGAAGAGCAAAGCACAGACTCAGAAACCAGCACGCGCAATATTCAAGGGCAACGCGATGCCGGCAACGCAGTGACCCTTGTCACCTGGCACTCTGCAAAGGGCGGCGAAGCACCGGTGACCTTTGTGACAGGCGGGTTTTATGAATATCAACCCAATGAACTTCATGAATTTAGATTGAGGTTTTTACGGCATGCCGAAACCCAAGAGTTGCGGGCAGGTTTTGGAAAAGCTTATGCCCTCGCTGCGCAAGACAAAACCCCCTACAACAAAGATGAGCACCAGCGGCTGCAATATGTGGTTCTCACCCGAGCCTGCGTGCAATTGTTTGCACCGCTCTGCGAAGCCACAAGCAGCCTCAATGAGGCTGGAAAATGGATGGCTTCCAACAACGCTCTCAAGCAATACGTGGATAAGCGTGGTGAATCGATTGTCATTGAAACGTTTCCACTCGTAGACTGGCAGCCCCTACCCGCCTCAGATAAGGTGACCACGCCGCCAGAGCATATGAAAAAAACACCTATTTTTGTTGCAGAGCCTCTCCAAGAGGGAGAAACGCCCAATTCAAATGGTGTCATCATGAGCAGCTACTCGTCGCTCAAAAAGCGCTTGGGAGGAGGACTTGCGAAACCTGCGCCTTCCGTTTCTCAGGAAGATGAGCAGAACATCCCTCCGGAAATTGAAGTCACTGCCGAAGATGATGATGCCATTGATCTCCACGCGGACACTGATCTTTTGAGCCACATCGGTGGCAAAGAATTCGGGGTTTTTGTTCACAGTTTATTTGAACAAATCAACTGGCAGCAAATGAAGGAAGGACCGAGTAGCTCTCCATTTAAAAACGAATTGAATCGAGTTATTGAAGAGAGCTCAAATGAAATTAGCATGCGCTTTGGTAACGATGCCATTGTAGGTATCGGCACTGCGCTTTTCAATGCACTCACAACACCACTTTTTTATAAAGACGTTGTGAATCTACCAGAAGGAATTTGGCAGGCAGATGACATTCTGTGCGAGGTTGATTTTCATCTTCCAGAGGTCTTTGGAAACTCTGCTTACCCCGACAGACAATTTTACAAGGGCTACATCGATCTCGTTTTTCGTCACAACGGAAGAACCTTTTTTCTCGATTGGAAAACGGATCGGCTTGAAGAACAAGAATATCAAACGCAACAGGCTTTTGAACGTGTGATTCGAGAGCGAGGCTATGAGCTGCAGCTCCATCTGTACTCACGTGCAGTGTTTCATGCTCTCGGTGGGCTTGCGAACCCACAGCGCGCCTACGAAGAATTCGGTGGAGGGGTTTACCTATTCATTCGCTTCAGCGAGCGCGGTGTGTATGTGAGTCGCCCAACTCTTTCCGAACTCACGTCACCCATGGTCCTGGAACCGTCACGCACAAGAAGGTCAGACATCGAACCTGTTGGGCATTTTGCGCACGCACAGCGCCTGAGTGGAGGTGCTCAATGATTCTATTTTCAGCAGGGCAAACCTACGCAAAACATCTGATTGGTTTGCTGAGTCGGCAGGCCGGAATTGAACTGAATGAAAACCAATTCGACAGTGCCGCGCAACTCATCATGATGCTTCTCGAAAAAGAGGCAGCCGGTGAAACGTCGCTTCCCTTGGAACAGAGTGAACTCGATCTCGTTGTGAAAAGTGTTCTTTCGCTTGCACCTCTCTCGATTCAAAAAGACGAGCAACAAAAAGAGCACCTTTATACCGAACGCACATGGACTGCCCTTCAAGGAGTAGAACAGTGGTTTGAACGAGCGAGCAAGCTTACAAATGCGCATGCGCCTGATGCTCAAAATGAACAAATGAAATTTATGCCATCACTTGGCACCGATGCTGTTTTGACTCTCGGCACAGACGACCAAATTCCCGCACTTATGAAGGTTGTCCGAAACCAATTCACAGTGATAACCGGCGGGCCTGGAACGGGCAAAACAACAATCATAGCTGCATGTTTGGCAGAACTTTTTCTCCGCAACCCCGATCTTTCGCCCGAACACGTTGTGCTCACAGCCCCCACAGGCAAAGCGGCTCACCGCTTGAAGCAGGGCCTCAACGATTTCAACGCAGCCTATTTAGCAAGCGACCAATCAGAACTTCAAAATCAAATGAGAGCCGTGCCCGATGCCCTCACCTTGCACAGACTCCTCGGTGCCAGCAAAAGCAAAGCCCTGCCGCTGACTGGCGCATTCAACAAACTGCCTCAGCGAGTGGTGGTGGTCGACGAATGCTCCATGGTGGGAGCAGAACTCATGTGCACTCTGATGCAGTCGCTTGCCGATGGAACACGCCTGATTCTTGTGGGAGATGCCGACCAATTGCCATCGGTTGATTGCGGCAGCGTCTTTCGAGACATTGTGAAAAAGCTGAGCGATAGAAAAAGCCCATTGCTGCAGAAACTCATTCATTCAAGACGCTCGGTCAAAGAAATCATTCAAGAATCGCATAAGGCGCTTGAGGCTGGGCTGGAGGCCCAATTCAACTGGTCACCATTCACGCGTGAGGAAACTCCCGCACACGCGCCCGTGCGTTTCATCACCGGCATGGAAGGGATGTCGGCAGATGCGAAATACAGCGACTGGCTCCAACAGCTTCTTGGCAGGTTGCTTCGACATTTCGCCGATGCGCCCGAATGGGCGACAGGCGGAAGGGACATCGGGCGATTCAAAATCATTGCACCCCGGAGGGAGGGAACCGCGGGAGTCAACGACATCAATCAGCGTATGCATGAACTTGCAAAAAAACACTGGGGCGTTCGGGGTTCTCAGTTCTTAGTTGGTGAGCCTGTCATGATCAGTGAAAACATCCATGCCCTCGGCTTAAACAACGGTGACGTTGGAATCATCAGTGAAATGGCTCGCAGCAAACGAACCACCTCAGATGAAGTGGCCCGCCTTCAAGCCACATTCCTTCGCGGTGCAACAGCGGTGTCTTACCCACTTGAACAACTCACCGGGCGCTTTGAGCGCGCATGGGCAAGCACATGTCACAAGGCGCAAGGCAGCGAGTACGACGCCGTTTTCATTGTCCTCCCCGAGGGCAACTGCGATCTCGTAACGAATCAGTGGCTTTATACGGCCATGACACGAGCCAAAACGCGGCTAACGATCATTCGGAGTCATATGGGCTGAGAATTAACTCAAGAGTCTCGAAATCAAAAAAGGAACTTGTTCCGTTGCAGGCCCAGTGAAAAATTCCTTGAAAGTGTCCGACGCGGCACTTTGGTCAGTGTTTACAAAAATCGTTCTCACTCCTGAATTCAGCCGCACTGCCCAACGCGCAAACTCATTTGCAGGAGCAACCTTTCCGCTCGTTCCCACGGCTACAAAAACACTTGTGCCAAGAACCTCTGAATAACATTTATTGAGCTCTTGAGGCTCTTCGCCAAACAAAACGACCGAGGGCTTCAAGAGATCCTTGCAGCAAGGTGACAAAGGCAGGCGATGTTCTTTTTCATGTTCGACGCTTGCGAGGGTTTCAAGCTCCGAAAAAAATGCCAAATGTTTCACCCGTTCGTTCGAATCTATTCCCCGGCTGTCGAAATGAATAAATGGATCATTGAATGATTTACGGCATTTCACGCAGGAAGAAACGCTCAGCCGCCCGTGCATGGCAATACAATCACTCACGGGTAATCCAACTTCTGCAAGGGCTCTCTCATGCAATGTGTCGATATTCTGAGTGACAAGAAAAAATGGAATATTCATCTCTTTGCACTTCAGCATGGACGCAGCGATGGCACGATGAGCTGAGTTTGGAACCGCTTTATCCGCAGCGGCCTTTAAAAGAGCGAAAAATTGCCAAACCTTTTCTGGCGCCCGCAAGAACGCATCGCGAGTCGCAACTTCTTCCATTTTGTGTGACTGCCAAATCCCAGTGACGCTTCTGTAGGTTTCGAGGCCGCTTTCTGCAGAAATTCCAGCTCCAGTGAGCATAAATATCTTGCCTTGCATCGGTTTCCTCCGGCCCGTTTTGTTGTCTATCGTATTTTAAATTGCTAACACACTGAGTCACGCCGCATCACAAAAGAGCTCGTGCCGCTTGAGTCGCACTGCGATCCGTTTTTTAGCTTGGGTCAATAGCTGCGAGGCGCGCGATTCAGTGACATTCAATTGCTTTGCAATGTCGCGCAACCCACATTCTTGCCAGAAATACAGATGCAGAACCGCTTGTTCACGAGCGTTCAAGGTGCCTCGAATCACTTCCGCAAGTGCATCCTGCATCTCAAGCCTCGAGAGCGCATCGAATTCGCTCAAATCAGAAATCCGCTCATCGGAATATTCCTCTTCACCTTTCGAATTAGTGAGCTCAAATGGCTGCCCTACCGGAATTTCGCCCAACCTTTTGCTCACATATTCCGGAGATCTTCTTAAGATAAATGCAAGTTCCTTCAATGAGGGTGTGCGGCCATTTTCCTTGCTAAATTTTTCGGTTTCTCTGCGAACAGTGCTTATAAACTCCCGCGCTGGACGCGAGCACACATCGTTTGAACGGAGAAAATCGAGCATCGCTCCGCGAATTCGAAAAATCGCATACGTCCTAAACTTCACATCACGCGACGGGTCGAAGCGTTCCACAGCATTCATCAGTCCCAAGGTTCCGGCCGATACCAAATCATCGCTTTCCACCGAGGAAGGCAAACGCCCTGCCATCTGCCGCGCCTCGTGGACAACCAAAGGCAAATAATCAATCACCACTTGGTCACGAATCAAATACTCATTTGGCTTGCAGTTGTGTGTTTTCATTTGCTTACCTCTGGCTTAGGAATTGTCATCACCTTGAGGTCATTTTGTCCCTGAAAAGTAACGTAAATACGCTCTCCCACGACAAATAGATTTAAGTGAGTGGAGAACCATTCATTGGCATCGGCAAGGGGTATTGAGGTTAAGTGCACCATAGCTGGCGAAGTTTGAATCAAGTTCAACATCAGTTTGCCGCTGACATCGGCAAGAGCGGCAACATAGGGAGTGCCCTCGACGAGCAATGCTCTCAGCAGGCGCTGATATTCTCTGTGTCGTGCGAACGTTTGCGCTGTGCCAGTGAGCTGGCAGCTGCTTGGCGAATCCGAGCCAAGACTCAGCATGTCTCCGCTTTGTATTAGGAGGAAGCGCGAACCTGAAATCGGTGCGACGGAATGAGCGGAGCGATCAATTTCATTCGCCTTACAGAGCATGCCACCACCAGCCGTCACCCGCGAACAGTAAGTTGCAGAGTTTGCCGAGCTGCCTTCCATGATTTGAAACACACCATCGCGAACACTGAAACCTTGAATCGAAGTGTTTGAGTATGTGCTCCAGCTCGTGCTGCCACTGAGGAGTCCCGATTTCGAAAATCGGAACATTAAACCAGTAAAACCCACGCCCCACAGATCCACATCAGCGTTGTATGCAACCTGCATGCCACTTCCGATTCCGGAAACTCTCGTGCGGGAGATCTGTGCTCCCGAGAGTTGCTCTGTGCGAACAAAGTACGAATAGCGATCGTAATATTGCTGCTTCGAGCACACCCATGCGGTCAGAACTCCGTTCTTTCCAACAGAACGCCGGAGCTGAAGCATGTCTTCGCCCAAAAGACATGAATCAATTTTTTGCGGCTCGGCCGCGACTGCTCCCAGATTGTTCACGGTCCACAAATAAAGACTCTCGAGACCCGAGCAATTGAGCACCGAGAGAATTTCAATGTTTGGGCTACGAGCGAACGCTGCAGATCTTGATACAAGGCAACCTTCAATGTTTATTGCGTCTGCGAGCGGCAGGCTTTCAGCGATCAATGAACTCCATATTCCGTTGTCGCAGTCTGTCAGGCAGGATGGGGCCGCTTTGCCAGACGAGCCTGCTCCGGTGACGCCTTCTGGTGAAGAGCTGGTGATGGTTCCAGAACCCTGGATGGGTTCTTCGCCCGCACTCATCTTCTCTTCGTCCAAGAGATCGCCGCAGGAACTGAAAAACATCACTGAGAGAAGCACCGTAAATATTCGAACCATGTGTTCGTCTCCTCTTCTTGCACGAGCCAGTGATTTGGCTAAATGCAGATTTTCCTCACATGTTCATAACGAACTGAGAAGCGACAGGCCGTGACGGTGAAAGCCGCGCAGCTATTAAACTTCAGAGTGACAACAAAAATGCTGGCCTTTTCTCAAACACGACACAACCTGTCGCCCAAGACTGCGAATAGAGATTTGTAACCGCCACTTAAATTCAACTTGGGGAGAATGAACAATGAACACACTCATAAAGACTCTCGGATTTGTTTCTATTTTTTCATTCATCATCGCCTGCGGCAGCGGGGAAAGTGGAGAAACATCGGAAACCGCAAATGAATCAGGCAGCGACTCATCTGATTCCGATGGAAAAGTCACCTTCAACGGCTCAGTAGTCAGTGCATTCACCATCACCGTAGACGGCATTCGATACGATGACAGTGAAGACTTTTATACCCAGGAGGTGATGCGCCTTCCCTCAAAAGTCGCAGCGGCCGGATACTCCGATTGGAACGCAACATTTGACGCGGTGCTTGGCTTCAATGACCTGGCGAGAGACATGATGGTCTATATTGCCCCAACAGAAAAACGCGGATACAGCGGACAAGCAGCGGTTGGAACAAATGCAAAATTTCTTGTTGAATTGCCCACCGCTGCGCGCGACTCCTCCTACAATGTTCGAGCAGTAAAACGGGTCAATGTGCTGCTCACTCGCGCTGGAGAAACAAAACGCTTCTGCTACAATTTCTCGGCCGTGGACAAAAACGTGCCTTTTAACGAAAAAGATAAGCCCATAGTTCTCGATACCTTTGTGAGCAAATTGACCCTCTATGCATGCGAAAGTCAGCAAACAGGCGGAATTGTTATACCATCCACTCAATGAGTGATGGCAGGAGAAAGACGAGCAATATGATCAAGATCTTCTTTGATTCACGCCAGAGTGTCAGCGAGAATGATTCCTTCAGCCCTTCGGCGCAAAAGCCAGCCCAGGTTGCCGAAAGCTGGAGGAATCTTGGTATTCCGGTTGAATTTTCTTCATTCATCCCCTGCACAAAAAAGCAAATTAAACTGGTTCACAAGGCTGCTTACGTTGACGGCGTATTCAAAGGCACGCACGTCAATGGATTCGGAAACAAAAGTAACCAAGTTGCGGCTGCATTGCCTTGGGTGTGTGGCTCGATGGTTGCTGCAGCTCTGTATGCGTTCGAAAACAAAACAAATACCTTTAGCCCAACCTCCGGAGCACATCATGCGGGATACGAACGTGGCGGCGGATTCTGCACGTTCAACTTTCTCATGCTAGCCGCAGTTTTGGTGCACCAAGCAGGCGCACAGCGGGTGGGAATTGTTGATTGTGATATGCATTTTGGCGACGGAACGGAAAATATCATTCGCAAAATAGGAATTGACTACGTTCAACACTATTCATTCGCTCGTTCGGATTTTAGCGGCCCAGATGATGGGCAAAACTTCATCGATCATTTTCCAGACGAACTTCGGAAATTTTCAAACTGCGATATCATTCTTTACAACGCAGGTGCCGACCCGCACATCAATGATCCCCTCGGTGGCGTGCTGACCACTGATCAATTGCGATCGCGCGATTTCCTTCTTTTCTTGTGCATGAAAAAACTGGGAATTCCCGTTGCAACGTCGCTGGCAGGTGGATACCAGCGCGACGAAAACGGCGGTATCAAACCAGTTCTCGAAATACACGACAACACCCTGCTTGAGTGTCACAGAGTACTCACGGAATATTAGTGCCTATTTTGCTGAAACCTGGCGGCACGCTGCCGTTCGGAAAGCGTCACAAACTGTCAGGTGAGGAGTCGAAAAAGAATTGTAAACAATTGAGGAGAATAACATGAGCTACCGTATTGCAAGCACAATGCCTGAAACGATTGAGCACATGGGCGCACAACTGCCTGTGAAATGGTTTCTCAAGTGTGCAGCCAAGTACGGGAATCTCCAATGCTCC
>CAIZJW010000143.1 GCA_903933385.1 uncultured Silvanigrella sp. | reverse complement strand
TTTAAAGTCGGCCTCTACCTGCGATAATAAGACTTCTGTTACTTTAGATTTCATTGTCCTTCTCCTGTGATTCAAGATTTAGGGTATGAGAACACAAATTTCTGAATCATTGGCAATGTAATTGTATCTCTTTGTATTGGAAATGAATCAAAGTCCATTGCGTGTTTTTATCAATTACGAGGAAAATATGATTTATGAGAGAATGAAAGTTTTTTTATTACCAAATAAGTTTAAATATATTTTTTTGTCGTTTATTTCGATGCTTCAATTGGGAGCTTCGCAAAAAGAATTTAATAAGAGCGAACTTGTTCTGGGAATTGATGCCGATCTCACTCTCGCAGCAGCAACAGCAGGCTCGTCGATAGTAGCTGGAGCAAAAATTGCTGTTGATGAAATAAATGAAAAAGGTGGGTTGCTTGGTCGCAAAATTCGTATTGAAGCGCGTGATCATTCAGGAGTCAGTTCGCGGGGCATAGCGAATATCAAAGAGCTATCAGAGAATCCTAATTTAATTGGCGTGATTGGCGGAATTCACAGTAATGTAATTCTGAGTGAACTTGATGTTATTCACAAAAATAAAATTCCTTATCTCATACCCTGGGCAGCCGCTGTTGAGATTGTAGATAATGGATACACGCCAAACTTTGTTTTTAGATTGGGCGGTCGCGATGAACATGTGGGTGAATTTCTCGTCAGAGAAGCGCTGAAGCGCAGTTCTAGAGTTGCTTTGTTGCTCGAGAATACGGTGTGGGGGAGGAGCAATCAAACTGCCATGATGAGCGCCTTGATGCGCAGAGGAAAGAAACCAGTGAGCGTGCATTGGGTTGATCGCGGCGCAAGTGACGTAAATCTGCAAATATCTGGGATGGCACTGGCACGAGCGGATGTTGTTCTTATGGTGCTAAATGGTCCGGAGAGCGCGCTGGCAGTTCGCAATATTGCCGACAGAAAGTTTAAGATCCGCATAATCTCTCATTGGGGTGTCACCTCTGATGCATTCTTCGATCGTGTCGGGGATGCTATGCAGAAAGTGCCTGTTTATTTTTTTCAACCATTTTCCTTCGTAAACAATCAGAAACCCGTGACGCGTCAGGTCCTTGCACGGTATCATCAAATGCGTGGGCCTACTGATCTTGATAAAATTCCCGCACCAGCAGGAATCGTGCATTCATACGACCTGACAAGAATGATCGCAGAGGCGGTCAAGCGTTCTGGAGTTGTCGATAGGGAAAAGATTCGCGATGCGATTGAGTCGCTTCCTGGCTACGAGGGTGTCAGTCGAGTTCACTCGCCGCCGTTTTCCAAAAATCGACATGATGCATTGCATCCTGCTTCATATTTTCTTGCAAAGTTTAATGAGAACGGTGGAATTGAGCCTCTCGAGTCGAGTGTGAAATGAGACTAACAGCAGAGCATCGACAGTCTGGGCAATTAAGCCGGAAGTTGATGCTGCGGTTTGCCTCTTTTGTCATAATTGCGAATCTTTTTGTTCTGGTTTTTGTGGGAGGACAGTCTGCACTTTCTTTGTCCTCAGAGCTGCAACGCTCTTTGCAGTTACACTCTGACTTGCTCATGCAAAGCCTAGAATACCGACTCAACTCATTAGTGTCTGCAGTTCGTCTCTTTGGCACGAATCGCTTGGTTACGAACAGTATTGTTGATCCTGAGGCTGCACGAACGTATCTTCCAGCCATCGTTCGAGATTTTAATCAATCGACCGGTTTCTCCGAAACTTTGATCATGAGTTTTGATGGCCAAGTAATATACTCAAGCGGTTCTCAAAGTCTCGACTGGCTCACTCCTCAACTGCTCGTTCCAGCCATTCAGTTGTCTGAGGTTTCTTTCCTTCTGAGTCCGGATAAGAAGTCATTTCTGATTTTTACCCCATTGACTCTCTATAACACTCCGCAGGGTATTTTAGTTGCTATTCTCGATGCGGAAAAGCAAAGAAAATTCATTTGGCAGCTTGAAGAGAAGTTTTCGGCGGTCTTTGAAATCTTAGGCCAGTCTATGCTGGCAAGTGGAAGTTTTGTTAAGTCGTCTCGCCCCAATAACTCAATTGTTGAGTTGAAAATTTCTGATGATCACTTTCCCAATCTTCAAAAATTACAAACAAAACTGAAAATGAGTTTGCCACGGCGCGATTATTTCCGACCAATTTTTATGCTTGCCCTTCAGTTGCTTTTGGTCACAACCATTTTAACTATCATTGCGGTTTGGTTGGCGCGCAGATTTGGTGAAAAACTCGCCAATCCTATTTTAATTTTGTGCGAAAAAGTTGCTCGTTCTCCCTCGCAGGGAGTGAGATGTTCGCCAACAGGAACATTCGATGAACTTGAGCAGCTTGCAGCCGCTTTTGACAAAGCAATGGATGACATGGAGCGGAGTCATTTTGAATTGAAAAGTGCTAAAGAGCTTGCGGAGAGTGCTGTGAGGGCTCGCTCAGAGTTCTTTGCATTGATGAGTCATGAGCTACGAACGCCCATGAATGGCGTGATTGGTATGACCGATGTCTTGGTACTGACCAAACTTGATTCAGAGCAGAAAGAATATGTCGAGACAATTCGAAGCTGCGGTGATTTGTTGTTAAACGTCATTAATGATGTTCTCGACTTTGCGAAAATTGAGTCAGGTAAATTTGAACTTGAAATTATACCTGTCAATGTCTCCTCCATTTGTAGAACGGTTGTAAAAATAATGTCGCATTCTGCCAGAAAAAAGGGCCTAACCCTTGAATATTCTGATATGCAGATTGCTGACAATCAATGGATGGCTGATCCAACTCGCTTGCGGCAGGTACTTCTCAATTTGTTGAGCAATGCAATTAAATTTACCGAAAGAGGACATGTCTCGCTCAGTGTGGATGTTGTTGATCGGGGTTCTGATCATGAGGTGTTAGAATTTAGAGTCTCCGATACTGGCATAGGCTTAACTAACGAACAAAAGGATCGACTCTTTCGTGCTTTTACGCAAGCAGATTCAAGCACGACAAGGCGATTCGGAGGAACCGGACTCGGACTTGCTATCTGTCAGCGTTTGATTTCAGCGATGGGTGGAGACATTAAAGTTGAAAGTGTTTGGGGGAGTGGTTCTCTTTTTTCATTCAGACTCCCTCTTCGGCCCGTGTCGAAGGCTTTGATTCCAGCTGTAGGCGTGTCCCTTCCGGAGGCAAGTCAACTGAATTCAGAAATTGCCTCTTCACGCGTGTCTGATTCAGAGGATTTGGAATCTATGGGTGAGAATTATCCGCTTCGTATTCTCGTTGCCGAGGATAATCTGGTGAATCAGAAACTTGCGCAAAAATTGCTTGAAAAGCTTGGTTACGTTGTGACACTGGTTGCGGATGGTGCAAAAGCTGTTGAGTTGGTTGGTGAGCTCGACTTCGACCTTGTGCTTATGGATGTTCAGATGCCTGAGCTTGATGGGATTGAAGCGACGCGTCAGATTCGTTCAAGGTTCGGTGCAGGCTTACCGGTGATTGTGGCTATGACGGCGGGTGCATTAACGTCCGATAGAGATGTTTGCCTGGCAGCAGGAATGAATGACTATATTTCTAAGCCCATTGAATTTCGTCAATTAGTGACATTGCTTAAAAAGGTTTCTTCCCAGCGAGTCTGCGCTGGGAAGAAAAGTGAAAATACTTTTTGAATTTCGCATTGTGCCTGATTGACGCTCTCATGTGCGCTTCTTTTTCTGATTCAGGGTGCGTCGATGTTTCCTTGCAGTGCAGATTTGGCGCTCGAACATGCTGCGCTTGAAGAGTCAGCTCCGCGTGCTACGCAGGAATCAATGACGCCTTTTTGAAGGTCGTGAATAGCCTTAACTCGGTCTTTTTGCTCTTGTGTCAGAGCTTCAAAGGCTGGTAAAATAGTTTTGAGCTGTGATGTGTATTTGTCCTGAATGACTTTTGCTTGCGTTTGAAAATCTTCTCGACTCACCGCAATCATTCGTAGTGATTCGAGATCGGTGCGCATTGACTTGAGAACCTCATCGACCTTTGCGAGATCGATGCTGAGCACAGAAGCTTTCTTAGTGTCAGCTGACTTCATGAGAGCTTGGATTTCAGCAGGAAGGCTTGCTGGTCCTTTTCCTTTGCCAGGACCATGAGGTGGTTTTTTTCCTGGGTGACCGCGTCCTCCCGACCCCCCACGTCCATGGCGGCCAGCTGCGTCGGGTTGTTCAGCGCCAATCTCAAGTCCATCGAGTGGGAATGGCCGGAGTGAAGGCTCATTTGAGCCTAACGATGAGCTGTAAGAGCTTTCCATGAGATTTGCTGTTTCGGTGTCGCTGCTGATGGATTGAGAGGAATCATCTTCCGCTTTGTTGAGTAGGTTTTCCATCTGGCCACACGCCGCGCTTCCCAGGGTGAGGACGATGGTCGCAGCAAGAAGATTTGTTTTGCCAAAAAGTGTTTTCATAACACACCTCCGAAAGGGGAATTTTTTTAGGCCTCTTTCAGCCTTTATAATATTCGTATCGGAATAAAATTCTGTCTCTCAAGTATTTTTTTTAACATCCAATATTATTGGGTTTATCTGGAGGCAGAATTAAAAAATAGCCTCAAATTTTGTCTCATTGAAAAATCACGGGAAGAGATGCTTTGCCGCCCACTGAGCGTAGTAGGTGACAATGAGGTCGGCCCCAGCTCTCCTCATCGAGGTTAAAGTCTCGAGAACGGCTGGTTTTTCGTCGAGCCAATCTTTTTCAACTGCTGCTTTGAGCATCGCGTACTCACCACTCACATGGTACATCACGAGTGGTTTATTGCTGGTAGCGCGAATGCGGCAGAGAATATCGAGATAGCAGAGCCCAGGTTTTACCATCAACATATCTGCACCTTCGGCCTCGTCGTATTGAGCTTCCAGCAACGCTTCACGAACATTTGCATAATTCAATTGATATGTTTTTTTGTCTAAGCCGCGGGCGCCTGATCCAACTGCTTCGCGAAAGGGTCCATAAAATGCAGACGCATATTTTGCGCTATAGGCCAGTATACCAACGTCGAGTTGCTGAGCTGCATCGAGTCCGGAGCGAATTGCGCCTATGCGCCCATCCATCATGTCGCTGGGTGCAACGAAATGCACTCCTGCGGCGGCAAGAGTGATGGACATCTTGACCAATGCATCGACGGTTTCATCGTTGAGAATCCGTCCGTCTGCAGACAAAACTCCATCGTGACCATGACTCGTAAATGGGTCGAGTGCGACATCAGCAAAGACAATGAGCTCGGGTGCAGCTTTTCTGACAACAGCGATTGCCTGCTGAATGAGTCCGTTAGGATTGTAGGCTTCACAGCCATCGGTGGTTTTTTTTGCTGGATCAACAACAGGAAAGAGCAAAACTGATTTTAATCCCAAGGCATGAATTCGGAGAGCCTCTGCAGCTAGCTCTGCAAGTGGGATTCGTTCGACACCAGGTAAGCTCGCGATGGGAGTGCGTTGCGAGTTTATTTCAGTCACAAAGATCGGGCACACAAGGTGGCTTTTGTTGAGTTGCGTGTCGGCAACCATCGATCGCAGCGCATCTGATTGGCGTAGGCGACGAAGACGCTGATTTGGATGACCGACGGGATGTTGTGTTTGAGTCATTTTAGGTAGCTCCGCGAAAGTTGAAACGTGAACTTATTTCTTTAGATTCAACAAAAGAATTTCGTCGTGCGCAAATGTCAGTAGCTGCGCAACTGTCCAGCGTCGGCGACGAGTGTTTGACCCGTGATCGCGCTGCTATTCTGTGAAAATAGAAACAGACAGAGTGACGCGATTTCCGTAGGCTCAAGAATGCGGTTGAGGGGCGAGAGATGGGCCCATGAGTCTTCTACTTTTTTGAGGTTCTCAGGAGTTGTGTTACCGAATTCTTGCTGCGCGGTGAATGACTGCAATTCTTGCAGCTTTTCAGTTCGAACATATCCGGGAGCAATGCTGTTCACTCGAATTCCCTCTTTGCCGAGTTGTTCGGCAAAGGCTTTGAGCAGAGCCGTGAAGCCTGTGCGATATGCACCCGATAGGGGCAAATGAGGGTTGAGTTCTCGAACTGTTGTGCTTGAGAGGTTTACAACGCTTCCTTTATTACGTTCGAGCTGGGGTGAGAGCGCTTGCAAAAGTAACGCAGGACCGCGCAATAAAAGTGCATGTGCATCATCATAATCTTTTGCTGAGAACTCGAGCGAACTGCCTCCGTGTGGGCCTCCACCATTCAAAAGTAAACCGCGAAATGTTACGTTGTCGACTTGACGGTTCACGCATTCAAAGAGATGCGGATGGGTGAGATCAAGTTCCACGGCTGTGACACTTTTAGCACCAGCCAAGCGCAGTTGTTGCGCGGCTGCTTGCAAATGTTGCCCGTTGCGGGCCATGATCCACAACGAGGCTCCGTGAGTCGCGAGTTGATGAGCTACCGCGAAGCCCATCCCTGAGGTTGCTCCAGTGATCCAGAAATTGCAGTTGTCAAATTCTGGACCAATGGGCGGCGGGAATGGATGTGGCATCGGCGTGCTCCTTCCGACAATATGCTAAGGTACCAACTTTGGGTTGAGTGTCTCGGCAAAAGGTCCGTCCTGCAAGTGAAGGGTGGGCAAATGCCGGGCAAAAGAAAAGAAGAGGTTGCAGCACATGCCATTAGTCCCAATAGTCGTCGAGCAAACAAACCGGGGTGAACGCAGCTACGATATCTGGTCGAGATTGTTGAAAGACCGGATTATTTTTCTTGGAACTCCCATATACGACGAAGTGGCCAATCTGATTGTTGCGCAGCTTCTCTTTCTTGAATCCCAGGATCCAGAAAAAGACATTAACTTTTACATTAACAGCCCGGGTGGCAGCGTGACTGCAGGCCTTGCGATCTACGACGCAATGCAAGTGATTCGGCCACAGGTTCGCACCTACTGTGTTGGTCAGTGCGCGAGTGCTGCTGCATTGCTTTTAGCCTCGGGCGCGAAAGGCAAGCGATTTGCACTTCCCAACAGCAGGGTCATGATTCACCAGCCATCTGGTGGAGCGGGTGGTCAGGCGAGCGATATTGCCATCCAGGCCCGGGAAATTCTTAACCTGAAAAAAAGACTAAACGAAATCTTGGCGCTGCATACTGGTAAATCTGTTAAGGAAATTGAGTCTGATGCAGAGCGTGATTTCTTTATGGGTGCCAAGGAGGCTAAGGATTATGGAATTGTGGACGATCTGTTGATGCCTCGCTCCGACCGCCCTGCTTACACAGGGTTGTAATTGGAACTAGGTAGAGTGATTGGGATTTGATTTTTTTTGACTTTGCAGGCCCTTACTTGAGGGGTGGAACCCGATGACAACACACGGTATTGATTTCTCAGCAAGTCGCGGTGGCGGTGGTGGTAATCTTCACGGACTCCACTGCAGTTTCTGCGGTAAAAGCCAGCGCGAAGTGAAAAAACTGATCGCCGGTCCGAACGTATATATCTGTGATGAATGCATTGCCCTGTGCAATGACATTATTGCGGAGGAAATGGAAAAAGATGATGTGGTGGGCGCCGTCGAAGGTGTCCCGAGCCCATCGGAAATCAAGAAGGTTCTCGACGATTATGTGATCGGTCAGGAGCGCGCCAAGAAAGTTCTCTCGGTTGCGGTTCACAACCATTACAAACGTATCGAGCACTCCAACCAGCAGTCCAAAGACGAAGTGGAGCTCGCAAAGAGCAACATTCTCCTCATTGGCCCAACTGGCTCCGGTAAAACTCTACTTGCGCAAAGTATGGCTCGGATCCTGCAGGTTCCGTTCACCATTGCCGACGCAACTAACCTTACTGAAGCTGGATATGTCGGCGAAGACGTCGAAAATATTATCCTCAATCTTCTTCAGGCAGCGGATTTCGACGTAGAGCAGGCCCAAAAGGGTATCGCGTACATCGATGAAATCGACAAAATCGCCCGCAAGGGAGAAAATACGTCCATCACTCGTGACGTTTCCGGTGAGGGTGTTCAGCAGGCTCTTCTCAAGCTTCTTGAGGGTACGGTCTCCAACGTGCCACCTCGTGGTGGTCGAAAACATCCTCAGCAAGAATTTTTGCAAGTGGACACCACCAACATTCTCTTCATTTGCGGTGGTGCGTTTGCAGGGCTCGAAGAGATCATCCGCGCTCGCATGGATTCCAATTCAATGGGATTTGGTGCTGATGTAAAGAGCCGCCACAAGCTCAACGTGACTGAATTGTTCTCCAAGGTTCGGGTCGAAGACCTTCTCAAATTCGGTATGATTCCCGAATTTATGGGTCGTTTGCCGGTGGTTGTGACTCTAGCCGAACTTGATGATGTTGCGTTGGTAAAGATTCTCTCTGAACCTCGAAATGCGATTATAAAGCAGTATCAGCGTTTGTTCGCATATGAACGAGTCAACCTTGTGTTTGAACCTGAGGCGCTCACAGCGGTAGCGCATGAAGCTCTCAAACGTAAAACGGGTGCTCGAGGTTTGCGTGCCATTCTGGAAGATGTGATGCTTGAAACCATGTTCGAGCTGCCAGGGATGAAGAACGTTAAGGATGTCATCGTTTCGGGTGAGTGTGTGAGCGAGGCCAAATCTCCTCAGTACATTTACTTTACCGACGATGAGGTTGCTGCCCGCAATGAGCGTATCGCTGCCAAGGCGACCGCGAGTACACCAGCTGCCCCTGCAACGAGCAAAACCAGCGCTGCAAAATCGACTAGTTCAAAAAAATAACATGTCGGTTTTTTGAAAACGCACTCCTGATGCGGTCTGCATCCGGGGTGCTTTTTTTTCCCCTGTTTCCGACATTTTCGCGACTCACAAGCTCTCCATGCGTTCCCTCACAATTGAGATAGAGACCGTCTAGAAGACAACTCAAGGAGAACGTGCGGCATGCTGGCTGTTCAAGAAAAACTTCCAGAGCAACTCCCCCTGCTTCCTCTCAAAGACATCGTCGTGTTTCCACAGATGATTCTCCCGGTATTCATCGCGGAAGATGTCTGTTTGAAGGCAGTGGAAGCTGCAATGGCAAAAGACAAATTACTTTTGCTTTCTGCATTCCAGGTCGACAGTCAGGCTGGCCGCGCACCCGAAGCGATGGGTGCGACTGAGTTGAATGCGTCTTCGCCTGTTCCATTCGATGTCTATGATATCGGAACAGTTGCGATGGTGATGCGGACACGTCGGTTGCCCGATGGTCGAGTCAAGGTTCTTATTCAAGGTATGCGAAAGGCCTGCATCAAAGAATTGGTTCAACAGGAGCCATATCCATTGGTGCGTGTTTCTGCCATGGCCGACGAACCAGTGGGTCAAGAGATGGCATCGGAAGCAGAAGCTTTGATGCGAACCGTGCGCGAGCAACTTGAAAAACTCGTTGCGTTAGGAAAAGCATTGACGCCCGATATTCTCGTTCTTCTTGAAGACATCACTGACGCAGGACGGTTAGCCGACTTGGTTGCCAGCAACATGAATCTTAAAATTGCTGATGCTCAGTGGATTCTTGCGACTTCAGGTGGCTTGGATCGTTTGCGCCGTGTGCACAAACTTTTGGTTCGTGAAGTTGAAGTCCACAGCGCTCAGCAACGCATTCAGTCGGCAGCGAAGGAAGAAGTTGGTCGCGCGAGCCGCGAGCACTACCTGCGCGAACAATTGCGCGCCATTCGTGCCGAACTAGGTGAGCTCGATGGAAAAGATGACCTTGAAGAGTTGCGCGAACGCGTCCAGCGCGCACAGATGCCAGCCGAAGCGCTGACAGAAGCAGGCAAACAATTGAAGCGTCTTGAGCGCATGAATCAAGACTCGAGTGAAGCCTCAATCACTCGCACCTACATCGAGTGGCTGTGTGACCTGCCTTGGGGTAAATCAAGTGACATTCAACTCGACATTCTTCACTGCCAAAAGGTGTTGGAAGAAGATCATTTTGGCCTTGAAAAAGTCAAAGACCGAATTCTTGAATTTATCGCTGTTAAAAAACTCAATCCTGATGCCAAAGGCCCCATTCTTTGTTTCGTAGGGCCACCAGGTGTTGGAAAAACAAGTTTGGGACGTTCGATTGCAAAGTCGCTGGGTCGTAAGTTTGTTCGTCTGAGTTTGGGTGGCATGCGTGATGAAGCAGAAATTCGCGGCCATCGC
Organism: uncultured Silvanigrella sp.; assembly: GCA_903933385.1. GTDB lineage: Bacteria > Bdellovibrionota_B > Oligoflexia > Silvanigrellales > Silvanigrellaceae > RFOM01. The sequence continues at coordinate 3,753 of CAIZJW010000143.1, read as the reverse complement.
AGAACCTACGTGGGAGCCCAACCAGGCCGACTGATGCAGGCTTTGAAGAATGTTCAAGTGCGAAATCCGATTATCATGCTTGATGAAATCGATAAGCTTGGCTCTGACTATAAAGGCGACCCCGCGTCGGCCTTGCTTGAAGTCCTTGATCCTGAACAAAATCACAATTTTTCGGATCATTACATCAATTTACCATTCGATTTGAGTCAGGTGATGTTTATTGCCAACGCAAATCGTCTCGACACGATTCCTGCTCCGCTGCGAGATCGTCTCGAAGTCATTGAAGTGAGTGGTTATAGCGAAGACGAAAAACGGGAGATCGCAAAACAATACATTATTCCGAAGTCTATCGAACAGACGGGGCTCACGGCTGACTTGGTTCAAATTCAAGATTCAGCAGTGGAGTTGATGATCAATAGCTACACACGCGAATCCGGATTGCGCAATCTTGAAAAGCACATTGCGGCGATCACGCGCAAGATAGCGCGCAACTTTGCAGAGTCTGATGCTGGTGGAAAGAATCGCAAGATTTGGAAAGTCACTCCCAAAGTTGCTCGCGAGCTCCTTGGGGAAGAACGCTATACATCGGAAGAGCATGATGTCACCGCTGCGCGCGTGGGTGTTGCAACCGGTCTTGCCTATACCTCAGTGGGTGGTGAGATTCTCTATATCGAAGTCAATTTGCTTCCCGGCAAAGGGCAGTTGATTCTCACGGGGCAATTGGGAGACGTGATGAAGGAGTCTGCACACGCAGCTCTCAGTCACATCAAGAGCAGGGCGGCAGTTCTTGGTATTGATGGCAAGCAATTCACGGAAATGGATGTTCATCTTCATTTCCCTGCAGGAGCAATTCCAAAAGATGGTCCGAGCGCTGGTGTTACAATTGCAAGTGCATTGCTTTCGGCATTTTTGCAGCGCCCAGTCAGACAAGATGTCGCCATGACAGGTGAACTGACTTTGCATGGCCGTGTATTGCCTATTGGTGGGCTCCGCGAAAAAATTCTTGCTGCCTTGCGCGTTGGGATCAAGCGAGTCTGCGTGCCTGAGAAGAACAAGTCTTCTGTTGCGGAACTTCCAGCTTCATTAAGAAAACGCGCTGAGATTCGCTTTGTCTCGACAATCGACGACCTTTGGAATGAAACTCTTGTTGGAGGTTGGACAACACCAACGACAATCAAGGGAGCTGAAGGAGCTGCATCTGCCGGACAAGTTCGGATGGTGGCAGAGTCAGCGCATTTGGATACTGCGAGCTGAACCAAAGCGCTGTTTCGGCTTGATGAAGGGCTGCCAATTGGGCAGCCTTTTTGCTTTGTAGCCCTCTAGCGGCGAGACCGCCGAGAAGTCCGGCAAGAACGTCGCCTTGTCCTGCGTGTGCCAACAACGGCGAAGAATGCATGATGCTTGCAACAACTCCATCAGGAGATGCAACATGAGTTCGTGCGCCTTTAAGAAGCACAACTGCAGAGCTCATTTTTGCTGCCCAAGCTACGGCTTCAATACGATTAATGCGTTTTTCCATCAGTGCATTGTGAATGCGATCAGCAGCCTCTGGAAAGAGACGACTGAACTCACCAAGATGAGGAGTCAGCACGATATTTTCAGCGAGCGGTATTCCATCGTGGAGGAGCTTACTCAGGAAGGAAAATGCACCAGCATCGATGATCAACTGAGTCTCTTTGTTCGCGAGTGCATGTTTAAGGACTTGGGCGAATATTTGTTCATTGCCCGGAACCCAGCCCGGGCCAATGACTATTGCACTGAATAAATTTAGAGCTGGGATGCGGTTTTCAAATATGATTTCAGGAGCCCTTGTGAGCAGTGCCATGCGAGCTTGCATTGGAACAAGTGCGTGAATCATTCCTGCTCCAGAAACGCCTGCGCCCAAGCAAGCAAGTACTCCAGCACCTGGGTAGCGTTCAGAACCAGCAATCACCAAAAGACGACCATTGGTATATTTATGCGAAGCCTGGGAGCGACGTGATTCGGCGAGAAGCTCCTTAAAATCAGACGTGCCGATTGCATTCCAAAGGGGTGCCGAAATTTTGCCGCGGTACTGTGAGAGTTGGAGATCGAGATAATGAACTTCGCCAAGAGAAGAAAGGACATCATCATCGACATGTGCGGGTTTGAGAGCGCCAAGAGCAAGGGTATGCGACGCACAAATGTGCGCTCCGCCAATTTTGCCATAATCGCAAGAAAGACCGCTCGGGATATCGATGGCAACGACAGGCTTACACAATCGATTCACAAATGCGATTGCATGACTCTCCAAACCGACTGTCTCCCGATTGAGACCGAATCCGAAAAGTCCATCAATCCAAACCGATGCCGTAGCAAACTCGGATGCGTCGCTGCACGATTTTAGATTTTCTTCTGATTGGCAAAGAAAAACAACACCGCCGAGTTTTTCGAATTCAAGGCGCATTTTTTGCGTCAGTGGTTTGAGTTCGTTTTGAGCAGAGACAAGTAAAGCAACAACTGAGTGGCCATGGCGCAAGAGTTCGCAGCCCGTTCCAAAAGCATCGCCTCCGTTGTGGCCAGGGCCAGCTAAAAGTGCAACGTGTTTAAAATCGCGCACTGGAAAACGGATGAGAAAAAAATCGCTACATGCCTTGATTGCTCTTTGCATCAGTTCGGAAACTGTTATTCCCTCTGCAAAAGCGGCATTTTCCAGAGCTGCCATGTTTTGCGCCGAGAGAATGAAGTGGCTCATCAGAAGAGCCTGTCACAACGAGTCTTTAAAGCACGTGAGCGCTTGAGTGCATCACGATATCGTTCAGCAACGCTTTGGGGTTGGCTGTCGGAAAAAATAAATGGGTACTGCCCCTGACTCAGAGAAGCGAATGTGTCGAAGAGGCCTTCTTTGTAACATCCAAGGAGTTCAGCATAAGCGCGTAAACTCTCTCCATCGCCACGTGCCGCATCGATGCGCAGTGCATGAAAGTTGGAATCGACGAATATTTCTTGTTCAGCCTGCGACTGCTCTTCATCGACATCCACGCAATTCGAAGTTCCGGTGCTAATTGCAGAAGATTGAGGGAGGAATGCATCATTTATGATTGCAGCAATCCATTGTTCAGAGCGCGAATTTTTTGTGAATATCATTGAGCCCAAACCGCAACCAGCCATGCCGTAAGTGGGGAGCATATAGCGATCGCCTGAAACCGATCCTGGAGGAGCTGGGGGCAGGCTGGGCTGACCTTGAATTGGAAATGGCTGCGAACTTTGTTGCAGTGGTTGAACAATGGGTGCGACTGGTTCACTTGGTTGCATCTTTTGCGGTGGTGCTGCGAATTGACTCTGCCCCGGCGGCTGCGCTGGTGTGTTGGGTAATCCTTGTTCAGGCATCTGATAGGGAAGAGTTTGCTGTGTACCATTGCTCGATTGAGCAGGATTCTGTTCGGCTGATTGCTGCTGTAGCTGCGCGGGCACTTGAACTTGCATGGGAGGTGGAACGACAACGGGTGCCGACACAGGAGTCTCTGGCGCGACCTGCACTGGAGCCTGAATTGTTATCTGCTGGGGCGTTTGAATCGTTTCCTGCTGGCCTGCTTGTGTTGGGATCTGAACAGGCATGGGTGGCGGAATGGGCATTGGCACAGGAGCTTGGACCGGAAGTTGTGCTCCTCCATAAGGCTGTCCGGGAATCTGAATAGGCGCTTGATTGGGAGCCTGCACTGGAACAGGAATCCCTTGATTCAAATTTGGATCGCCAACGTTTGGTTGTCTGTCTTGTGAGCGGGGTATGGGTTG
>CAIZJW010000142.1 GCA_903933385.1 uncultured Silvanigrella sp. | reverse complement strand
TCCTGACATGCGCATGAGCCGGATAGAAACGAGTTCCTTTTTCCACAATTCAGAACGCGACTTTGCCAGGCCAATTTTGGCGTCAGAATTTTCGGGATCGGTGTCGAGAATTTTTTCATAGGCAGCAGCTGATTCTGCAAAAAGTCCATTCTCAAAAAGTTTGTTAGCCTCAGACAGGCGGGTCACACATGAAATCAATAAAAAGGCTGAAAAAGAAAAGAGAGCGGCTCTGCGAGACGCTGCTAAAAACTTTCTCCCCAAAAAAGAAGTTGTTTTCATGACGATGCGTCTCCCTATTTCTTATTGCTGCCAAAAGTCAGGTCATCATAGGCTCGCTGTTGGGGCTCGTAAAGACAATCGAGATGTCGTAAAATCTACATGCGACACAAACTCTTGGCCCATCAAGGAACATTGCATGCAGACTGTTTTGACACCGTTGCTCTTGCTTTCGTTATTTGCATTGCAATTGAGCTGTCGGCCCACCTCAACACCTGAAATCTTAGCTGGCAGATATAAGTTATCATCGGCCGTTTTAAATGAAGGTGGAAAATTTCGGGAGCTCACCTGCAAAGGCGAATTCGAATTTCTTCTCGCCAAGAATTCAGAGTCTGTGCAAATAGAACCCACAGGTGAAGCCACATGCACGGGGCCGCAACCAGCATCTTTTTCTGAGATTCTCGGAGGCGACTGCGATCTTGCATCGTTTGCTTTGGTGAACAATTCCGAGGGCGAAATTTACTCGCAGTCGGGGGCCACATTGTCATGTGACAGTGCACCTTCGGATAAGGTTGTTTTTACTATACAAGCAGTGAGCAAAAAAGCTCTGCGTCTCTCTCGGAGTCGGGGCCAGTCGGGCGACACACGGAGTGAATTGATTTTCGTGCGGTCTGCAAATGAGCTGTGATGCACTTCCGCCCTCTCCTCCCGCTGCCGAGTGCTTTATTTACAGGCCTGGTTCTTGGGAACAGGACATTTACACGCTCCCACTAGAGGCATTGGTTGTCACGGCTATTAGCCAACAACACCCACCCAGTTCTTCACGCTGGCCCTTTAGAAACGAATCAGCCAACGAAATCCGCAACCCATCGCGTCAGCCAGGCATGTTCGCAGCGGCGCTTGCCGGCGGAACACTCATTCCGCTCACTGGAAGTCTTCTCATTGCCAATCCAAAATTCCCTGCACTTGTGCATCTCCGAGGGCTCATTCACTCACATCTCTGGACAGAGTTTTTCACCTCAAGTGCAAAGGTTTATTTCGGACGCAAAAGGCCCTTTTATGACACAGTCAAGCGGCGTGGAGAAGAACGTCGCGACGATAAGCTCTCTTTTTTCAGTGGCCACGCATCACATTCATTTGCCTTTGCAACCTATGCTTCGCAGCTCGCATTCAGCGAACTCAAAAATTCTAGCCTCGCTTGGGCTTATGCTTCACTCCTCAATGGAACAGCTGCCTGGGTCTCGGCTTCTCGGGCTATCGACAAGCAACACAATTGGTCTGATGTTCTTGCTGGCGGAGCGGTGGGCACTGCGGTGGGATACTTCATGCACGATAGGGTGAATTCAGTGAGCAAAAGTTCATTGAACGTTTCATTTTCGGCTCGAAGCGTCACGTTTCAATTAGAACTTGATCCGCGTTGACATCCAAAGGTTTGCTTTTGCTTTTAGAAGTTGTCGATCTCCCGAATCAGAGCGTTTGGCAAAGTATAAGTATTTGGGTGAGGGAGAATATTCGAGGCTCGTTCCAACTTGTGCAGAAAAAATTGGATTCGATGATTCAATGGCAGCAGCGAATTGGGAGTCGTTGCCGCCTCCTTGGCGGAAGAATTTTTGCTCTTCAGTGCCATCGTGAAATCGTGGTGCTGTGCGTGACGCCCAACTCAAAACAAGCCAATCCTGGCCCTCGGCTGATTCATCCAGGATCATTTTTCCCTGCGCACCAACGCGATATTCATTATAGGAACGTGGCAAAACAGAATCGACAGCACCCACGGTTTGTTCACCCCAAACCTCATCTACCTTCGTAATTTTCCGCTGCAATCCCTGATTCATGAGCTGAAAGAGTCCCTCAATATTGAATTTCTCTCCTGACACTTTCACTGAAAGCTCAGCTTCCTGGGTGTGAGCTGCGCGTGGCGAATTGACAATCAAACCATCCGAAGAAAGCGTCGGATACGTGGAGATTTTATTGCGCTCGCCGCGATAAAGCAGAGAGAATTTTGTTTTCTCAACGCTCTTTCCCAGCGAAAACCCTAAAACCCAAGGCCCGCCCGCGAAAATGCTCCAACTTGTATTTCCCTTCAGTGAACTGAGGCGAAATCCATCGACAACGGGCTCTGAGCGCATGAAGCCTTTTGCTATCTCGTTCAGAGATGTGGATTCAGGCCGCACCAAAATGCGTCCGGCCGACACCGTTCCTTCAACCAACTCAAGCGACACCAGCGCTTCCTTCACACGCAATGCAAGTGAAGCTTGTGTGTCATTCAATTGAATTGCAGGGAGTCGCAGCTGAGTGCTGGCAGCCCAGGCAGCCTTCACAGGCGTGGAAAATGCAAACTCTGCGGAAGGGGAGAAGGCCCACGCATTTGCGGATTCAGTATCAAGAAGTGTGCTGTTGATTTTCAACGAACCCTGAGCCCAGGCCTCGCCGCTCATGCCAAATGCCAACAACGCTGAAAAGCTAAGAGCACGAGTGAGTGTGGTTTTCATAACGGCTGCTCCGCTTCACGCATGGATGAGTTTTCAATTGCTGAAAATTTTGCCATCCATCGATTGCGCGGGCAAGCCACTTGCCATCAGGGCTCAAGCAAAACCTGGCTTCGAACATCGGTGAAGCGAAGAACGAGGAAATGACGGGTTGTTTTATCCCAAATATTTTCGGTGCTCGAACGGCTCTCCCAAATTTTCCTCAGCTGGCTGGCGTTCCTAGGCCACCGCCTCCAGATATTGACGTCTGACTGCGCAAGATATTTTTCTGCTAGACCTCTTTCCTTCATCCATGCCCAAAACTGATTGAGTTCGTCTTGGTGGGTAAACACCATCCAATTTCCCTGCATGCCTCCTTTTAAGAGTTCCTCGAAGGAATTTGAGTAGAAGGAAGGTTGACCCGTCATGTAGGCCATATAGCCCCATTCGCTGTAATTCTCTTTTGCCGTATTGCTGTAATTGAGTGGTGCAGAATTCCTGCTCAAGAGCGCGCGAACATCATGCAGTTCCGACTCACCCATTGTGGCCGTTAAACCAAGCGACGCACACCAAAACAGCCCCACCCCTGCAAACACACCAGCTCGCGCGGGCACTTTGCGTCCGCTCACAACGGCCTCAAGAATCAAAAAAGACAAAAGGAGAATTGCACTCAAAAGAAGGCTTGTTGACCAGCTCCACCAGGGTGTTCCACCGAAAAAAGCAGCATGACAAACCAGCACAGCCGCCATCATGAGCACGGTCCAGGGGAGAACTGCGTTTGCAATGTCTTTGACAGGATCGCAACGCGTCATGAGCTGGCTCATCACAAGCATCATCAATGCCGGAATCATTGGCAGCCCGTACCACGGGGCCAGGTAGCCCAATCCAAAAAAGAACGCGAAGGTTGGAATCAAGAACGCGAGCCCTACGCGAGTGAACTCATCCATTTTGTATTGCTTTGTTCGAACTCTCTTGAATGCAATCAGGAAGCAATGAATGACAAGAATACTCCAGGGAATCACGTGGAGCACAAAATTATTGAGAAGAAACCCAGAGGCCGGATCGGCATAGCGTGGCCTATCGAGTTGCTCACGGAACATATAAGTGCCAAGCCACTTTTCTCCATCGAGTACGAAGGGAAGTAAATAGCCTGCGCCACCTGCGAGAATGCCAACCACAAGAAAAAGAAATTTAGCTGGCGACGAGAACAGATGCGACCACAATGCGCGCGACATTGTGAAATAAAGTAAAACCGAAATTCCAAGCAAACAGCTGTGCAATGGCGACTTCAGAGTGCCTGCGAGGCCAACGCTCAACCATAGAAGTGCGAAATAGATTTTTTTGTTTGTATGACGAGCCAAAACTGAAAGCGAAAGTGAGATTGCGTACAAACTCGTGAGCTCACTATCCATCTGGCTTGAGAATGTGAACATCACAAAGGCACCCGAACCAGCGAAGAGCCATGCAGGCAGGGCTTTGAACGTATTGTTGGCAGGCATTAAATAATTTGCAGCCGAACGCAATCCTACGACGGCTAATGCTGCCAAGAAAAGGTTCATGTACACCGTGGAAACCATCGAAAAACCGAAAAGATGGTGGCCGAATATCAAGAACAGATAATGAAGTGGACCCTTGATATAGTTCACTTCGCCAAATTGGAGTTGCTGCCACCAATGCCCTGCGCGCAGCATCTCTAGAGCCTGGCCCACATAAACCTTTTCGTCGCCATGAACGCGGATGTGGCGGAGGAAGGCAAACGGAAACATGAACATCAAATAAACGATGCCATGAGCCCACGCTCCAAGCATTTCCCATATTTTAAGGGAACTAGAACGCAGTTGGTGCATTGAAAAACCGTTCGGTAGAGCCATGCTCACCCCCTCCGGTTCAACCCTTAACCAAACAATTCCGCGACACCAGCCTCCTGTTCAACATCCTTGTGAAGGTTTCGTTTCATTTTGAGGGCGGTGCTTACATTGAATAAAAAGCGCAAATTTACATACAATTGTGGCCATTTTGTGCCAGCCAAGGATTCACGCCTCTGCCTTCTTCGCTTTGGCTATGAGGCGTGTCAGAACGCGATCGAAAGTTTCGGCGAACTTCTTCTTATGGAGCGACCCGTAGCTTGAAGGCCCTCCGGTCACCATGCCAGCTCCTCTCAAACCTTCCATGAGATCCCGAGTGGCGAGCCGTTCGCCTATGTTCCCTTCGTCGAACTCCTGCCCTCGGCGGCTTAACGTGGAGACGTTTTTTGAAACGCACCTATGGGCCAGAGGGATGTCGTCGGTGACAACCAAATCAGCAGGTGTTGCGTTATCGGCGATGTAGTCGTCGGCAGAATTAAAGCCCTGGTTCACCACAATCATTTGAAACAGCGGATGAGAGGGAATCTTGACCCAGCGATCGGCCACCAAAATAACAGGTATCTGAGTGCGCATTGATGCCTTAAAAACACACTCCCGCACATCATGGGGAATACCATCGGCATCGAGCCAAATTTTCATTATAACCTCTCAAGATTCAGATTCCAGCTCCACCCCACGCAG
>CAIZJW010000141.1 GCA_903933385.1 uncultured Silvanigrella sp. | reverse complement strand
GTCGAGTTGTAGCTTGGTTGTCTCCGAGGAAGCACTCCAATCGTTCTCGGCCATCTTTATCTTGGCATAGAGTCCGTCGCTAATTTCGTTTGCAATGGTCGCTTCGTCGGCAAAAATTCCGCCTACAATATTGTCGAGCGGGCGAGGCACGATGTTGAGCAGTTTGAGTTTTGGATTACTCAAGATCTCTCTGCGGATTGCAGGTGTTAGGGCTTGCGGAAGTGCACCCCGGAAGCCATTGAGTGAAGTTGTGAGTGAAGTTTGCAAAGCAGGAAGGCAGTCGCAAACCGCAAGTGCAAACCAGGTATCAACAAGCGACGTATCAGCAATTTTTTTGCCAAGATCGGTTCTGTCGGTCAGGGGGATATACCCACCCAGCGATGTCGATGGGGGATTAGCATCAGAACTGTCGGGCACGCGAGAGTCTGGAATTTGATTTTGATTCAGATCCAGAGATTGCGATGATTTTTTAACACACGCAGTTGCTGCCAACAGAGCAGCAATCATGCTCGATGTAATTGGATTGTAGAAGTGTCTCCGCATAACTCACTCCAACGAAGATATGACTCAACTTCAAATGAAGGTGAGCCTTCTCGCGTTGCGGGTGTGTTCGGAGTTTTGCACAACTGGATTTATGGGAAAAAAATGCCGTGTTGGAATTCTTGATTGCTTCGAGTTCAATCCGAGATCAAACCGCTGAGTTTACTGAGTCACTCAGCTTGGACAATCTCTCCGCAGACAAAAGCCTGCGGCAATTCCTTCATCACTGCTGCAATGTTTTTTTCATCGACGATAAAAACATATCCGAGTCCCATGTTCCAAACAGTGAAGGCTTCTTCTTCAGGAATGTTTCCAGCTTCGGCGATGTAGCGAATAACCGGCGGACACGGAATGGAGCTTTTATCGACGCGGTGTGTGAGTCCTTTGGGAAGCACTCTTTGGATATTTCGCAATCCTCCACCAGTGATATGGGCCATTGCCTTCACTTCAACTTTATTGAGAACTGACTGCACTGCGCGTGGATACAAGGCCGTTGGGTGAGTGAGAGCTTCACCGAGCGATTGCCCCTGCAGAATCTCTGGACGTGACTTGAGGTCGAGTTGTTGTTCGGCAATGATTTTTCGCACGAGCGAATAGCCGTTGGCATGAAAACCGGTGCTGGGAAGGCCCATCATCACGTCGCCCGCGCGCACGCTTTGACCATCAATCAACGCGACACGATGCACCTCGCCAACAGCAAAACCTGCGATATCGAATTTTGGTGGTTGATAAAAGCCCGGCATTTCCGCCGTCTCTCCGCCGAGCAACACACATCCACTGGCCTGACATGCTTTTTGGATTCCATGAATGACGCGGTGGGCCTGTTCGACGTCGAGCTTTCCGCAGGCAAAGTAATCGAGAAAAAAGAGGGGCCGTGCGCCACAGACAATGAGGTCGTTGACACTCATCGCGACGAGGTCTTGGCCAAGTTCCTCGAGTCGATTCATTTGCAAACTCAATTCGATTTTCGTTCCAACCCCGTCGGTACATCCAACAAGAAAACGTTCATCATCGAGTGGATACAATCCAGCGAATCCGCCGATTGAAGGATTAGATGCTCTGATTTTTTCAACAAGTTCTTCGCCTGCGGCAATGTCAACTCCAGCACGAGTGTAGGCAGGTGCAAGTGGCTGGCTGTTGTGCGGTTGACTCATGTGGATTGTCTCCTTGAAAGTTTGTCGATGGCTTCAAGAACAGCTGCTACTTCTTGGGTATGCGCGCGTTCGCGCAAAAGTTCAAAAGTGTCGTTCGGATGAACCACAAGAGATCTGTATGCCAGCAGAGGGCCTTCATCGAGCTTGGCAGTGACCTCATGAACGCTGATTCCCCACAAGGGTGCGCGAATTTTCAGAGCATGAACTAAGCCATTTGCCCCTTTGTAAAGGCTTAATGGAGCTGGATGCAAGTTCACAATAGAACATTGAGGCCATGCCGCACGAAGATTATTCAAGAATTGTTCTGAAAAAACTCGCATATATCCGAGCAGAAATATCATTTTAAAGGGTTTGCACATTTTCAGTTCTGCAAACAAGGCTTCTTCGTGTTCTTGACGCGTCGCGTAGGCAATGTGGGGCACACAGTGTTCTGTCACACCGAGGGAACGCGCCTTTTCACGCACCGGAGCAGTCGCGACATTGGTAATCATGTCGGTAACGAGTGCTCCGAGCACCCTTGTTAGCGCTGCAAAAGTTCTTCCTTCGCCACTGCACAGTGTAACAATCATTTATTAGCTTTATTCCTTTTCTGCGACAGGAAACGCTATGTCGGTTCTGTAGTGAAGACAGACCCCTGCTGCGTTTTGGAATGAAACCTCTTTTAATGCTTCATAAGCAGCTTGCACTGCGTTTTGTTCGCTGGTTGCAGTGCTTAACACTCCACCGATGCGGCCAGCTTGAGTGGTTGAGTTTGCATCGACTCCAGAAGGAATCCATTCAATGTGCGACAGCCATGTGTTGGGAAACGCGAGCGTTCGCTGAGGTGCATTACGCTCTGGGTATTCCGGAGCTGCAACAACAACAAAGCAACGCTTGAGTCCGTCGTGTTGAACGGAATGGGGCTGCTTCTGATTCAGCCAGGGATTCAATGTCCAGGGTTCATTTTTTGAAGTGAGCCACATTGAAAGCACCAAGTCGCGGCCAAGCCCAGGCATGATGACTTGAGTCTCTGGATCACCCATCCGACAATTGAATTCCAAGACCTGAGCTCTGTTGTTTTCATCGAGCATCAAACCTGCAAACAGAAAGCCTCGATAATTCGTCCCGGCAGCCTTGAGTGTTTTGAGAGTTCTTTTAAAAATGTCGTGAACTTGGTTTTCGAGGGAGGGCGGCACTGAAACGGGACACACAGCACCCATTCCTCCGGTGTTCGGCCCAGTTTGTTGGTTATTACGGCGTTTAAAGTCTTGGGCGAATGGCAGAAGAACGTAGTCTTCTCCTTGGCACAGTGCGATAGCAGAGATCTCTTTGCCCGGCAGAAGTTTCTCAATAAGAAATTGAGGTTCGCCTTGTTCTTTGGTGAACGTGGTTACGGCAAGTTCAGCCAATTCTGCAAGCCAGGATGGAAGATTCCCTTCAAAATGTTTGATGGCTTCAAGAAGGTCAGTTTGGTTGAGCACCAAACACACACCTTTGCCAGCGGCAAGCGACTCATATTTCAAAACGTAGGGATACTGATTCAACGTCGCTGAGAGGGGTGTTGATTTGCCTTCGAGAGCAGCTGCCTTGAGTTCTTCCCAACCAATTGTCCATGCCTCAGCCGTTGGGCAGCCCGCTCTGTTGAGAACATTTTTTGTGTGAATTTTGGAAGTTTCAAGGCGCGCTCCTTCGAGATCTGGCGCCAAGCATGGAATTCCAATGGCACGGAGTTTCTCGGCGACGCCTTGTGCAATTGGAATCTCGGGACCAAAAACTGCCCAACCAATCGATTCACTCCGGCAGAATTTCAGAAGTGCCTCGAGACTCAAATGTCCAAGAGACTGCTTTTTGCCTCCATTCCAGCTTTCACGGCCAGGCCAACTGTAAACAACGTCAACGTCAGGCTGGCGCTCTAGCAAGGCTGACAATGTGAAATCACGTCCTCCATTTCCGACAACCAAAACCCTTGATGGGAGTCGTTGCTCGGATTCTGCGCGGCGTATGACAGTTGGATCGACTGGCCAAGGAAGTAGATGCGGAGCGACTACATCCCATGTTTTCATTTGTGGAAAAAGACGACTGAAGAGCTCCATGTAGCGTGAGCGAGTTCCGGAAGCTAATTGGCTTTTGAAGCTGGTTTCATTCCAAAAAGAACGCAATACAAATGGAGTAGACTCTTCTTTTTCTAAGATTTCGCTGCTTGTAGCTTTCAGTACAGATTGAATCTCTTCGCGCAACCACTCCTTAGAGAGATGTTCAATTCTGCCATCTTCGAAGGCTTTCAGATCAACAAAACGCGATGCGTCGGGAGTGTGTATTTCATCGACCAGCATCAGTTTCAATTGGTCATCGAGTGCAAATTCATATTTGGTATCCATGAGCAATAAGCCAGCCTTTGCTGAGATCTGCTGCCCGCGCTCAAATAAACTTACTGCGCAGTTGGTTACCTGCTGCAAAAGCACTTTTGCCGATGTTCCAAATTGACCATTGGCCTGACTCGCATTTTGATCCAACCAATTTTGCAAGTGGGTTGTGGCCTCCTCCGGAGTCACCAGTTCATCGTGTCCAAAGGCTGCTTTCGTTGTGAAGGTGATGATTGGGGCAGAAAAACGGTGGTGTTGTTTCAATCCCGGAGGAAGTTCTAAGCCCCATTTTTTGCGAACTTCTTCGATCCCGCCCTGTGTGTAGCTCCTCCACAAACTCCCCGTGAGAGTTCCACGCGCTATCACTTCCAGCGGTAACACTTTGCCTGATTTGACAAGCATGGTTTGCGCATCAAGACAGCCAATAAAGTGATTTGGAATGATGTCGACTGTATTTGTAAAAAAGAACACCGAGATGGCCTGAAGGATGCTTCCTTTGTCTTCAACTTCGAACGGAAGCACGCAATCAAATGCAGAAACGCGGTGGGTTGATGTAAGGATGCGTTGTTCCGGGTTGATGGACGTGTTGATTCTCACCTTACCGAACTGAACAGCAGCGCGCGACAGATTCATGAATTTCTCCGCGAATTGGAGGTCAAAGTTTCAAGTTCTGATTGCATGGATTCAAACCGATGCTTCATTTCAATAGGCTTAAGGTTTCCGCCTTCGCAGATGCCGCGACTGACAGGTAAAATGATCTCCTGTGAAAGATCACGGGTGAGTGAGATGGCCTGGGTGAGCGTCACTCCCTGCGCACCAACTCCTGGCATTAAGAGCGGCAACTTTCCGTTTTTGAGAGTCGCATGGCTGAGTGCATCAGCGCGGTTTGCACCGACGACCAAGCCCACCTGTGAAGCGAGTGCGCCGCTGGGGTCGAGAGCCAAATGAGTTTCCTCGCAGGCTTCTGCTATGGCTGAATAGGAATGCTGAAATGCCGCAAGTTTGTTTTGTGGAAATTCACTGGTGGCTCCAAGAACGAAGACGCGAGCACTTTCGCCACGCATGCTTAAAGCCTTTTGGAGCGCTGATCCGATGATGTGCTCGCCCATGAATGGATTCACCGTGACGCCATCAACGCCAAGATGATCAAAAGCAAATTCGAGATATTGATTAAGGCTGTTGCCAATCTCTCCAAATTTACCATCGAGTAGGAGAAATGATTGTCCTGAAAGAGCCTCACAGGCATGTTCTAATTTATCGATGCCAAGGCGTCCCCAGCGAATGAAGAAGGCTAGGTTTAATTTGACCCACTTTGGTTTCACCTCGAGCAAATCGAAAAGCTCAAGGTGGTTCTCATAGCACTCAAGCCAATCTTTCTGCAGCGCAGATTTGGGCATAGGATCCATTCCCAAACACAAAATACGGTTGCCGGACAGAGAGTGTTGAGCAGTTGTCATGCTTGGCTGCCTCGTTTGAGAGTTCGGAACGAAGAACGGAGGTGTTCAATTGTTTTTTGTGCTTGCTCAGGCTTGGGGGAAGTGATTATAACGTGCCCCATTTTTCGGCCTGTGCGGGCTTCTTTTTTTCCATAGAGGATCGCTTCACAAACCGCACTGTGTGCGAGTAATCCCTCTGGCCAATGAATATGTTCTGGTGAGAGTTCGCCCATCCAAAGATCACCCAGAGTGTTCCACATCGCCCAAGTGAGTTCTGGGGCAATTTGATGGGAAACAAAGGGAAGGTCGAGGAGAATTTGTGCCAAGATATCGAATTGGCTGCGCGACATACTGCGGCGAGTGATATGCCCGGAGTTGTGAGGCCGCGGCGCAACTTCATTTACGAGCAGAGATGCGTTCTGACCACTGCCCACGACAAAGAATTCAACGCACAAAAGGCCAAACACGTCCCAACGCTCAGCAATTTGAGAAGCTATTTTTTGTGCCTCAAGGCAGGTTTCGTAGTTGAGTCGGGGAGGGTGAAGAGTGGTATCAAGAACGCCACCAATGTGAATGTTTTCTGTTGCAGGGAAGAAAAATGTTCCCAGTGTAGGATGGCGCCCGACAAGAACACTAATCTCCATTTCAAGGTCACATTTTTCCTCGAGCACCAATGGAAAGAGCGACTGCTTGTTGAGCAAATTTTCAAGGGTGGCGTTCCAGTCGGTCTCGGTTGAAAGTCGCCATTGTCCTTTGCCGTCGTATCCACCTGTTGCTGTTTTTAGAATGGCCGCTTTGCCTTGTTTGAGCCAGTCAGATTTTTCAGCAACGAGGCTCGCGTGGTTTTGAATTTCCTTCCACCGGGCAACCGGAGCGCCCGCGGCCGCGAGAGCTTTTTTTTCCGCGATTCGGTTCTGTGAATTTTCAAGCACGGTGAGCGAGGGCCAGAGTTTGTCGCGGTGAGCAGGATCGCCTAGAACTCGCCTTAAGGCAGATGTAGGAATGTGCTCGAATTCATAAGTAACGCGATCGCATTTCGAGAAAAATTGCCGCAATGTTTCTTCATCATCAAATGAGCCCGAGGTGACGAAATTTGTTCTCGCAGCACCAGGAGAGTTTTCATTGGGCTCAAGCATGTGTACCTGAGCGCCCAGATCACTCAACGAATCGCTGAGCATCAGCCCCAGCTGTCCTGCACCCAGAATTCCAATTGTTCGAATGGTGTGCGCAGTTGTGGTCATTCGTTTAGCGCTCCCAACGGAATGGAACACCCGCCTGCGCCTCAACACGTTCTGCTTGCGCCAGTGCCTGCGACTCGATTTCTGTTTTGTACCTTTTCAGCCAACCGGCTATCACTTCTGAGGTGAGGGCCAAAATCTGCACAGCAAATAGACCCGCATTGCGCGCTCCAGCTGCACCGATTGCAAATGTTGCTGTAGGCACGCCGCCAGGCATTTGGACAATGGAGAGAAGGCTATCGAGTCCTTGCAGCGCTTTTGATTGAACGGGGACACCGAGTACGGGGAGAGTTGTGAGGCTTGCAATCATACCTGGCAGATGAGCGGCCCCACCGGCTCCTGCAATAATCACTTTCAATCCACGTTTTTGCGCATCGCGTGCATATTGAAACATGCGTTCTGGTGTGCGGTGTGCGCTCACAACTGTGCATTCAAAGGGTATGCCGCTTTCCTTGAGAATCTCCAGCGCAGCTTTCATGGCTTCGAGATCGGATTCGCTTCCCATCACAACACCGACAAGAGGTGCTGTTTCTTTTGCAAGAGGTGATGAAATGGAGTTGTTGTTTGTCACAGTTATTCCTTAGCCTCCCACAAACGCAGTTGGTTCTTCACGCAAGCGGCGCTGCGCAAAGCTGTCGGAGTAGCAACCGCTAAAACATGAATCACAAAAGCCGCTTTTACCCTCCTGCGTGCGCTGCTGAGGGGTTGCCATTTGGTGGAGGGTATCAATTGATAGATATGCGAGCGAATCAACTTGTAACTCTTCGCGCATTTCACTGAGGCTCATTTGCTGAGCCAACAATTCACGACGCTTTGGTGTGTCGATGCCGTAGAAACAAGGAAATTTAACGGGCGGAGAGCCAATCCGCATGTGGACTTCTTTAGCTCCAGCTTCACGCAGGAGCTCAACAATTCTCCGTGAAGTTGTTCCACGAACAATGCTGTCATCCACGACTATCAATTTTTTACCTTCAATGACGTGGCGCATCGGACTTAACTTCAAACGCAAACGGAAGTTTCGAATTGTCTGCGTTGGTTCGATAAAGGTTCTTCCGACATAGTGGTTGCGAATCAGGCCGATTGCGTAGGGTATTCCGGAGGCTTTTGCATAACCCATTGCCATAGGCACGCCCGAATCGGGGATCGGTATGACTAAATCGGCATTGACAGGCGATTGGAGCGCCAGTTTTTCGCCCAGAGTTTCCCTGAAGAGGAAGGTTGATTGTCCCCACAGATAGGAATCAGGCCTCGCAAAATAGATCTGTTCAAAAACACAGCGTTTGGCTTCTGTTTTCGAGGTGGTGTGTGTGTTCGGTAGAGTGTGTGATTTGAGATTTCCACTGGCAAGTTCAATTTCAATCAATTCACCCGGCTGAATATCCCGCTCGAAGCGCGCATTTACCAATTCAAAAGAACAGGTCTCGCTTGAAATCACCCAACAATCAGGTGTGTGATTCGTCAGGGGGTCGGAGTCGCGAATGAATTTTCCGAGCGACAGTGGACGATAGCCGAGTGAATCAACACACGCGTAGAGGTGCGTTTGTGACATGAGGACAAGTGTGAATGCTCCTTCGAGCAAACCGCTCACATGTTTGAGCTTCGCACCAAGGTCTGCACCTGGGGCTTGGGCTAACAGATGCAGAATAATCTCGGTATCTGCTGTGCCTTGAAAAATTGCTCCACGCCGTTCGAGGTCTTCTCGGAGTTCTGGTGCATTCACCAAATTTCCGTTGTGCGCGAGAGCCACATGCAATCCATTGACTCTCGCTGCGAGTGGCTGAATGTTGCCGCCAGATTCTCCACCTGCAGTGCTGTAGCGGACATGACCAACAGCCGCCGTACCAGGCAGTCGTCCGAGTGTCTCCGAGGAAAAGATGTCACTGACGAGTCCGACGTCTTTGTGGAGTGTGATTTGTCCCTTATTGAGCGTCGCGAGTCCTGCACTTTCCTGACCGCGGTGTTGCAAAGCAAACAAGCCTAAAAAGGCAATGTGTGCTGCTTCGCGGTGTTGGGTCAGGGCAAAAATTCCACACATATTCGGCTCACTCGAAAAAAGGTTTTAGGGTGTCCGAGAAGGCAACGCGCGCTTTGTCCCAGTGACCCTGTTCGTCAACGGGCTGCGACTGCACTTGCGCAAATTTCCCAAGCGGGATTGCTTCCAAACCTTTGCTCTCAGCAAGGTTCAGTAAATAGGCGTTATTGAGCGAGCTGGATTGCAGACTCACAATCACTCCGGCCTGGCCTTCGGCACAAGCCAAGTGAAGATTAATTTTTGCAGCCTCATCGCTCCAAACAAAAGCTTGTTTCGCGCGTGCACAAAGAGTGAGAATTGATCCTAGTAGTCCACCTACGCCCACTGTCGTGCAGCTCGAGAGCAAATTATTTTGCCGAAGATCTGCCAGCGCCGACCAAAGACTTTGCTCATGAATGAAATCAACTTCCGGGACAGGGCCAGCATTCATATGGAATACATTCCATGCCCATTCCGAGTATTCGAAGCGAGTGAGGTTTGAGACGTTCTTCGCAGCCAACCACCAAACTTCCGAGCCCAGTGAAGGTATGTCTGTGATTGTTTCAACTGCTTTTTCAATGACACCAGCCATTCCCACCATTGGGGTGGGGGGAATAGGTGTTTGGCCCGTTTGGTTGTTGAGACTCACGTTTCCGCTCACAATTGGGATGTGCATTGCTTTTGCCACCGAGTTAATTCCATCAATGGCATCAGAGAGCTGTCTCATCACCGCAGGTTGGCGAGGACTGCCGAAATTGAGGCAGTCCGTCATGGCGAGTGGTTTTCCGCCACTCGCTGCAATGCGCCGCGCAAGCAGGAGCGTGCTTTGTGCAGCACCGTTGAGCGGGTCGATTTCAATCCAGCGCTCTTGGCATCCGGCCACTAAAGCGATTGCTGGAACTGATTGAGCGAGAGGGTCTTGGGTGATTCCAATTTCGCAAAATGCATCATCCAAACGGACAACAGCAGCAGCCGAAGTACGAGGTGTTTGGCATCCCGCGATGGTGTTGCCTTGTACTGTTGAGCAATAGTGCCGGGTGAGTGGATCTTTCGAAGACTGCGAAGGGAGTGCCATCCAGCTGCTGACGTGTGGTAGTATTTGCTTCCATGTCTCGCCCAATGTTGCCCTATTTGATTCGAGTATCTGCGCAAGCGTAGTGCGTGTTGAATGAGGAAGAGTTAAGTTGAGCGATGTTTTGTGCGCTGTTTGTTCAGAGTCAACCGAGCTAGGCTTGTCGTGTGGCCTTTCAATTTTTAAATGATCCTTGAGATAATCACTTCGCTCCTGCAGAGGCCATCTGTATTTTGGTGCGTTGTCGGTAAGAACATCAACAGGTAACGTGCACACTACGGTGTCGTTGTGAATGCAGATGAACTCACCTGTGTTGTTCACTGAACCGATTACGGCTGCAGCAACTTGGTGCTTTTTACAGAGAGCAAGAACCGCCGGAGCTTGCGCTGGAGTCACAGCGCAGAGCATCCGCTCCTGAGATTCAGAAAGTAAGTATTCGAATGGCTTGAGCCTGGCGGTTCGCACAGGAATCAAATTGAGATCAAGTGCAACGCCACACCCTGAACGGCCTGCCATTTCCACACCGCTCGACGTCAGACCAGCAGCACCCATGTCCTGCAGCCCAACACATAGCTTTTTCTCAAGGAGCTCGAGGGTGACTTCGAGAAGTTTCTTTTCTGCGAACGGATCGCCCACTTGGACTGTGGGCTTGAGAGTGGCCGAAGAGTCGTTGAAGGTGTCTGAACTCATCGTTGCGCCGTGCACTCCGTCACGCCCGGTTGCGCTTCCAAAGTACAAAATCAGATTTGCATCTGATGGGAAAAGCTCTTGCCGTTTGCTGTCTGAAAGTACAGCTCCGGGAATGAGCTGGCTTGGTTTTTGAGCAAGTACCGGAGTTGAATCGTTCTGTAATTTTCCGCGAAAGATAGCATCGCTTTTAATAAGGCCAGCAGTGAATGCATTCACAAGAATATTCTTACTGTAGCCATGATGAAAACGAGTTTGTCCACCCACGGTTGGAACACCGACTGAATTTCCATAGTCGCCGATGCCGCGCACAGTGTGCTTCAACAGATGCGCATTGTATTGGCCATCGCCGTAACGAAGGCAGTTAAGATTGGCAATAGGCCTTGCCCCCATGCAGAATACGTCGCGGAGAATTCCGCCTACGCCGGTGGCTGCGCCTTGATAGGGTTCGATATAGCTAGGATGGTTGTGACTCTCCATTTTGAAAGCCAATCCAACTCCAGGAGCAATTTCTATGATGCCGGCGTTTTCACCCGGCCCCTGAAGGACCCAAGGTTCTTCCGTATGAAACCGAGCCAAATGAACTCGTGACGATTTGTAGGAGCAATGCTCACTCCAAAGCGCTCCAGCAACGGCAACTTCTTCGAGTGAAGGACTACGATTGAGACATTTTTTGAGGTTGGCAAATTCGTCAGCTGACAACCCGAAACCTTGAGCCAGTTCACGCCATTTCTTTTCTTCAACAGTTTCATTCAAATCAGTCATGAGCGTTCATTCCTCGGAATCAAAATTCAAGATGCCTTTTCTGAATGGAGCTTTCTCCAGAGATCGAGTGGACTTCCTGCGCGCACTTCAATTCCCAAACGACGTGCGAGTGAATCGAGCATGTAAAGTCCGTCAGTTGCTCCAAGAAGAGGGTCACTCGCGCGTTCTGGATGTGGCATCATTCCAACGATGTTGCCATCTGGGTTTGAAATTCCGGCGATGCTTTCGGCGCTGCCGAGCAAATTTTGCGTGTATCGGAATAATATTTTGTAGCCATCCTGCTTACGCGGAATAATGAAATTTCCCATTCCGCAGGAAATCGGCAGGTTCAAAAGTCGCCCACTTTCTAAAGTTGATGAGCTCCATGGTGAAGCCACCTCCGCTTCAACGTGAATCGTTACAAATTCGTGAACGTGTTGGCGAATGACGTTGTGCGCGAGAGCGCCAGGCAGCAAGCCAGATTCACAAAGGATCTGAAATCCATTGCAAATACCGAGCACGGCTACTCCGCGAGCAGCTTCGAGACGGACCCAATCCATGAGTGGGGAGCGAGCTGCGAGAGCTCCGGCCCGAAGGTAATCACCAAAAGAAAAGCCCCCGGGCAACACAATGACTGTGGTGTCGCCGGGGGGCAGTTGTTCAACGTCTTCATGTGATCGGACAAGAGAGACGTTGAGTTCAAGATTGCGGGCGAGCCAGCGCACTGTGTCTTGATCGCAATTAGTGCCCGGAAATTGCAGAATGGCTGCAGTTTTTCTGGTCATTGAATTACCTCCACCTCGATGGACTCCATGACCTCATTGCAAAGCACGGAAGAGACATAACGTAACAGGCTCTCTTTTTCATCAGACTTAGGCAAGCTAATTGTGAAAACTTTGGAACGCTTGAGCCGTGCGGTCAAACCCTGCGTTGTCATGTGCTCTTCAATTGTTTTGGCCTCCGTGTCGAGGACGTCGGTATGCAGGGCGACTGTTACTTTATAAACAGTTTGCAGCGCCGGAACCGAATTTGCTCCTACAGTACCACCGTGGATGCGTGTGAGCTCTTCTGGTGTAGTTCCGAAAACTTGCAGGAAGCGCGCTGGCGTATGCAAAAGGAATTTTTCCAATTGAAATAAGCCGCGCAGTGTCTCTTTGCCAAGAAGTTCAACAACCCCAGAATTGCACTCCAGAGCTTTCAAAAAAGCATCCGATGGAACGGTTTCTCGAGCCGCTTGAGCACTGAGTGGAAGAGCTATTTTTTGAACGAGTTCATAAGCCTCGGTGCGATTCATCCCGGCAGTCGTGAGTTGAGTCAGGACGCTTTGGCTTGCCCAGAGTCCACCAAGTCTGTCGAGATTTCTTTTCATGACGTCAGGCTGAACCACCATTTGCTCAACGAGTTGGGCGCATCGGGCAGTCATGAAATCGAGAGTCACGAACATATCGGGCAAAGCCATGCGTTCAACGCTGCTGTGCGAAATGTCGCGCTCATGCCAAAGACTCGTGTTTTGCGAAAGCATGCTGACGAAGCCCCGCACAGTGCGCGCAAGTCCAGTCAGATTTTCGGCGAGAATGGGATTCTTTTTATGGGGCATAGCTGAGCTGCCCTTTTGCTTACTGCCGAAAGGTTCAATCACTTCTTGCAGCTCTGTTCGAGCCCAGTGACGCATATTGGTGGCAAAGCGATCGATGGCATTCGCGAGGCCTTCACAGGCATGAGCTGCAGTGAGTATGCGATCGCGAGGAATGACTTGAGTCGCAACTGACTCCGCTCGTAGTTCGAGTTTCTTAAGGACGTGTGCTTCGTAGTCAGGGGAAAGCTGTGAATATTGTCCGACCGCTCCCGAAAGTTTTCCTGTGCTGCAAATTTTCTTAGCTTCCAAGAGAGCAAAATGAGCTCGCTGGAATTCCTCGAAGTGGCCGGCAAGCACTTGGCCGAACGACAATGGTTCGGCATGGATGCCGTGAGTTCGGCCCATAATTGGCGTTTGAAAATGAGTAAAAGCTTGTTTTGCGAGGTTGCAACGCAGGTCACTTAAGGGCTTGAGCAGCAGATCAAGTGAATCGCGGACTCGAAGGCACAGCGCAGTGTCAAGGACATCAGAGCTCGTAAGACCTTGATGAAGCCATCGTCCGAAATCACCCATCGCTGCGCCAACTTCCGCAACGTAAGCAATGACATCGTGGCCAGTCTCTTGCTCGCGTTTGAGGTAATCAACGCTATTTGTGGAACGAATTGCAGAATCGAAGGCTGTCAGAACGGCACTCTGTAAACCGCGTCGCTCCACAAGCCCTTCAAGATGGGCTCTCTCGACTTGCGACCATGAGGCGTATTTCGCCTCCTCAGACCAAAGTTGGGACATGTCCGGGCGGCTATAGCGCGCAATCATAGGTCACCTCGTCAGGGGGATAGGGCAAATTCAGGTGATTTTTTTACTTTTGCGAAACGCCCTTCTCATAGTCCGCAATCCTCAAAAAAGACAAGCCCCTGACTTATTTGACCGGGGCTGCAGGCGGTTCCCGCGTCAGGTTCCTAACCTCTCAGCCGAAGTCTCCTAAAGTTGCACCTTCGTGCGCCGATATCGACTCGGTAACAGGGGTTCCGCATGGGCGTAGCTGATTTTGTTAGCTGCGTAAAAAGATCGATTGAGGGAACGGATGTCTCTAAAGAAGCAAAATCAGCCAAATCAGGATGTTGAGGACTCAATCGACTACCTCAATTTGTTGGTTGCCTCGGGTTTGGCACTCGGCGAGGTGGCCGACGCGGACGAGTTGCTCAGCATGATGGCTGAAACGGCAATGATCATGGGCAACTGTGAAGGTTGCACAGTTTATGAGGCCGACGAAGAATCGCTTCGATTTAAGCTCACCCGCAATCGCGTGCTTGAATCTCGGGGTGTGAAAGCACCTCTCAAGAATTACACCCTTCCAATTGACCTTAAGACAGCAGCAGGGTTTGTCGCGACTTCAAAGAAGCCCCTGAACATAGCTGATGTTTATAATTTGCCCTCGGAATCTCCGTTTTCGTTCAATCCTTCGTTCGATGTGATGACCAATTATAGAAGTCGCTCGATGCTTGTTATTCCTATGTCTGATTCACGTGGGAATGTATTAGGAGTATTGCAGCTCATAAATCATCTCACAGGTGAAAACTTTAGCGGCGAAGTCACGCCGTTTCCGCATCGAGTTGAAGCTTATCTGAAAGCTCTCTCAAGCCAATGCGGAGTCGTTTTGCGAAATATGCGCATGGCGGAAGAACTCAAGAAATCAAGAATTGAGACGGTTAAGAAATTCGTGAAGGCTTCTGAGTATCACGACACCGATACTGGCGGCCACATTGAAAGAATGAGCAGATACAGTGTTCTGCTTTACCGGCAGCTTGGATTTGATGATTCCTCGAGTGAAGTTATGCGACTTGCTTCGATGCTGCATGATGTTGGCAAGATTTCAACTCCCGATGCGGTATTGAAGAAGCCCGGGCGTTTGACGCCAGAAGAATTTGAAATCATGAAATTGCACACTGTGAAAGGCTATGAAGTTCTTCGCGGTGCAGACTCACCGTTCCTGCAAATGGGCGCCACAATCGCATACACTCATCATGAAAAGTGGGATGGTTCAGGATATCCGCGTGGGCTTAAAGGGAGTGAGATTCCGGCGGAGGGGCGTGTTGTTGCGCTTGCTGATGTTTTTGATGCTTTGTGTTCACGTCGTGTCTACAAAGAATCTTGGCCCATCGACAAAGTTTTTGATGAATTAAAAAACTGCAGTGGTTCGCACTTTGATCCAGAAATTGTCGATATTTTCTTTGAAAATCTCGATGAGGTACTCGAAATCAAGGCGCAATTCCCTGCGAACGATCCGCCTGCAAGCGCAGCTCCAGCGAATGTGAGCAAAATAGACTCTGCCGAGAACTCCTCCTCCGCAGCGGCTGATGCGCAATCGGAGATTAAGAAGGCATCTTGACAATCGCTGTCGGCTCACTTACCCCATTATGAACGATTTTCATGATGGGGTTGGTTGTTATGATGTTCGCTGTGGTTCGAGATATCAAACTCGATTCAGGGAATGCTTCTTTCAATTCCTTTTATTTTTAAAACCCGCGTTGAGCGGGTTTTTTTTTGGCCTGATTTTGTCATAGTCCCAGGAGGTGGTTGCGCATGAGTTCCTATATGAAAGTGTCTTCATACGAAGGTCGCAAGGGTGAAATTCGCAAGGTTGTTCTGCTTTATTCGGGCGGTCTCGACACCAGCGTTATGCTCAAGTGGATCCAAGATGAGTACCAGGCGGAAGTCATTGCCCTCACAATCGATATTGGTCAGCAAGCCGACAATCTTGAAGAAATTCGCCAAAAAGCTCTTCGCCTGGGAGCAATTAAGGCAGTGGTTGTCGATGCCAAAAACGAATTCGCCTACGAATATCTGGCAAAAGGAATCAAAGCCAACGCCCGCTATCAAGGCGATTATCACCTCGCAACTCCACTCGGACGACCTCTGCTAGCAAAGCTTGCCGTTGATGTTGCCCGCGCAGAAGGCTGCGATTGCATTGCTCATGGTTGCACTGGTAAAGGCAACGACCAAGTCCGGCTTGAGGGCAGTATTCTAACCCTTGCTCCTGAAATGAAGATCATTGCACCCGTGCGTGAATGGGGAATGGGACGCGATGAAGAACTTGAATATGCGCGCAAACACAATATCCCTGTGAAGCAAACGGTCGATTCGCCCTACAGCTACGACGACAACATGTGGGGAATTTCAGCAGAAGGTGGAGAAATTGAAAATCCAGCCTTGGTGCCACCGCTGAAGAATATTCTCCAAATCTGCAAGCCTATCGAAGAAACGCCCAATGAGACTGTCACGCTGACACTTGGATTTCTCAAAGGCCTTCCTGTTCAAATCAACGGGCAAGACATGGGCTTAGTGCCCCTCATTGCACAGCTGAACGAACTGGGCGCTATTCATGGAGTCGGGGTTACGCATCACATAGAAGATCGAGTTGTTGGCTTGAAGGTGCGCGGTATTTATGAAGCACCTGCGGCAAGCATTATTGTACGAGCTCATGAGACGCTCGAAAAGTATGTTTGCACACGCCAAGAAAATGAGTTCAAGACGGTTGTTGATCAGAAATGGGGATATCTTTGCTATGGGGCTCAATGGTATGAGCCACTCATGCATAACCTCAACATGTACGTTGACGCTGTAAATGAAAAAGTAACCGGCACGGTAACATTGCGTTTGTTCAAGGGGCGCGCCGATGTTGTGGCGGTTGAAACTCCCAACAGTCTGTTCGATGAAAAGCTTGCTACGTTTATGAAGAGCAATGCCTTCAACCAGAATGCTTCTGCAGCCTTCACTGAAATTTACACAATGCAAATGCGCATGGCGCGAGAAACCGAACGTTATGCT
>CAIZJW010000140.1 GCA_903933385.1 uncultured Silvanigrella sp. | reverse complement strand
GCTCGCCTCACAGCCACCCGTCATTTATCTGCGCACAGGCGGAGCTGCTCCCAATGGCGAACTGGGTCGGTGGGGGCAGTGGGCAGGTTTGTGGAATGAGCTCAAAGTACAAATGGGGCAACGTTCTCCTTTGCTCACTCGCATTCAGATGAGAACACCAAGCCAATGGGCGGACTGGTTGGCAACACAAAAGAGCTCGAACGCGCCTGATTTGCGTTATCGAATAAAACCGGAAACCCTAAAAGGAGCTCTGGTTGAAAATAAAAAACAAGCCATACAACCCGTACCAGCCCTTTACATTCGTGAACGTGACGACCAAATAATTCTTGTTGAGGCACCCTCATTTGAACGGCAAGCCGAGACTCTTTCTAACGCAGAGCTCGAGCAAATGTTTCCACGTCGCAGCTCGAGCCTTGCTGCAGCAAAAAACACCCGACCAAAAGCAGCTTCGCTGCAGATTTTAGGCGCAATAATTGCACTATTGAGCGCTATTATATTGTGGTTAATGCAGAGCAAGGTACAAAACAAATCCTCCTCTAAGCCTATCAATTCAACTCTCACCCTCATGCTCCTAATTTTATCACTGGGAATTTCGCAAAAATCATTTGCTCAGAATCAGAGAAGGGCACCTTTCGACACGAGAACTCAGCGTGGCGCCGACAATCGCCCTGAATCTTCTACCCACCCTTTTCGTATCGGCTGGTGCGATGCCAACATCCCAGAGCCTGTTAAACAACGCTACCGACAACTCAAGGCTCTGCTGGCCGGACGAGGAACTATCGAGTTACCCAAAGAGCTCACACCCGGTGCCTGCCGCGTTGGTGCGGCGGAGGTTTGGTGGACTTCGTCAATGGATGCGTTGCAAGCCGCTCCCGTCACGCAACACATCCGCTCGGGTGGCATTGTGATTGCCGAAGGAATCACTCTCCGACAGACACCTGAATGGATGCTGTCAGGCGCCGATCCGAGCATTGGGCTTTCTTGGGAATCACCCAAACGACGAGGATTGCTCTATCGAAGTTTTTATTTGCTCTCTTCATTTGATGGCTGCACACCAGAGAGAACATTGGTGCTCACATTGCGCAAAAAAGTGAATGCACAATCACCCATGGGAATCGTCACGCCAGCAAGATTTCTCACCAACACAAGTGAAGGTGCAGATTGTTTCATTTCCGATGATGATTATCGCACCCGGTCTTTTGTAAACATGATGTACGCATTCCTCACAACAGATTATAAGGAAGATCAAATGCAGCTTCCTGAAATTCTCAACCGCGTGCGCAACCTGGGACTCGAACCATGATTTACAATTTGAGCAAAACGTTGTTGAGAGTTCTCATTGTAGGACTCATTTTAATTCCAATCGTAATACCCTTCCTTGAAAAAAGCATCGATATTCAGCCTCCTGCAAAGCTCACTGTGTGGGTTGACTCTGCACTTCCCCTCAGTGATGCCGACGAAAGCAGAGCTATACGCGAGCTACGAAAAAAATTATCACTCGAAGGCAATGTGCAAATTTCTTTGCGCACCTGGGGCTCTGCATCACAAACCCCAATCGAAGATTATGAAGAACTTTTGGCACAGCTCGGAAGCACATCAGGCCCTCAAGTGATTGTTGGACGTGCGAATCTTTGGGGTCCATCTGCACGACACTTTCGCCGAGAAATAGAGCTGTTTTCCGAGAGTGCCGCGCGCAACTTTCTTATTTTGCAGCCAGAAGAGCTAGGCTGGAAACTACCTTCCGATTCATCCTCACGCTTTTTAGCCTTGTCAGAACTTTCCGCACCACAGCTCAATTTTCTTGGAGAGCCGACACAACTTTCCCTCGACATTGTTGGACGCCTCAATGCAGATGAAACACAAACATTTGAAGTTGTTGTTCGCTCTGGGGAATCATTACTGACAAGTAAAGCAGTGAGTGTAACTGCGAACGGTGAAGGAATCGTTGACACCATCCAAAACATCCCCGTTCACTTCACTCGTGCACAACAGCAATTACTCACGGCACAACTCACAACCGAATTGAGCCCAGTTCCACTCAACATGGCCTCGACTCCGATTTCTGTCGTTCACTCGAAATCAACCGTTCTCCATGTTGGTGTTGGGCCCGACTGGAGTTTGCGCAGCATGCGCACCAAATTGAAATTTTGGCCTAACCTCGACCTTCTCAGCTACTATATTCTTCGCGAGGTCAGCGACGACCTCACAATCCCTAGCAATCAGTTGTCACTGATTGAATTTCCAGCTGAGAAGCTTTTTGGTGAACAGCTGCCAAATTTTCACGGTGTTCTGGCACAGAATTTTGCCTTCGACACGTATCTCAATGCACCCGACAGCCAACACTTGTTCGATTACGTGAACACAAGTGGCGGGCGCTTGGTGATTCAAGCGGGACCGCTGAGCTTTCTTGGGCGCGACGCGAACATTCGCGAGTTGATGCCCTGCGAGAACATACCCGAATTCGACTTCCAAAATGAATATCGATGGCAATCAGGAAAAAGTCGGCTGATGTCGGAGTCGCAGTTTGAATCATCAGTAAACACAATCGTTTCAAAACAAACTGCATTAGGATGTAAACCCAAACCTGGCGCTCTGGTGCTTGCAGAAACAGCCGACAGCAGCCGCTCACCAATGATCATTGCCTATCCAGTTGGAAAAGGCTTGGTTCTCGCGTTCATGGCAGGCGACTGGCACACATTCGGAACGCAAACTGAAGCTGCCAGCGCAACACAACGTGCGCATAGAGTGTATTCCCTTGACGCCAGCGAACATCTGTTTCAGTGGATGGTCGAATTTTTGCAACGCCGACAGGACAGCGGCTTGAGACCTCCTCAATTCGCAGGCCCGAGAATCTATCGCAACGACCCCCTCCACACGGTTCGCTCCCGGGGTGGCATGCCGGCAAAATCCTTGCTGCAGGGCAAAGGCGATTCATTTTCCGGAGGCATTGCCTCACCTGTTTGGTTAGCAAATCTTGGACAAGAGGCAATTCGGTGGGAAAGAGTTTCCGGTGCGAGTGCCGCCACGGAAGGGCCCATAGGTGGTTTGGGAATCACACAGGAGTTCTCCCGGGCTCCCCGCTTCGAGCCAACAGGACTCGCATGGCAGGTGAATGAAGGCAGCCTTGGTTCGGTGTCAAGCCACGCCTCGCGTCCGATGACTTGGCCCATCTCCGACGGAACCATGCGCTCTCGGGAAACCCAACCCAACCCAACGCTCTTTCCGGCAAAGTTATTCAAAACATCAAAAGAATTCTCATCCTCCTTGGCAAAAGTCGATGAATTCAAAGAACACCGAACTATTCCGCTCCTTGAAGCCTATCCGTGGCTGATGGCATGTGCCTTGGCCCTTCTGGCGGTTGAACAACTCCTAGGTCGCCTTCAATCATCAGCCGCCGCTCCTGCACAAGCCTCGGCAATAAAAGCCCAACAAAAAGACAACGACTGAGCCTTCAGTTCCCACGATATCCGACCGAATCTCTCGTGTAATGCGAGAGGTCGAGCGGCAGAGGGGGAGCGTGTTATGTCGGTTTTTCCCAGTATCTTTCAAAGTCCTGATGAACAGGGTCAAGGCGGCGATGGTTCATCGGTTGTCAAACGCGCTAAACGAATTGAAAGCCACGCTCTTGTCGACATAAGGATGAGTGCCTGGAATCCGTTATCCGTTGCCAGCGCTGTGCTTCTCGATCTGTCGTGGCAGGGATTCAAGCTTGAATTTGTGAACTCTGTAAAGATAAAACCAGGCACCAACCTGATCATGAACATCCCACTCGCCTCTTTTGGTATTCTGGCGCCAGCTAAACTTAAGCTGAAAATTCAGGTGAAATGGTACGATGCACGCATGCTTCGTGCTGGCGGAATTTTTGAGCCCGAGAGTCACGAACAAGATTATCTCATTCAGAAAATTATCGACGTCCTGACCCTGCGCGGAGCCCCGGAAGATGCGGGTCAATTCAAGCAAAACCCTCGGGCTTCCTGATTGCCCGTTTCAAGGGCAAGGCTCATCTGCTCGCTCCCCAACCTAAAAAGGCGGCCCGCTCTTGCTGGACTGCCTTTTTCCTTTCCGGTAGAGCAACATTGTTGCAAAAACTGTGTTTTATCGGAGGGTGACCGCGTGTCTACGACCACTTCGCCAGCACTGCTCGTTGGTTCGTGTTTTGTTGATGCTTCCCAAGCTCAGCTCCACAAAAAAATTCCCGCGACTTTGCGTGCACCTCTACACGGCTCAAATTCATGGCGAGTGGGAATTCCCCTGCCCGAACAGCTCTTTATGGAGCGACGTGGCTGGGTGCAGCCTGTTTGCCTTACGGTCACCACGCCGGAGCAAATAAAAAACGACAGTGCATCGTATGACAGGCTTTTCATCCCTGGAGAATTTTGCAGACAAGGCGACGTTTTAAGTGCTGCGGCTGAAAGCGGAAAAACAATTCTTTTGGAGCGCGGTGCCTTTCTCGCTCCGAGCGATATTGTTCGAGCAGTTGAAAAAATGGGTGAGGCGCGGCAGCGCGTTGTTCTTGTTGAGGCAGGTTCCTCATTTGGATACTCCGACCGTGTTCTCGATCCGCGTGCTTTGGAAGTTATGATGCGAATTGGCTGTCCGATGGCTCTGAATCTCAACGCACTGACATCCGCCATTGGCGCTGCCTATGAACACAGACCGAAATGGCTTTCCGACTCTGATTTCGATATCGCATTCGTTCGCACCGCGCTGGCTTTCAACATTGAACATCTCATTCTTCCAACACAGCGTGAACTCAGCGAAGAGGCCGTTGATCTGTGGCTTTCTGCGCGAAAGGAAAATCTATGACTTTCAAACACGGTTGGACGGGCGATATTCACCCCAAACTCACTCTCGGGCAAAAGCCTTTAACGGTGATTGCCGGCCCATGCATGTTCGAATCAAGAGAACTGGGATTTGAAGTCGCAACCCGACTCAAAACACTTTGCGAAGAATTGGGATTTAACTATATTTTTAAAAGCAGCTACGACAAAGCCAATCGCACCAGCGGCAACACAGCCCGAGGCCCTGGCCTTGAAAAAGGACTCGGCTGGCTTGCTGACATTCAAAACAGTTTTCAGATACCCGTCCTGACCGACGTACACACTCCCGAGCAAGCGCGCGAAGCCGCATCGGTTGTGGACATCGTTCAAGTGCCTGCTTTTTTGTGTGATCAGAAGAATCTTCTCAAAGCGTGCGCCCTCTCGGGCAAAACCATTCAAATTAAAAAAGGTCAGCATGCATCGCCGGAGCAGCTCATTGCATGCGCCGACTACATCGCCGCCGAGGGGAATACCAAAATACTTCTTTGCGAGCGCGGAAGCTCGTTTGGATACAACAACCTGGTTGTCGACTACCGAAATTTGGTTTTGATGAGGCGTTCAGGCTACGCAACTGTTTTTGATGGCACTCATGCAGCACAACTTCCTGGAGCAGGCGCAGGCCAATCCTCCGGATTGCGCGACATGGTTCCAAGCCTGTGCGCTGCCGCAGTTGCTGTTGGCATTGATGCACTTTTCATGGAAGTACACACCAACCCAGCAAAGGCACTCTCAGATGCTTCGACGCAGGTTGATTTCACAACAGCTGAATCCATACTGCGCCGCATCAAATCGCTCACACTGTAATACCATTCGAGCTGCGCACTGAGTGCGCTGAATCATGAAGCCGGAATTTTTGCCACCCTCTCAACTGAGAGGTGAATTCCTTGTCCGATTCCTTTGAAATATTCTTTGAAGTCAGCTTGTTCGTTTGCCGGAGTCACACTGAGCATGCCAATAAATGCGCCTCTGCCCTGACTCCAAACATGCAGATCCCAAACCCGATGACCATCGTTTTCAATCTTCTTTTTAAGATCATCCATCGACACACCGGGAGGATGACAATCCAGTAGCTCAAATGATGTTTGTTTTAGGAGAGACCAAGCCCAGCGAAGAATAACGATCGCTCCAATAATTCCCATCAACGGATCGAGCCACGCCAACCCAGAGAAATTACGACCAATCAGCAATGCTGCGATTGCCAAAACGGAGGTGAGGGCATCGGCAAGCACGTGTATCAAGGCGCCCTGATGGTTGTGGTCGTGTGCGTGGTGGTCATGTGCGTGGTGGTCGTGTGCGTGGTGGTCGTGTGCGTGGTGGTCGTGTGCGTGGTGGTCGTGTGCGTGGTGGTCGTGTGCGTGGTGGTCGTGCTTTCCCCACCCCAGCAACCAGGCGCTCAAAAGATTCACAAACAAACCAGCACAAGCAACATAAAGCGCCTCAAGAAAACTTATGTGCTGTGGATTCATCAAACGCGCGGAGCTTTCAAAAATCATCCAGAAAGCAACAGCAGCCAAAACAATTGCACTGGAGTAGCCGCCCAAAGCCAAAATCTTTCCCGCTCCGAAATTCATTTTGCGCTGAATTGCTGCTGACGAGAGTAATTTATAGGCAAGAAAGGCGATACCTAATGCACAAGCATGAGAGGCCATATGATAGCCGTCGGCCTCGAGTGCCATCGAGCCCGTCATGCGACCAGCCACAATTTCAACAAGCATCGTAAAAAAGCTAAGAACAACAACTGAAAAAACACGTCTCTGGTTGCGTTCTATTGCCTTGGAGTCAATTAGAAGTTCATGAGATTGATTACAGAATCCTTGATCAATGCCACTTCCAATCTTCATTTCAATTGATCCGTTTGTCTATTTCAGAGAGCACATTCCTGGCTTTAGGAATGCTGAGCTTCCAAAAGTTCCTGAAAACCCGAAGTTGCATCTCTTGAGAAATGCTCTTCCATTTCATCAAGGCAAATATCGGCCACGGACACCTTACCCCGTAAAAGCCGAAGTGTCTCAGCGAGTCGGTTGATCTGAGCGTCGCTCCATTCAGGCCCTGGACGAAAGTCAATGCGTACGCTCTCTTCCAGCACGCCAAGCCCGATATCTGGCAAACCGAAGGCTTTTTTAAGCAAAATGTGCCGACCACTTTCAATAAGCTTAACAAGATCACGCGCAGAATATTTGCTCGAGACAACCTCGCGCTTGCTTGACCCTTCGCGCTGCATCGTACTGGCAGGTAGGTACGAGTTTGCAATCAGCAGGGTGATGGCATCATTCATTGCCTGCTTATTTGCGAAGTAAACAGAAATTTCAGGCAGTGTGCCATCGAAAGGAGCTCGCATTTCATCACAAAAACAGGATACCGTACCACTGTCATGAATGTGCGCCATTTGACCTTCCATAAGAACCCCCAATTGTTCATCAAATCCAGGGAAAAATCGCCACCACCCAGCAATGACTTGATTTCTCAAATTCGCATGAAAGGTGCTTTATCGACAACCCAACCGTCGGAAAAATGGTCATACCCAGGCGAGATATGCGCTCGGTGCCTAAATTTTCCCATATTTATTGATGAAACCATATTGTTTGACAGGTTTGACAAAATAGACGAGGAGCT